>VAXK01000282.1 GCA_005885565.1 Actinomycetota bacterium
CGACGCGCACGGCCAACTGCCGTCGACCTCGACTATCGAGACCCCTCGGCGATCGTCCGCCTGCCCTCTAGGTCTCAGTCGAGCGAATCTCAAGGACGCGTTTTGGCCGAGGTGGATCCAGATGAAGAATGGTGACCGTCAGAGGTGCTCACTCTGGTGAGGTGACTAAGCAGGAGTCCAAGTCGCCGACGCAGAGCGGCCAAGACGGCGGTTGACACGTCCGCACCGAACGCGACGACCTCGGGACGAGCGCCCTGCCAGAGCGCTCGAAAGACAGCCATCACGCAGAGCGCGGCGATGAGGGCGATGTACGGCACGTCGGCGCCTATCGGCGCATGCTCGATCCGGAGTCAGGTTTCGAGATTCTTTAGTGCTTGCTCGACTCTGGCTCGATCCGGCATGCGGTAATAGGCACGCCTCCCTCCTCGCGTCGATTCGCCCACCTTTTCGAGTAATCCGTAGGCCACGAGGAGACGAAGACCCGGCTTCCACTGTTGAGTTCCCGTCTGCTGGGCCCACTCTTGGAGAACCCAGCGGCCCGCGAACTGACCTCCGAAGGGCTCGCTCTTTCGAGCCTGCTCACACGCAGCGCGGAGTACCGGAACCCAGTCTGGGTGGTCGTAAGCAAGCCTCTGCACCGCTTGGCCGGTGTGGTTGGCACTACTCAACTCTCTGTCATCCTACTCACGAAGCCGTAGCCTACTCGCGAAGCTGCCAGAGCGCAACAGCGGCGCGGACGAATCGGCGGTGCCGTAACTCCCGTCTCCGTCTTCCGTAGCGTGCCAGCGGTGTTCTGGCACGAGCTCGGACAGGCACTCTCGTTTGCGTTCGGCATGTTCTGGGAGATCCTCTGGGCGCTGATCCTCGGCTTCGCGCTCTCCGGCGTCGTGCAGGCCGTCGTCTCGAAGTCGGAGTTGCGTCGCCTGCTCCCCGACGACTCGCCACGCTCGCTCGGCATCGCCTGCGGCGTGGGCGCCGCCTCGTCGTGCTCCTACGCGGCTGGATCGACGTCGCCGGCGGCCTGCTCGTCGCGGGCGCGCTCGCGGCCTGGGTGCCGGAGCACTTCTGGCGCTCGCTCTTCCTCGACGGCCACCCGACGCTGGCGAAGCTCTGGGGGCCGGTCGTCGGGCCGGCGGTCGCGATCCTCAGCTTCGTCTGCTCGATCGGCAACGTGCCGCTGGCGGCGATCCTCTGGAACGGCGGCATCAGCTTCGGCGGGTCCTCGCCTTCGTCTTCGCCGACCTCATCGTGCTCCCGATCCTCGACGTCTACCGCAAGAACCACTCCGAACGCGAGAAAGACGAGGTTCAGCACGGTCGTGTAGTTCCAGTGCACGCTCGCCTCGACGACTTTCGCGTTCCGTTCGGTGGCGTTTCGTCCGTACGGGTGGGCTGTCGATGCTGCGGATGATGAACGCGCCGATGAAAGGCCATGGCCACAGCCACGAGCATGCGCGTTGAGGATTCTGGTCGCGCCGCCTTCGTGCTCAGCAGTGGGCGCAGCAGGCTGCACCGCGCCACGACGAGCGTCCCTCTCGAACCGCCACGGCGGCGATCACGAGCGCGGCGCCCGGGTCGGCCCACCACCATCCGAAGAGTGCGTTCGCGCCGAGCCCGACCAAGAGCGCGACCGACAAGTAGGCGCAGATCATGTTCTGGCTCGCCTCGCTCACGGTGGCGGACGAGTTGAGCGTCCGCCCGACCCTCCGCTTCGATCGCGCGAGAACCGGCATCGTCGGTGCGGTGACCGCCGCGAGCCCGATTCCGATCCAGCTCACATCCGGATGCTGGCCACCGAAGAGCGTGCGCAGGGATTCGATTCCGACGTAGGCGGCGAGGACGAAGTAGCTCGAGGCGACGAGCTGCTGAGCGCGGCGCTCGGCTGCCTCGCTGCTTCCCCGAGAACCCGTGAACAGCCACACGATCACGAACCCGGAGAGCCCTTCGACGAGCGAGTCGGCGCCGAAGCCGACGAGTGCGATCGACCCGGCGGCGATGCCCGCTCCGACGGCGATGCCGAACTCGATGAGATGCCAAGCGTTCCCGCTCCAGGCAAGAAGCCGGACTTGTCGCTCCCGCCGCGCGCGTTCCTGCGGCGGAAGCGTCGGGACGGGAGCGAGCGCGGTGATCTCCAAACCCTAGCCCGGCGGGCGGCGCAGCCGCTTCGTCTCGCCGCGGCGCCGCTTCTCCTGGAGGCGGCGCTCGCGCGCGGCCGCCGACGGCTTCGTCGGCTTGCGGCGCCGCTGCACGCGCAGGCCTGACCGGAGCCGCTCGGCGAGCCGTTCGACCGCGAGCTCGCGGTTCCGCGCCTGGCTCCGCTCGTCCTGGGCGACGGCTCGCACCACCGGGCCGAGACGCTCGACCACGCGGCGCTTCTGCGCGGGCGAGAGCGTCGCCGAGGCCTCGACGTCGAAGACGGCCTCGACGCGGGTCTCCGACTTCTGGGCGTGCTGGCCGCCGGGCCCGCTCGAGCGGGAGACGCGGAGCTCGATCTCCTCGAGCGGGATCGCGACGGAGCGCGTGACCGAAATAGACTCGCCGGCCATGGCGGCAATTCTCCTCGACGTGGACGGGGTACTCATGGTGTCGGGAGAGCCGATCGCGGGGGCGGCCGACGCGGTGCGGCGGCTGCGCGAGGACGGCCACCGGCTCCGCTTCGTCACGAACAACACGACGCGGGCGCGCGCCACGCTGGCCGAGGAGCTGCGCGAGATCGGCGTCGACCTCACGGACGAGGAGCTCCAGACGACGGCGATCGCCGCCGCGCGCGCCCTCGCCGGGAAGCGGGTGCTCGCGCTGACGATGCACGCGGTCGTCGACGACCTCGAGGGCGTCGAGCTCGTCGGCGAGGACGCCGAGGCCGTCCTCATCGGCGGCGCCGACGAGACCCTCGAGACGAACCAGGTCTTCAGCTACACGAACCTCGCCCGCGCCTTCCACGAGCTCGAGGCGGGCGCCGAGCTCTACTGCCTGCACAAGAACCGCTGGTGGCAGACTCGGCGCGGCCCGCTGCTCGACGCGGGCGCGTTCGTCGCCGGGCTCGAGTACGCGGCAGACGTCGAGGCGACCGTGCTCGGCAAGCCGAGCCCCGCGTACTTCGGCGCCGCGGTCGAGGCGCTCGACGCCGAGCCGGCGCTGACCTGGATGGTCGGCGACGACATCGAGTCCGACATCGCCGGCGCGCAGCGGTTCGGCCTGCGGACGGTGCTCGTCCGCACCGGCAAGTTCCGGCCCGACACCGTCGAGCGCGGAAGCGTCATGCCCGAAGGGATCGTGTCCTCGATGGCCCAGCTTCCGGCCTGGCTCGACCAGAACGCGTGAGGGTCGGGCTCGATCTGATCGAGATCGCCAGGATCCGGGGCGCCCTCGAGCGCTACCCCGGCTTCCGCGACCGCTGCTTCACCGCCGCCGAGCAGGCCTACTGCGACTCGCGCCCCAATCCGGCGCAGAGCTACGCCGGCCGCTTCGCCGGCAAGGAGGCAGTCGGGAAGGCGCTCGGGAGCGGCGTCCGCTTCACGTGGAAGGAGATCGAGATCGCCGGGCGGCCGAAGCCGGGCGTGCGCCTCTCCGGCCGGACGAAGGCGTGGGCGGAGCGCACGAGCGCCGGGCCGATCGACCTCTCGATGACGCACTCGCGCGAGCTCGCGGCGGCGATCTGCGTCGTCTCCGATGCTTGAGCCGCTCTACACAGCGGAGGAGATGCGCGCGGCCGAGGCCGGGCACGACGTCGACGCGATGATGGAGCGCGCGGGCTGCGCCGTCGCCGAGGCGATCCTCGAGCGCTACCAGTCCGCGCGGAGGATCGCGTGCGTCTGCGGCGGCGGCGCGAACGGCGGCGACGGGCGGATTGCCGCCCGCATCCTCCGCGAGGCGGGCCGCGACGCGGTCGAGGAGCTCGTCGAGGGGGCGGACCTCGTCGTCGACGCGCTCTTCGGGACCGGCTTCCACGGCGAGCCGCGGCCGGATGCGGCGGAACTCATCGAGCGCATGAACGGCGCCGGTGTGCCGGTGGTCGCGGTCGACGTCCCCTCCGGTGTGGACGCGTCCACCGGAGAGGTGGCCGCCGGGGCCGTGGACGCTGAGCTGACGGTGACGATGCACGCACCGAAGGTCGGGCTCGTCGTCGCGCCGGGTCGCTTCCACGCCGGCGAGGTCGTCGCCGCCGACATCGGTCTCGAGCGAGGCGAGACGGAGCACCGGCTCGTGACCGAGGAGATCCTCGAGCGCGTGCCCCGCCGGCGGGAGGGCGACAACAAGTACACCGCAGGCGCCGTGCTCGTCGTCGGCGGCGCGCCCGGGCTGACCGGGGCCGCCTGCCTCGCCGCTGAGGCCGCCTTCCGCGGCGACGCCGGCTACGTCGCGGTCGCCGTGCCGGAAGCCTCGCTGCCGGTGATCGAGATGCGGTTGCTGGAAGCGGTGAAGCGGCCGCTCGGCGAGATCGACGACGTCCTGCCGCGGATGGGCGCGGTCGCGCTCGGGCCGGGGCTCGGTCGCGGCGAGTCGGAGCGGGCTCTCGTCCGCCGGCTCCTGGAGGAGACGTCGCTGCCGATCGTGGTCGACGCGGACGGCCTGCACGAGCTCGAGCCGTTCCGGCGCGACGCGCCAACCGTCCTGACCCCGCACGAGGGCGAGCTCGCGCGCCTGCTCGGCGAGGAGTCGAAGTGGGTCGCGGCGCACCGGCTCGAGGCGCTGCGGCGCGGCGTCGAGCGCTTCGGCTGCGTCGTCCTCCTGAAAGGCGCGGACACGCTGGTCGGCGCGCCCGGCGCCGGCGTGCTCGTCCGCTCGACGAACGCGCCCGGGCTTGCAACGGCCGGGTCGGGCGACGTCCTGACGGGGATCGTCGCGGCGTTCCTGGCGAAGGGGATGGACGCGCGCCTGGCCGCGGCGGCGGCCTCGAGCGCTCAGGCTCGGGCCGCACTCCTCGCGCCCCAGCAGGCCGGGCTCGTCGCGAGCGACGTGATCGCGCACCTGCCGGCCGCGCTTGCCTGAGCTCGTCGTCGTCACCGGCGCCTTCTCGTACACCGGGAGCTTCATCGCGCGGCGGCTGCTCGACGACGGCGTTCGCGTCCGGACGCTCACCCGCAGGGACGATCCGGCGAGCCCGCTGCACGGGAAGATCGAGACGGCGCCGCTCCAGTTCGCCGACCGAGCGGCGCTCGTCGAGAGCCTGCGCGGTGCCCGCTGCCTCTACAACACGTACTGGGTGCGCTTCGAGCGCGGCGGGACGACCTTCGACCGCGCCGTCCGGAACAGCGCCTTCCTCTTCGCGGCGGCCGCGGAGGCCGGCGTGGAGCGAATCGTCCACGTCAGCGTGTCGAGTCCCTCCGACGACTCGCCGCTTCCGTACTTCCGCGGCAAGGCGCAGGTCGAGCGCGAGCTTGCCGCCGCCGGACCGGCGTACGCGATCGTCCGGCCGACGCTCGTCTTCGGCCCGCGCGACATCCTCGTGAACAACATCGCATGGATCCTGCGCCGTTTCCCGGTCTTCGTCGTGCCGGGCGACGGGAGCGGGCGCGTGCAGCCGGTCTCCGCCGAGGACGTGGCCGAGATCGCCGTCACCGCAACCCGCACCGTCGACGCCGCCGGGCCGGAGGAGTACTCGTTCGCCGAGCTCGTGCGCCTCGTCGGCGCGGCGATCGGGTGCCGCCGCCCGCTCGTCCACGCGCCGCCGCGGCTCGCGCTGGCGGTCGGAGCGATCGCCGGCGTCGCGCGGCGCGACGTCCTGCTGACGCGCGACGAGCTCGCGGGTCTCCAGGCCAGCCTGCTGGTCTCGCACGAGCCGCCGCGCGGCCGGGCGAGCTTCCGCGAGTGGCTGGAGCGGAACGGCGCGACACTCGGCCGCGCGTACGTGTCCGAGCTGGCGCGAAACTTCCGTCCGTATGCACCGCTCTGAGCTCACCATCGAGCTGGGCGCGATCCGCCGCAACGCGGCCACGCTCCTGCGCGCGCTCGGCGGGGCCGAGCTCTGGGCGGTCGTGAAGACGAACGGCTACGGCCTCGGGGC
>VAXK01000283.1 GCA_005885565.1 Actinomycetota bacterium
CGCTCGTCAAGCCGATCGGCAGCCTGGGCATGCTCGAGGACGTCGTCGAGCGCTGGGCCGCGGCCACCGGCGCCGCGCCGCCGTCGCCGCTCCGAGCCGCGCATCTCGTGCTCGCCGCCGACCACGGCCATACCCGCCACGGCACGAGCGTCTTCGGCAGCCACGTCTCGGCCGAGGTCGCCGCCGCAGCTGCGCGTGGCGAGACGGCGATCGGGGTGCTCGCCCGGGCCCGTCACGAGCGACTCGACGTCGTCGACGTCGGGCTCGACGACGCGACCCCGGACGGGTGCGTCTCCCGGCCGGTCGCCCGCGGCACGGGAGACATCTCGACCGAGTCGGCGATGACGGTCGAGCAGGCTCGGCAGGCGATCGCGCTCGGGGGAGAGCTCGCGGACGAGCTGCTGGACGCGACGGCCGCCGACTGCCTCGTCGTCGGCGAGATCGGGATCGGCAACACGACCACGAGCGCAGCCTTGTTCTGTGCGCTGACGAACAGCGATTCCGGCCGTGCGGTGGGGCGGGGCACCGGACTCGACGCTCAGGGCATCGCCCGGAAGCGGGCGATCGTGGACGCCGCGCTCCAGCGACACCTCGAGGAGAGGCGGCCGCACGGAGTGGATCCGCCGGCGCTCGACGTCCTCGCGGACGTGGGAGGCTTCGAGTTCGCCGGCCTCGTCGGCGCGATCCAGCGGGCATACCAGCGTCGCGTCCCCGTCGTCCTGGACGGATTCGCGACCTCCGTGGCCGCGCTCGTCGCGGCCAGGCTCCACCCTGGATGCCGCGAGTGGCTGTTCGCCGGCCATCGCTCGGCCGAGCCGGCGCACTCGGAGGTGCTGACCGAGCTCGGGCTCGAGCCGATCCTCGATCTCCGCCTCCGCCTCGGCGAGGCGAGCGGCGCCGCGCTGGCGCTTCCGCTGATCGAGTCCGCGGGACGGATGCACGCGGAGATGGCGACCTTCGAGGAGGCTCGGGTGAGCCCGCCTCCCGCCCGCCCGAGCAGGTAGAGCCGGCCTTCGACGTCGGACGGGAGACGCAGACGACCGAGCGCTTCTCGACTCCCGCGGACGGCCGGGGCGGCGGCGTGCTGGTGCTCGGTGGCACGCGCGAAGGCCGCGAGCTCGCCGAGGCGCTGCACCGGAGCGGCATCTCGGTCGTCTCCTCGCTCGCCGGGCGCGTCCGGAATCCTCGGGTCCCGCGAGGCGACGTCCGCATAGGCGGCTTCGGCGGGGCGCGTGGCTTGACGAGGTGGCTCACCGAGCACCGCCCGGAGGCGGTCGTCGACGCGACCCACCCCTTCGCCGCCCAAATCTCCGCGGCTGCGGTCTCCGCCTGTCGCGACGCCGGCGTGCCGTTGCTTCGCCTGGAGCGTCCACGCTGGCGGCGGCTCCCCGGTGATCGCTGGCACTCGGCCCCGGATCTCGCCCAGGCGGCCGAGATGATCCCTCGGCTCGGCAGCCGCGTGCTCCTCACCACGGGCCGGCAGGGAGTCGCCGCCTTCGCGCCCGTCACGTCGGCCTGGTTCCTGATCCGCTGCCTCGCGGAGCCGGAGCCGCCGCTCCCACCCAACTGCAGCGTCCTCGTCGATCGCGGGCCGTACACCCTTGGCGGCGAGCTCGCCCTCATGCGGGCGCACCGCATCGACCTCCTCGTGACGAAGGAGAGCGGGGGACGCGACACGCAGGCGAAGCTCGACGCCGCTCGACAGCTCGGCCTACCGGTGATCGTCGTCACCCGACCCTCCTCGCCGGCCCCGGCGGTCGTCGACGACGTCGGCGCCGCGCTCTCGTGGGTGCGGGACGTCACCGCCGAGGGCGCGCTCGAGGGCCGGCCACACACGCGCGAGATGCCCGCATGACGGTCTATCTCGTCGGAGCCGGCCCCGGCGACCCCGGGCTGCTCACCGTGCGGGCCGCGGAGCTGATCGCCCAGGCCGACGTGATCCTCTACGACCGCCTGATCCCCGAGGAGTCGCTGGAGAGCGCCCGCCCGGACGCCGTGCTGTTCTTCGTCGGCAAGCGGAGCGGCGATGAGCAAGTGACCCAGGACGAGATCAACCGCCTGCTGGTCGAGCACGGCCGTCGTCACGACACGGTCGTCCGGCTGAAAGGGGGTGACCCCTTCGTTTTCGGGCGCGGAGGGGAGGAGGCCCAGGCGCTCCGTGAGTCGGGAGTCACCTTCGAGGTCGTGCCCGGGATCACCGCCGGCATCGCCGCGCCTGCGTACGCCGGCATCCCGGTGACGAGCCGCGAGCTGGCGAGCGCCGTGGCGTTGGTGGCGGGCCATACCGTCCGAGACCTCGACTGGTCGGCGCTGGCGGCCTTCCCCGGGACGCTCGTTTTCTACATGGGCGTGGCCGCCCTGCCCGAGATCACCGAGCACCTGCGGGCGGCGGGCCGCCGCTCGAACGAGCCTGTGGCGGTGGTCGAGCGCGGGACGCTGCCTCGCCAGCGCACGGTGCTGGCGTCGCTGACGGACATCGCCGAGCGGGTCGTCGAGGAAGGGATTCGACCCCCGGCGGTAACGATCGTCGGGCCGGTAGCGGCCTTGCACACCCAGACCGCGTGGTTCGAGGCGCGCCCGCTGCACGACGTCACCGTCGCGGTCGCTCGTGCGCCCGGGGAGGCGGGCGACGTGGCGGCGGGGCTGCGGGCCCTCGGCGCCGCCGTCCTCGAAGCGCCGACGGTGCGGATCGAGCCGATCGCGGCCGAGCTCCCTGCCCTCGAGCGCTACGACGTCGTCCTCTTCGCCTCGGCAAGCGGTGTCGCTCGACTCTTCGAGCTCCTCCACGAGCGCCGCCGGGACGCGCGCGCCCTCGCCGGGCGTCGCATCACGGCGAGCGGGCGCGCCACGGCGGATGCGCTCCGGGCTCGCGGGCTGCTTCCGGACCTCGTATCCCCTCGTGCGGACGAGCCGCTGGAGGTGCTCGAGGGCGCCGGGGCCGACCGCGCCCTCATCGTCTGCGGCCGCGAGCAGCGGGACGCCCTAGGACGTGTGAGTGCCGACCTCCTCGTCCTCTACGAGAACCTGGCGGAGCCGCTGTCCTCCGACGAGCTTCGCGCTGTCTCGCACGCCGACTGGATCGCCTTCGCGTCGCCCGCCGCGGTGCAGCTGCTCGCGGAGGCGACCGGGGGCGCGATCCCGCACGGCCCGCGATCGGCGTCGGTAGATCCGGCCACTTCGGAGGCACTCCGCAGCTGCGGCCGTGAACCGGACCTCGAGGCGGCTCTCCACACCCGCCAGGGCCTCGTCGATGCCCTCGCGGCGGCGGCTGCAACGACGTCGGTCGCCTCGGTTCCGGCGTAGAGTCGGCACGGTCCCGGTCCCGCCTTGACTTGCTTTCCGACTTCGGCTTGACTCTGGCACCCTAGGGCTGATTGGTAGAAGGCGACCCGGCGGTCGCACGATCAGCTATGTGTTGGCAAGGAGGGGAGGACGCGTGCCCAAATTTCAGCAAGACGAACATCGGGCGGACGTGGAACAGGAGGGAGCTGAGGCTCCCGATCCGAACGGGCTCACTCGCGGGGGGCTTCTGAAGAGGGGAGCGGGGTTGGCCGCTGCGGCTACCGTCGGCGGCGTGGTCCCGGGCGTCGCGGCCGGAGCGCTTCCGGCCACCGGCGGCGGCCGGCTGCTCAGGCCTCGTCGACGCACGTTCTCGGGGCCCGCGCCGGTTCCGCCGCTGATCCGTTCGCGGCGTGAGCTCGAGTCGCGTGGCATCCGCGTCGAGACGATGACGACGAACGCCCCCCTGCCGATCACGCAGGGCGGCACGACGTACGCGTTCGCGCAGGAGACGGTCTGGCTCGACTCCAATAGCTTCGCCGTCGGCCGCTGGGACGGGTCGATGAGCATCTTCGACTTCGAGACGGGGCAGTACCAAGGGCCGCTCATCCAGAAGGCGGTGAACGACCCGGCCGAGCAGGGCGTCCAGATGATCACGCACCTGCCGGGCAATGCCGTGGTCACGTCGAACGACTTCTCGTCGATCGTGCTGTGGGCCTCCGCGAGCGGCCAGTGGACGGACCTCACGGCGCTCCAGACGTACACGTACGACTCGTCGCTCGGCTATGCGGTGAACGGGGCGTGGTTCCAGTCAGGCAGCCCGAACACGCTCGTGGTCGGACACTCCGAGGGCTACATCTCGATCTGGAAGTACAACCCGACGAGCCATGCGCTGACGTTCCAGAGGTCCGTTGGCCTTCAGAACCCGAACCCGGTGAACCCGTTCAACTCGCACTACATGTACGGCATGGCGGTGGTTCGGGACAATCCCGCGTACGTCGTCACGGGCTCCGACGACGGGTACATCTCGATCGTCCAGATCCCGTCGGGAAACATCATGTCCCAGACGGTCTACAACCCGAGCGCGCAGCGCGGGATCAACAGCGTGTCGGTGCTCAACGACAAGCTGCTCGTCGCGGTCTGCTCGGTCGGGCATTCGGACTACAACCTCTGGTACTACTCGATCAACGAGTCGAACTGGAGCGTGTCGCTGCTCGACAAGACGAACCTCGTCGTGGACACGTCGCGAGCCCAGGTCTTCAACTTCGACACGATCTGGGGCGCGTACTCGGGTGGCCCGTGCTGGTTCGCGTCCACCGAGGAAGGCACGCTCTGGATGGGCACGGCCGACAGCACGTTGCACGTCATCGGCTACGAGATCCTGACGGTCCCGGTCGGATCGGCGCTCGCGTACCAGGGAGGGCCCGGAAGGCTCGTCATGGTCGAATCCGACCTGTTCCAGTTCATCACCGGCGCGTCGTAGCTTCGAATCTGGGAGCCGCGGGTGCCCTCGAGGGCACCCGCGGCTCCTAGTGCATGAAGAGCCGCACGTGGTGACAGCTCATGACGATGCCGTGCGCGTTCGCCGCGGCCACCACGTCGCCTTGGCGGGCGGAGCCGCCCGGCTGGGCGATCGCGCGCACGCCGGCGGCCGCTGCGCAGGCGACGGCATCGCGGAAGCGGAGCAACCCGTCGGAGCTCAAGGCCAGCTCCCCGAGCTGCTCCAGCCATTCGTCTCGCGCCTTCGAGTCGAGCGGCTCGGGTTCTCGCGTGAAGAGAGAGCGCAAAGCGCCCCGTAGCTCGCGCGAGTCGTCGCCCCGGCCGTAGAGGTCGGTCGCGTAGTCGCGATCCGCCTGACCCACCTCGTCCCGAAAGGGAAGCCTGCGCACGGCGGGATGGCGGCGCACGTGCCACAGCTGCGCCTTGCGCACCGCCGCGTGCATGCACTCGCCCCGCGACTGCGCCCCGCACCCGACGCCGACCAGCTGCCCCTCGAGCGCGACGGCCGCCGCGTTCGATTGAGCCCATCTGACCGCGATCGTGGCGAGCAACAGATCTCGGGCCAGCTCGTCGCCGAGATCGTGCCCTTCCGTGGCGATCGTGTC
>VAXK01000217.1 GCA_005885565.1 Actinomycetota bacterium
CGCGGTCCGCGGCGCGCCGGCGCTCGGCGCGGCCGGGGCGATGGGAGTCGCGCTCGCGGCGGCGACGGGAGAGCCGCTCGAGGACGCCGCGCGCCGCCTGAAGGCGACCCGGCCCACCGCCGCGAATCTCGCCTGGGGCGTCGAGCGCGCGCTCGCGGCCTCCGATCCGGCCGAGGAGGCGGTGCGCATCGCCGCCGACGACGTGGCCCGGAACCGGCGCCTCGGCGCATACGGCGCCATGCTCCTGCCGGAGGAGGCGCGGGTGCTCACGCACTGCAACACGGGCTCGCTCGCATGCGTCGGCTACGGGACGGCGCTCGGCGTCGTGCGCGCGGCGCACGAGTCGGGCCGGCGGCCGAGCGTCTGGGTCGACGAGACCCGGCCGGTGCTCCAGGGCAGCCGCTTGACCGCCTGGGAGCTCCAGCGGCTCGGCATCCCGTGCACCCTCGTCGCCGACGTGATGGCGGGGTCGCTGATGGCGGGCGGCGAGGTCGACGCCGTCGTCGTCGGCGCCGACCGCATCGCCGCGAACGGCGACGTCGCGAACAAGATCGGCACCTACCCGTTGGCCGTGCTCGCGCACCACCACGGGCTGCCGTTCTACGTCGCCGCCCCGCTCTCGACCTTCGACCCCGAGTGCGCCGACGGATCGGCGATCCCGATCGAGCGGCGCGACCCCGACGAGGTCGCGGTCGTCGGCGGCCGGCGTCTCGCTCCGACAGGCGTCGAGATCGACAATCGGGCCTTCGACGTCACCCCGCGCGAGCTCGTCACTGCCTACGTCACCGAGGAGGGAGTGGCCGCGAGCGCAGCCGCTGCCCTCGACGCGGCGGCCTCCACGTAGTACCGTCCACCTAGCAGGGAGATCATGGCGCTCAGGTTCGTCGTCGAGGGCTCGGTGTACATGCTGGCCGCGCGCGAGGCCGTGGCGCTCGCTCGCGCCCTGCGCCTGCGAGCGATGCGCCGAGCCGTCCCGGACGACGCGCTCGCGGCGGCGGTGATGATCGAGGCGGCGCTCGAGGTGCCGAGAGCCGCGGCGATCATGTTCACCGAGCGAGAGGCGGCCGAGGTCGTCCACGTCGCGCGCGGTCGCCAGCGCGCGCTCTACCGCGCCCTGCGCGGGAACCGGCCGCGCCTCAGCTGAAGAAGGCGAGGTAGACGAGGAAGGCGACCGCGACGGCAAGGGCGGCCGCGGCGCCGTACCGGACGACGCGGGACTCGTCCACGAGCGGACGCACGCGCACGCGCACCGACTCGCCGTGGTCGAGCGCGACGGCGTCGCCGTTGCGCGTCTTGGGTGGCACGACGACCTCCAGCAGGCGTTCACCGGCAACACGACCGGAGCCGCCGCATTCGGAGCAGACGGCGCAGTCCGGGCAGTCGTCGAACTGGACGAGCCGGCCGAAGGAGCCGTGCGACGCGCGCTTCTGGAGCCTCGAGCCACCGCAGGTCGGGCAGAGGCCGATCGCGCCCTCGCCTCCGCAGGCTGCGCAGACGTCGAGCCGCGGGATGCGGATCGTCCGCCGCGCTCCGCGCCGCGCCGCCGGGCGGGCGAGCACGAGCTCCGCGACGACGCGCCCGCCGTTTCCGCGCCCGCGGTCGCCGAAGCGGTCGTAGAGCGCACGCGCGTCGGGAGCGGCGAGCACGCGATACGCATGCGCGAGCTGACGAAAGCGATCCTCGGCTCCGGGCGCGTCGGAGACGTCGGGATGGACCTCGCGCGCGCGTGAGCGAAACGCCCGCTTGATCGTCTCCGCGTCCGCGTCGCGCTCGACCCCGAGCAGGGCGTAGTAGTCGGCGGGCGGCGCCATCCGGGAGGCATTTTCGCGCAAGACCGCAACCGTTCGCCCGGCAGCGGGGTTGTATCCGCAGATGAGGCGCCGGGGGCCGAAGTCGATCCTCTTCTGCATCGCCGTGGCCGCGGTCGCCGCCCCGACCGCGCTCGCGATCGGACCGCCTCCCCCGCCGCTTCCGACGTCGACGACCGTGCCGCTGCCGGTGCCGCCGCCGCCGCTACCCCCGCCTCCGCCGCTGCCGCCGCCGCCGCCGCTTCCCACTTCGCCTCCACCTCCGCCTCCGCCACCCCCGCCTCCTCCTCCGCCGCCGCCGAGCCCGACCCAGGTCGTCTCGACGGTCGCCTCGTCCGTGTCGAAGGCGACCTCCTCACTGGCGCAGCCGACCTCGGCGACGTCGGCCGCGTCGTCGACGGCGTCGTCGGTGTCGTCGCGGGCGACCACGACCACGACCGGTGGCACCGGGACGGGCACGGGTACGAGCTCCGGCTCCGGCTCCGGCCCCGGCCCCGGCTCGACGCAGCAGTCCGGAACGGGCGCAGGCGCCGCGGGCGCAGGCGCGCCTCCGGGTTCGGCCTCCGCCTCGGCCTCCGCCTCGTCCTCGGCCGCTGCGACGGCGGCGAGCGAGCGACGCTTCAAGGCCGCGGAAGCGGCGGCCGCCCTGGTCTTCGCGCCGGTCGTGCACCCGGTGTCGAAGCTGCACACGACGCGAACCTGGGTGCGGAGCGGCTCGCGGCGCAGCGCGGCGAAGATCGTCTTCCGGCTGCGCCGGCGCGGGGTCGTCCGCTTCGTCGTGACGCAAGTCTCGCCGCTCTGCCGCCGCGTGGGGACGTTCTCCGTCCGGGCTCACCGCGGGGTCAACAAGGTCGTCCTGCGAGGGCGGCTGCACGGGCGGCCGCTTCCGGTGGGGACGTACGTGCTGAGCGCGACGGTGAGAGGCCGGCCGGTGGTCGGCGTGACGATCGTCGTGACCGCCTCGCGGCCGACGGCGGGCGAGGTCGCACGGGCGCGGGCGCGCAACGCCTGCGGGACCGTCCTCGTCGAGCGGGTCTTCCGGAGCACGACGATCTTCCGGCAGCCGGTCGGTTCCGACGGCCCCGTCCGGGCTCCCGTGAAGAAGGCATCCCGGCCCGCGCCGGTCAAGGCCGCCGCCGCCCTGCCGGCACCCGGGAACGTGCTCGGCGCCGAGTTCGCGAAGCCGGCGGGCGGCTTCGACCTGAAGCGCCTGTTCCTCCTCGCCGCGTCCGCGCTCGCCATCGCACTGCTCGGGCTCGCCGTGCTGCCGGCGACCGTCGTGAGCGACCCCCGCCTCGGCATGCTCGTGGAGCGGCGGCGGATCGAGCTGGCGCTCGCCGGCACGGGGACGTTGCTCGGAGCCCTGCTCGCGTACCTCGCCACCGGAGGCTGACGCGCGGTACGGTCGGCTCGTGGAGCTCCGTGCCGATCGCCTCTTCGCGCCGAGCACGCTCCCGCCGAGCGGCTTCTCGCGTCTTCCTACCGTCACCCGACGCGCGCTCGTCGCGACGAGCCACCCGCTCGCGACGGGCGCCGCGGTGCGCGCGCTCGAGGAGGGCGGGAACGCCGTCGACGCCGCGCTCACGGCGGCCGCCGTGCTCACCGTCGCCGAGCCGCCGCTGACCGGGATCGGCGGCGACGCGTTCGCCCAGCTGTGGTGGGACGGCGAGCTCGTCGGCCTGAACGGCTCGGGCCGCTCGCCGGCGCGGCTCGACGGCGGCGGCGTGGCCAGCTCCGGCCCGCGGTCGATCACCGTCCCCGGCGCCGTCGCCGCCTGGAGCGACCTCGCCGCGCGCTTCGGCCGGCTGGGGCTCGACCGCTGCCTCGCTCCCGCGATCGACCTCGCGGAGAGTGGCGTCGCGGCCACGCCGCGCGTCGCGCAGCTCTGGCGGCTCGCCGAGCAGGAGGGCCGCGCACCCTTTCGCGCCCCGGCGCTCGGCTCGGTCTACCGGCTTCCGGAGCTCGCAGGCACGCTGCGGCGGATCGCCGACGACGGCCCCAGCGCCTTCTACGCCGGACCGGTGGCGGAGGCGATCGCGGCCGCGAGCTGGCTGTCGGCGGAGGATCTCGCCGCCCACCGCTCGGAGTGGGTCGAGCCCCTCCGCGTCGGCTACCGCGGGCTCGAGGTCTGCGAGCTGCCGCCGAACGGCCAGGGCGCGGCCGCGCTCGTCGCGCTCGGACTGCTCGACAGCGTCGCGGAGCCGGCTCTCCACGAGCTCGTCGAGGCCGTGCGGCTCGGGCTCACTGACGTCTACGCGCATGTGGCCGACGAGCCGCTCCCCGCGTTCGTCCTCGACCCTGCACGCCTCGCCACGCTCCGCAGCAGCACGACCTACCTGTGCTGCGTGGACGAGGACCGGAACGCCGTGTCCTTCATCCAGAGCCTGGCCGAGCACTTCGGCTCCGGGGTCGTCGCGGGCGAGACCGGCGTCGTGCTCCACAACCGCGGCGCGGGCTTCGTCGAGGAGCCGGGACACCCGAACGAGCTGCGGCCGGCGCGCCGCCCGTTCCACACGATCATCCCGGGCATGCTGCTCGAGGGCGGCCGGCTGGTCGGCCCGTTCGGCGTGATGGGCGGGCCGATGCAGGCGCAGGGACACGTCCAGCTCGTGCACCGCCTGCGCGAGGGCGCCGACCCGCAGGCGGCGCTCGACGCCGCCCGGTTCCGCGTCGAGGCAGGACGCCGCGTCGCGCTCGAGCCCGGCCTCTGGGAACGCGCCGACGAGCTCCGGCGATCCGGCGACGAGCCGTTCCTCGACCCGGAGCCGCACCGATTCGGCGTCGGCCAGGCGATTCTCTGCCTCGACGAGGCGCTCGTCGGCGGCTCCGACGCACGCGGCGACGGCCATGCCGCCGGGCTCTAGCGCTGAGTCGGCGCGCCGTCTCCGTCACCCCGGCCGAAGGCGAGGCGCTACGCGAGTGGGTGAAGCGTGAAGGCGCGACACGCACCGTCGAGATCGGCCTCGGCTACGGCGTCTCGGCGCTCTACATCTGCCAGGGCCTGCTGGCGAACGGCCGAAACGGCGCGCGCCACGTGGTGATCGATCCTCACCAGGAGACGAGGTTCGCCGGCGACGGTCTCCGGCTCCTCGACGAGGCAGGTGTGGGCGAGCTCGCCGAGCTCCACCCGGACGAGTCGCAGATCGTCCTCCCGCGTCTGCTCTCCGAAGGCCGCCGCTTCGACCTCGCCTTCGTCGACGGTAACCACCGTTTCGACGGCGTCTTCCTCGACCTCGTCTACCTCGGCCGCCTCGTGCGCCCGGAAGGAATCGTCTTCCTCGACGACTACCAGCTGCCGGCCGTGGCACGCGCGGCGTCCTTCTGCACCACCAATCTCGGCTGGAAGGTCGAGGAGATCTCGGCTCCCGACGACCTCCACCGATGGGCCGTCCTTCGGACACCGGCGGCCATGCTCGAGCGCCCGTTCGACCACTTCGTCGACTTCTAAGCGCCTCTTGACACAAATGGGTAAATGGAGTTTGTGGTGGGCACACCCTCCCGCTCCTCCGTTCGCGGGATGCTGTACGGCATCGAGGACGGTTGGGAGCACACCGGCCTGATCCTCGGCGCCAACGCCCGCACGCTCGACCTCTGGACGATCAACGGCAACTGGGGGAAACCGCGTCGCGACGCAGTCGTGGACGCACGTCGGCGGGCGCCGCTGGAAGTACGGCTCGCACGAGCACACGCTGTTCTTCGCGAGCTGGTAGCCGAGCACAGGCCGTAGGGCGCGCGCTTCCACGCGCTGCGGGCCGACTAGGATCGCCTCGTGCCGACGGGCGAGGAGCTGCGGAGCCTCATGCGCAGGTTCCCCTCCGGGGTCGCAGTCGTCACCGTCGACCTCGAGGGGGAGCGCATCGGCTTGACCGTGAGCTCGCTCGTCCCGCTCTCGCTCGACCCGCCGCTCGTCGGGCTCGCGGTGAGCCGGCAGGCGGCGCTGCACGAGCTCCTCCGGCGCGCGGGCTCCTTCGGCGTGAGTCTCCTCAGGGAGGGTCAGGAGGAGCTCGCGACGCGCTTCTCCCGCGGCGTGCCGCCGATCGCGCTCTGGGCTGGCGTCGAGGTCCGCGCGGGGCCGGGTCCGCCACTTCTCGAGGGCGCGCTCGGCTGGCTTCGCTGCGAGACACGGGCAGAGCACGCCGTCGGCGACCACACCCTCTTCGTCGGCGAGGTCGTCTTGGCCGAGCCGGGTGCGCCGGCCCGTCCCCTCGTCCACCTCGAGAGCGGCTTCGTCGCGGTGTGATCGAGGCCGTCGTCTTCGACCTCGACGGCGTCCTCCTCGACTCCGAGCAGCTCTGGGACGAGGTCCGCGAGGAGCTCGCGCGCGAGCGCGGCGGCCGCTGGCGCGAGCGCGCGCAGCGGGACATGATGGGCATGAGCTCGCCGGAGTGGTCGCGCTACATGCACGACGTGATCGGGCTCCGCGAGCCACCCGAGGAGATCAGCGCCGAGGTCGTCCGGCGGATGGGCGAGCGCTACCGCGAGCGGCTGCCGCTCCTCCCCGGCGCGGTCGAGGCAGTCGAGCGGCTCGCGGCCCGCTGGCCGCTCGGGCTCGCGTCGTCGTCGAACCGGCCGCTCATCGACCTCGTGCTCGACGTCTCGGGCCTGGCGCGGTTCTTCCGCGCGACCGTGTCGTCGGAGGAGGTGGCGCGTGGGAAGCCCGCGCCGGACGTCTTCCTCGAGGCGGCGCGGCGCCTCGGCGTGGCGCCGGAGCGGTGCGCGGTCGTCGAGGACTCGGCGAACGGGATCCTCGCGGGCCGCGCGGCCGGGATGCGCGTCGTCGCGATCCCGAACCAGCACTTCCCGCCGGGCGAGGAGGCGCTTGCGGCCGCCGACGTCGTGCTGCGCTCGCTGGAGAAGCTGACGCCCTCTAGCGTTGTCGGATGAGCGTCATCCCGTCGCGGACGGTGAGCATCACCGCGACCACGCGCTCGTCGTTCCGGACGTGGTCGTTGAAGGCCATGATCGTGCGCGTCCGCTCGTCCGGATCGTCCTCCGCGACCCGCCCCGACCAGAGGACGTTGTCGGCGACGATCAGGCCGTCGTCGGCGAGCAGCGGGAACGCCGCCTCGTAGTAGTCGAGGTAGCCCTCCTTGTCGGCGTCGACGAAGACGAGCTCGAACGGCCCCTCGAGCGACTGCATCGTCTCGAGGCCCGGGCCGAGCCGGTAGTCGATCCGGCCGGCGACGCCGGCCTCCTCCGCGTAGCGGCGCGCGATCTCGTGCGCCTCGGGGTCGACGTCGCAGGTGATCACGGTGCCGCCGGGCTCGAGGCCGTAGGCCATGGCAATCGAGGACCAGCCGGTGAACGTGCCGAGCTCGAGGACGCGCCGGGCCCGCGTGAGGCGGACGAGGAGCTCGAGGAACCGCCCCTCGAGCGGGCCGACCATCATCTGCGGCGCGCTCATCCGCTCGCGCGTCTCGGCGGCGAGGCGCTCGAAGAGCCCGTCGAGTGGATGCGGGCTCGACGCCGCGACCGCGTAGTCCTCCACGCGTGGCTCGACGATGAAGCTCACTGCGCTATCCAACCACGCCGTCTTCGACCCGGCCGAAGAGGACGCAGCCGTTGTGGCCGCCGAGGCCCATCGCGTTCGAGAGCGCGACCTCGACCTGTGTCTCACGCGCCTCGTTCGGCACGTAGTCCAGGTCGCACGCCGGATCGGGGTGCTCGTAGTTCATCGTCGGCGGGAGCTTTCCGTCGCGGAGGGCGAGGACGCACATCATCCCCTCGATCGCGCCGGCCGCGCCGAAGCAGTGGCCCATGACGGACTTCGTCGAGGACACGGCCATTCGGTACGCGTGCTCGCCGAACACGTCCTTGATCGCCTTCGTCTCGGCGGCGTCGCCGAGCGGCGTCGACGTGCCGTGCGCGTTGACGTAGCCGACCCGCTCCGGCTCGACGCCCGAGCGCCGAAGCGCCGCACGCATCATCTCCGCGACGCCGATCGACTCCGGATCCGGCTGCGCCATGTGGTGCGCGTCGTTCGAAGCGCCGTAGCCGAGCACCTCGGCGTAGACCGGCGCGCCGCGCGCCCTCGCCGCCTCGAGCTCCTCGACGACGAGCACGCACGCGCCCTCGCCCATGACGAAGCCCGCGCGCGTCGCATCGAAGGGTCGTGATGCCCGTGGCGGATGCTCGTCCTCGGCGACGAGCCCGCGCATGGCGCAGAACCCGGCCAGGATCAGCGGGTGCATGCAGGCCTCGGTGCCACCGGCGAGCACGGCATCGGCGTCGCCGCGGCGTACGAGCTCGGCCGCCTCGCCGATCGCGTGGGAGCCGGTCGCGCACGCCGAGACGACGGCGTAGTTCGGCCCCCGGATTCCGAGCGAGATCGCAAGCTGGCCGCTCGCCGAGTCGACGAGCACGTTCGGCAGGAAGTTCGGCGACACCCGTTCCGGCCCGCGCTCTCGCAGCACCTCGCTCTGCTCCATGATCCCGATGAAGCCGCCGATCGCCGAGCCGAAGACGATGCCCACGCGCGCGGGATCGAAGCCGTTCAGCCCGGCATCGGCGACGGCCTCCTTCGCCGCCGCGAGCGCAAGCAGGACGTTGCGATCGAGCTTGCGCACCTCCTTCGGCGAGGCGACGCCGCTCGGGTCGAAGTCCTTCACCTCGGCGGCGATCCGCACGGGGAAGCCGCTTGGGTCGAACGAGCGGATGAAGTCGATCCCGCTCTCGCCGGCGAGCGCCGCGCGCCACGTCGAGCGCGCGTCGTTCCCGATCGGCGTGACGGCGCCGAGGCCCGTGACGACGACGCGTCTCACGGCGCGGGAGTTAGGAAATGTCGAGCTGCGGGAACGATGATCGTCGGTTATCGGGGCCTGGTCCTCGCCCCCTTTGGAGCACTCGAAGGAGGTCCATCATGGGCTCGGGCATTGCGGTCCAGACCGAGGCTATCGTCAAACCGCGCCTCGTCTTCTTCCACTCGTCCTTCTCGGGCCACTGCCGCCGCGTCGAGGGCTTCTTGGCGCAGGTCCTCCAGCGCCGGCGAAACCACGGCACGTTCCAGCTCTACCGCGTGGCGAGCGAGGAACGACCCGACCTCGTGGAGCGGTTCGAGGTCGACGAGATGCCGACGCTCGTCGTCGTCGAGGGGCGGAAGGTGCAGGCTCGCCTCGCGCGCCCTCGCGGGTGCCGCGACATCGAGGCCTTCCTCGCGCCCTGGCTGAACTGACGCGAACCCCGGTGCCAGGCACGTGCCTGGCACCGGGACGCATGTCCTGACGACGGCACCGCGAGCGGTGCCTTAGACGGAGATGCCCTGCTCCTGGAGCGAGAGCTCTGCGAAGCGGTCCCAGTTCCGCTCGAAGGTCAAGGCCATCTTCTGCTCGTCCTCGAGAATGTCGCGCGCGGCCGCCGCGGTCTCCTCGTCGCCGGCGCGGTCGGCGATCCGGGCGAGGAGCTCGTAGCTCGCGATCTCCAGATGCTCGGTCGCGTAGCCGTCGCGCGCGTTGCGGCCCGCCTTCTCCGGCCGCGCCATGTCGAGCACGCTCTTCATCAGCGCGCCGACGACGCCGCCCGCCTCCTTCACCATCGACGGTGAA
Source organism: Actinomycetota bacterium (assembly GCA_005885565.1). Classification (GTDB taxonomy): domain Bacteria; phylum Actinomycetota; class Thermoleophilia; order Gaiellales; family Gaiellaceae; genus AC-50. The sequence goes on from VAXK01000217.1 coordinate 9,350, forward strand.
GCGTCGTGCGCCCGCAGGCGCTTCTCCATCCTGTCGGCGTGCTGCTGCGTCTCCAGCTTGTGCTGCTGGAGCTCGCGCTTGATCTCGGGGTCGTCGGTGGTCGAGATCATGCCGTCCAGCATCCGGAGCACGTTCTGCTCCATCGCATAGGCCTCGTCGATGTGCTTGACGAGCTGGGCCTGAAGGTCGTCTGCCACAGAGATCCTCCTCATCGCGAATTCACCGAAGCTGTAGCCGCGGAAGGTCGCGCGCCCGCGGTAGCGATCCGGCCCGTCGGGCTCGACGACGTCGACGAAGCCCGCGAACGGCGCGCGGTAGTGGAGCTCGTTCCCGCGCACGTCGAACGGCATCCCCGGAAGCGCGCCGAAGACCGTCGTCCCGCGGCTCCCGCCGATCCGCTTGCGGCAGCCGACGAGAGGCGGCAGCGCGCCGCCCGTCCGCTCGACCTCCCAGACCCCGTCCAGACCGGCCACGACCTTTAGCCTTCCTCGTCGTGCCCGGTCGAAACGTCCCCTTCCCGCCGATGGAGGCCGAGCTCGTCAAGGAGCTCCCGAGCGGCGACGGCTGGCAGTACGAGCCCAAGTGGGACGGCTTCCGCGGTGTGCTCGAGAACGACGGCGGCGACCTTGCGCTCTGGAGCCGGAACGAGCGGCCGCTGCTCCGCTACTTCCCCGAGCTCAGGCCGCTCGGCGAGCTCCTCCCGCCGCACACCGCCCTCGACGGCGAGATCGTGATCGAGCGCGAGGGGCACCTCGACTTCGACGCCATGCAGATGCGCCTGCACCCGGCCGAGAGCCGCGTCCGCAGGCTTTCGGCGGAGATCCCGGCCCAGTACGTCGTCTTCGACCTCCTGCTCTTGGACGGCGAGAAGGTGTGGCGCCGACCGCTCGAGGAGCGCCGCGCCGAGCTCGCGGAGCGCGCGCCCGAGGGCTTCCGCCTCTCGCCGTTCACGCGCGACCTCTCGGCCGCGGCGGACTGGCTCGAGCGAATCGAGACGGCGGGGCTCGACGGCGTGGTCGCGAAGCGGCTCGGCCTCCCCTACCTCGCCGGCTCGCGCGAGGGCGTCGTCAAGGTCAAGCGGCACAAGACCGCCGACTGCGTCGTCGCCGGCGTGCGCTGGAAGGCGAAGCCGACGACGATCGCGACGCTCCTGCTCGGGCTCTATGCCGACGACGGTCACCTCGACTACGTCGGCTCGGCGGCCGTCGGCGCGCGCCGCCACGCGGAGATCGCGGAGCGAGTCCTCCCGCTCGTCGACGAGGCGGAGGAGCGCCGCTTCTCGGAGCCGAACCGCTGGGGGACCGGCGAGCTCGAGGAGTCGGCGGTGCGGCCGGAGCTCGTCTGCGAGGTGCGCTACGACAAGCTCGAGGCGCACCGCTTCCGCCACGGCACGCGCCTCCTGCGCTTCAGGCCCGACAAGGATCCGAAGCAGTGCACGTGGCGCGAGGTGCGCCCGCCGCTCCGGCCCGACGACCTCACGGTTCCGCAGCTCCTCAGCGCAGGTCGAGCGGCGGGCTGAACGCCTGCACCGACGGCGCCCAGAGGCGGAAGCGGTCGCGCGCGCGCCCGAGCACGGTCCGCCGGAAGAACCCGGCCGAGGACGTGCTTGCCGTCCCGCCGTACCAGGTCCAGCGCCCGTTCACCAGCTTCTGGAGGCGATATGCGCGTGACCCATGGCCGGGCCGGACCTGGCCCCAGAGGAGGGTCTGCGACCCGTGCCGCGCCTCCTGCGCGAGCGGGAGCGAGAACGCGCGGTAGGCCGGCTTGGCGACCCCCGAGACGCTGAGCAAGCCGCTCTGCCAGCCGGCGAGCGACGGCTCGTCGCGGACGAGGAAGTGAATCAGGACGTCGACCCGAGGCGCGAGGTAGGCGCGCAGCGCGGCGCCGCCAATGTACTCGGCCTGAGTCGGGCGGGTTCGTCTGGTAGCCGTACTCGGTGAGCCAGATCCGCTTCGGGCCGAAGGCCTTGGCCACGTCGTCCAGGAGCTTCGGCAGCGTGGCCATCGTGATCGTGCGGCAGCCGACGCAGCCGCCGCTCCAGGGTGTCTCGGTGTGCGGGCTCAGCGGATAGGGGTTGTGCGCGTAGGCGTCGAGGTGAGCGCCGGCGCGGGCCATGCCGTGGATCCAGTCGACCGGCGAGACGCCGCCCGCGTTACCCCGTGGGGCGGTCACTCCGCCCGCGACCTGAGCATTCCGGTGCACGGCGTGAATCGCCGCGTAGGCCGGATTGAGCAGGCGCACCGTGTAGACCGCGGGCGAAGACGGCCGGAGCCAGCGCCGTTGGTTCGGCTCGTTCCAGATCGCCCAGCGGTTCACCCACGGGTAGCGCTTCGCCGCCGCGTGCGCGAAGGCGGCGATCGCGCTCGAGGACTTCGGCGCCCAGCTCGGCGCGTGACCGCCGTTCGCCCAGCCCGGCGTGCCGTAGATGGTCACGAGCGCCGCGATCCCGTGGGCCTTGAGCCCCTTGAGGAAGATGTCGCTCGGCCCCCAGTCGTAGGCGGGATCCGTCGTCGACGTCGGGCTCTTCGGCTTCTTCGCCGCGACCTGGTCCCAGCGCAGGTTGTAGCGGACGATCTGCACGCCGAGCGACTGGAGCCGGTCGAGCCGCTGCGCGAGCGTCCCCGTTCCGTCGGCGATCCACGCGTCGTCCTGGATGCCGTAGCGAATCGACGGCGAGGCGGTCGCGACCCCCGGCAAGGTGAGCGCGGCGACGAGGCCGCAGAGAAGCGCTAGCCGCATTCGCACAGCGGCCGAGCGTACCGGTCGCACTTTACGACGGTGTAAAAGACGCGTTGCGCTTCACGAACGCCGGGCGCCTGAGGCACCGCTTGCGGTGCCGACATCAGGACGTGCAGGCTCCGCCTGCGCGTCCGTCTGAAACGACCGGTCGAGCCGCTGACTACGCGGGGCGTGCGCGTGAGGGTTGAACGCGCCGCGGCTCGCCCGGCATCTTCGGGAAGTTCGGCGGATACGGCGCCTCGCCGACGCCCTCCGTCTCCTCGCGCTCGACCCACTCGTGGAGGACGCGCAGGTCGCAGACGGCATCGTCGATCCCGGCCTGGACGTCGCCGAGCTCCCCGTAGCGCGCCGGCATCGTCGCCATCGTGAAGTCCTCGGTCTCGACGTCCGGCAGCTCGTCCCAGCCGACGGGCGCCGAGACCGTCGCGTCCGGCCGCGCCCGCACGGAGTAGGCCGACGCGATCGTTCGGTCGCGGGCGTTCTGGTTGTAGTCGATGAAGACGCGCTTGCCACGCTCCTCCTTCCACCACGCCGTCGTGACGAGCTTTGGCGCGCGCCGCTCGACCTCGCGCGCGAAGGCGAGCGCGCAGCGGCGCACCTCGGGGAACGTCCTCAGCGGCTCGATCCGGCAGGCAATGTGGATGCCGCGGTTCCCGGAGGTCTTCGGCCAGCCGACGTAGCCGATCTCCTCCAGCACCTCGTGGACGAGGGCCGCGACCTTCTTGGCATGCGTGAAGGTCGTGCCCGGCTGGGGATCGACGTCGATGCGAAGCTCGTCGGGGTGTTCGACGTCACGCCGCCGCGACGGCCAGGGGTGGAAGTCGAGCGTCGCGAGGTTCGCCGCCCAGGCGACCTGCGCGAGCTCGGTGACGCAGAGCTCGTCGGCGTGGCGGCCCGACGGGAAGCGAACCCGCGCGGTCTCGATCCACTCGGGCCGCTTCTCCGGGACGCGCTTCTGGTAGATCGCCTCGCCCTCGGCGCCGTCCGGGTGCCGCTTGAGCTGGGTCGGCCGCTCGTAGAGCGCACGCACGATGCCCTCGCCGACGGTCAGGTAGTGGCGGACGAGGTCAAGCTTCGTCTCGCCCCGCGTTCGGAAGAAGACCTTGTCCGGGTTCGTGACCTTGACGGTCCGGCCGCCCACCTCGAGCTCGACGAAGGGCGCGGCCACGGCCCCAGTATGGTGGACATGGCGCGCAAGATGAGCCGCAGCGGATCCATCCGCCGCCGCGGACCGACATGGCGGGCGCGGCTCACCAACGGCGGGCCGGTAGAAGAGAGCGCCGGAAAGTCGTCATGACGCCGAAGGCGCCGGACTTTCCGGCGAAGAGCGGAGAAGGAGGGATTCGAACCCTCGAGAGAGGCTTGTGCCCCTCTAACGCCTTAGCAGGGCGCCGCCTTCAGCCACTCGGCCACTTCTCCGTGTCGGCACAGAGTACCGGAGCCGCCGGGGCCCTCCGCTACCCTGTCCCGGCTCGGAGGGGTGGCAGAGCGGTCGAATGCGGCGGTCTCGAAAACCGTTACGGGCCTCTGGGTCCGTCGAGGGTTCAAATCCCTCCCCCTCCGCTCCTCCCGTGGACCTTCCACACGATCTCGGGCTCTACTTCGAATTTCCGCCGGGGACGAGAATCGTTCCTGTTCGAGACCTGTACCCGATGAAGCCACCCGATTCGCAGCCCGCTTCCGTCGCCGTCGCGCTGGCACGAATGGCCGACGCAGCTGCGGGCCGGATCAGCCGACGCGCGCCGCTTCGCGTCCGCCTCAGGAGCGACGGCTGCTTCGACGTGGTCGACGGCAACGCGACGTACGCCGCCGCCCGTGAGCTCGGCTGGCCGGAGCTCCCGGTCCTCGTCGAGCCTGCGTCCGAGTGACCCGTCCGGCGTGTTCTCAATGGCCGGCGCTTCCGCTACGATGAGCCCGATGAGGGACTTCACGAAGCCGAACCCGCTCAAGAAGCCCATCAAGTTCGACTGACGCGAGACGAAGCTATCGCGATCGTGAGTCGAGCTTCTCGTCGGCGAGGACGATGTGGAGCTCACAGTACGCCTTGGCACTCTTGTTGGTGGGGTCGCGTTCGAGAGCCTTCTGACACAGCCGCTTCCCCGCTTCGATCTCTCGTTTCTTTCCGAACACGATCTTGATCAGGCCGAGCGTGTCGAGCTCGTGTTGGAGAAGCTTGCCCTCTCCCCCACGAAACCGAGCGACTTCCTCCATCAACTGGCGAGCTCTCTTCTCCCCGCGGCCGAACTCGGCGAGGAGCGCCGCGACATTCGCCTTGCACCCCGCGACGGACTCGTCGTCCAGAGCCTGCGCTGACCTGAGCGCTGACTCGCTCGCGTCGATTGCCGCAGGCAGGTCGTTGAAGATGTACAAGGCCGTCGCCTTGAGCGAGAGCGACCAGACCTTGCTCTCGGCTGTAGTCGGTGCCATGACCCACCGGTTGATGTAGTCGAGCGCAAGCTGATCGAGGTCGTCGCGCTCACGGCGGGCCGCCAGGACGGTAAGCGCCCAGCCGGTGACGCCGTCGTACGAGCCCGAGAACGCTCGGATGCTCTCGATGGCGTCCGCGCAGTCCCCGGCTCGATACACGGGATTCCGCATCAGGTCGTGAACGAGCGTCCGGTACTCGTCTGGTCGCTCGACTGTGGCCAGGAGCGAGTCCGAGACGTCCTGGACCAGCGAGAGCGAGCATGCGTGCCTTCGCTGACGCTCCCGCTTCCACAGCTCTGTGATCTCCTTCTTGAACGAGTTGGTCAGCCTGTCGATGTCGGTGAGCTGTTTGCTCGCATACCTCATCACCACATGAATCGCGTCGGGAAGCGACCCCTGTGGCTTGTAGGTCAGGTCATGCGCCCACGTCGTCCACGCGTCGTGGAGGACGCTCTTGATCTGGACTTCGCAGCGCACCCCCGCATACCTCGGATCAGCGAGCTCGACGTCGAGATGCCGGGCGACGTATCCCTTCTCGTTCTTGGTTCTCGCCTCGAACGTCAGCGTTCCCCGCGCTTCGTGTGCCCGGAGGAACTTCTCGACGTCTGACGTCTGGGCCCGGTAGTTGCAGACGACGGTGATGCCGATGATGTCGCTGACGTCCTGGATTCCGAAGCGATCGTCGCCATCTTCGCGCTTCGCGAGCACCTTCTCCTTGATCTGCCACGCGTCCTTGAACTCGCTCTTCCCACGCTGTTTATGGCCTCGCGAGTACACCGAGTAGACGACGCCTTTCCCTTCGTCGGAATCGGCGTAGTCCTGGAGAAGACCCCGCAGAAGCGCAAGCGCTTCGAGGTACCGCCAGCCGTTGTCGTTGAGGAACGACGCGACGTCGGTGGTGGTTAGCTCCCCGTCGTCCATTGGACAGTCCAGAACACCCGCCGGTTTGACATTGTCTCATGTCGGCGAGCTCAGTGGAAAACCGCGCTGCGCGCGACGGGACTCTGGCGGGGCCCGTCAGCCGGCGACGGCGCCGAGGCTGCTTAGCGGCGGCCCTCCGCCAACTCCTCGAGAGCCACGCGATCGACGGCGTCGCCGGGCACGACGGCCACGCGCGCCGGCGTCGCCGCTCGCAGCGTCGCCTTCCTCGTGCCGCCTTCCAGAAGCGCCCGTTCGCCGACGAGCGCGCCGGGGCCGACCTCGGCCACCTCCTCGCCGTCGATCTCGACCGCGAAGACACCGTCGAGCAGGAGGTACAGCTCGTCCCCCGGCGCGCCTTGCTCGACGAGCGTCTCTCCGGCCTCGAGCCGCTTCCGCTCCGGCGCTGCGCCGCCCTGCATGATCTCGCGCGAGAGGCGCCGCTCGAGCTCGCTCTCCGCGGCGGTCACGACGGCCGGAGCGTCTTCCTCGCCCCAGGGCGTCCGCTCGCCGTGCGACTCGCGGTACCAGATCTTGAAGTCGATCGTGCCCGCCTTCTGCACGAGGACACCGTCGTTGCCGTAGATCCAGTGCCGCGGAAAGCCGCTCGCGCCGACGAGCTCGTGCTCGGCCGAGCCGTCGGCTCGAATGGTGAGCGCGAGGGTCGTCCAGGCCGTAGCGCCGTTGATGCGGAAGAACGGCTTGCCGCGGACCCTGCGCGGAGCCGGGAAGCCCGCACGTCCGCCGACCGTCTGGACGAACCGGACGGCGTCGTCTGTGACCTCCGGCTCGGATCGCAGCGTGTCGTACGGGACGCCGGCGAAGATCACGTCCTTCGGGCCGAGCCGGAACGTCGTCGACCCGACGAACGCCTCCCCGGCCTGGCCGTGGCCGACGACGCGACCGTTGTCGACCTCGATCCAGGCCTTCAAGAAGTTCGCCTCGCGGAAACGATCCTCGTCCTGGAGCCGCGGCAGGTCGCCGGGGGCGAGCCGGTCGGGCGGCGGCTCGTCGTAGTGGCCGATCCCGAGCTCGAACGGCACCTTCGGCATCCCTTCGATCGCCTCCGACGGGATCCACGAGATCGCGGTGACGGTTTTCTCGATGCGCATGGGCGCAGGTTAACGCCCTACGCGAGAATCTCCACCACGTCTCCATCCGCCACGACGTGGTCGCGGCCGACTCGCTGCCCCTCGAAGCGCGCGGACGGGCCCCACACGCGGGCGCCGCGGCAGCTCTCCGCGAGGTCGTGGTGGATGGTTCGCGCGACGTCGACCACCGTTGCGGGCGGATGGAGCGCGACCGGCTGATCGTCCCGCAGGAAGACCCGCAGCAGGCCGGTGAGCCGCCACACGGCCTCGCGAAAGGCCTCGAGGCTCGCCTCGTCCAGGATGGACACGACGACGAGCTCCAGGTCGGGGAGGGCCGCGGCGAGGTGCGCGATCGCGCCCGGCGGCGCCTCGTCGGCCTTCGTCGCGGCGAGGATCGCCGGGAGCGCGATGCCGCTCGCGTCGAGCTCGCGCCGGATCGTCTCGAGCTCGTCGAGCGGTGCGGACGCGTCGTGGCAGAGGACGATCGCGTCGGCATCGCGGAGCACGCCGAGGAGCGCGCGGCCGCCGCCGCGGCCCTCGCTCGCGCCCTGGATCAGTCCGGGGATCTCGACCAGCTGGACGAGCACGCCGCGGATCCGCGTCAGCGCCGGCACCGGCCGGGTGGTCGTGAACGCGTACTCGCCGGTCTTGATCTGCACGTTCGACAGTGCTTGGAGCAGCGACGACTTGCCGCTGTTCGGCGCGCCGACGAGGGCGATCTGCGCGGCGCCCTCGCGGCGGACGGCGATCGAGTCGCGGTGGACGACCCGGCTCCGGATTCGCGTCTCCTCGACCTGTGCGCTGACCCACTTGCGGATCTCCGCATACGGCCCGCTGCGGTAGTTCGGCAGCTCGGCGAGGATCGCGCGCAGCTCGCGCATCCGCTCGGAGCCGTCCTTTCCGACCAGACGGCGCTTGATCACCTGCATCTGCGTGCGGTGCGGCATCGGCACGGCGTGAGCGTACGTTTAACCCGGTCGTGCGCAGGGCAGATCGGATTGCGATGAAGTGGGCGGCGCTCGTCGCGTGGGTGCTGACCGCGGGCGGTGGCTTCGTCCTCCTGACGATCTGGCTCGCCCGCGGCGGGATGCGGCAAGGCCGCGAAGGCGGCGGCCGGATCAAGCCGCCCTTGATCCTGAGCCACTTCCTGCTCGCGGCGACCGGCCTCGTGATCTGGATCGTCTACCTCGTGGACGACAAGAAGGCGATCGCGTGGATCGCCTTCGCGATTCTCGCCGTCGTCGCCTTGCTCGGGTGGACGATGTTCGCGATCTGGTGGCGGCGCCGTCAGGCCCGGGGAGCGGTGGCCGAAGCTGTGAGCCCCGACACGCCGGCCGAGCAGCGCTTCCCCGTGCCGATCGTGGCGCTGCACGGCGTGCTCGCCGTGACGACGGTGGTGCTGGTCTTCCTAACGGCCGTCGGCCTCGGCGGGAGTTAAGGCGCCGCTTGCGGTGCCGTCCTCAGGACGGGCGGATTTCCCGCACGTCCGTCTGAAATGACCGGTCGACCGAAGGGAGTTGGCGAGGCGCGAGTAAGACCTCGGCGGCTGCCTCGAAGTTCACGCGGCCGGCGCCGTTCGTCGCGACGTAGCCCGGGGCGCGACGCGGGCGCCAGAGCGGGATCCCCGTCTCGACGACGACTGCGTCGGGCGCGGTCGCGAGCACCTGCTCCGCCGCCTCTCGCTCCCACTCGTGCCGGTGCGCGTCGCGGAGGACGAGGACGACCTGGCGGCCGCCGTGGTCGAGGGGCGCGGTCGGCGACCCGGTGAGACGAACGGTCTCGGCGCCGAGGACGTCGCCGAGGCCGTGGCGCGCGGGGCCCGCCGCGATCGACGGCTCGGGCCTGAGCTCGACGACGAGCGGCGGCCGCGCCAGCTCGACCGCGCCCTCCGCTCGGAGGGCGCGCCGCGCCGCTTCGAGCCCCACCTCGGTGCCAGGCACGTGCCTGGCACCGGGACTCGCCCCGGCGGACATGCCCGCGACGCGGCCGGCCGCCTCGGCGAGCCGCTCCTCGGGGAGACGCCCTGTGGAAACCGCATCGACGATCGTTCGATGGACGCGCTCGACCGGCTCGGGGCCGAGGCCGGCGCCGAGGCAGAGCGCGTCCGCGCCGGCGGCGAGCGCCCGGACGGCGCCCTCCATTCCCACGGTCGCGGTGACGCCCTTCATGTCGAGCGCGTCGGTGATTACGAGGCCGGCGAAGCCGAGCTCTTCCCGCAGCAGGTCGTGGAGGATCCGGCGGCTCACCGTGGCCGGCGCGTCGTCGAGCTCGGGGACCCGGATGTGGGCGGTCATGATCGCGCGCACGCCCGCGTCGATCGCGGCTCGGAACGGAAGGAGCGCCGCGCCCAGGTCGCCGCCGACCGTCGGCAGCTCGTGGTGCGAGTCGAGCTCGGTGTCGCCGTGGCCGGGGAAGTGCTTGGCGCAGGCCGCGACGCCGGCCTCCTGCATCCCGCGCACGAAAGCCGCGACGTGCCGCGCCACGAGCTCCGGCTCCGAGCCGAACGAACGAATCCCGATCACCGGGTTCCGCGGGTTCGTGTTCACGTCGGCGACGGGCGCGAAGTTCAGGGTCACGCCCACCGCGGCGAGGTCGGCGCCGATCGCCGCTCCGACCTCCTTCGTGAGCTCGACGTCGTCGACCACGCCGAGCGCGAAGTTGCCCGGATACGAGCTCCCGCGGTCGTGCTCGAGGCGGGTCACGTCGCCGCCCTCCTCGTCGATCACGACAAGGAGGCCGCGGAGCTCGCCCGTCAGCGCCGCGAGCTGCTCCCGGCTCTCGACGTTGTGCGAGAAGAGGACGACGCCGCCGAGGCCGTCCTCGATCCAGCGGCGCAGCCAATCGGGGACGGCCAGGCCGTCGAACCCCGGCAGCAAGCAGGCCGCCGCGAGCCGCTCGAGACTCAAGCCTTGACGGCGCCGGCCGTGAGCCCGAAGGCGATCTTCCGCTGCACGAGCAGGAAGAAGACGATCACCGGGATCGCGATCAGCGTCGAGCCGGCCATGAGCCCGCCCCAGTCGGTGTGGCGGCTCGTGCCGGTGAAGTACGAGAGCCAGACCGTCGCCGTCTGCTTCGCCCCGTCGTTCAGGAGGATGCGGGCGAAGATGTACTCGTTCCAGCTCGTGATGAAGGCGAAGATCGACGTCGCCACGAGCCCCGGCGCGACGAGCGGGAGGAGGATCTTCACGAAGGCGCCGAGCCGGCTCGAGCCGTCCACCATCGCCGCCTCCTCCAGCTCGCGCGGGATCCCGAGCAGGAAGCCGCGCAGGGTCCAGACCGAGAACGGCAGCACGAAGGTCATGTACGTGAAGATCACGCCGGTCAGGGTGTTCACCTGCCCGTAGCGGCGGAGCACGACGAACAGCGGGATGATCAGCCCCGCCTGCGGGAGCATCTGGATCCCGATCATCAGGACGATGAAGAGCTTCTGTCCCGTGAAGCGGAACTTCGCGAGCGCGACGGCGGCGAGGAACGCGAGCGCCATCGAGAGCGCGACGGTGACGCCCACGATGATCAGGCTGTTCTTCACGTCGTCCCAGAAGAAGGGGCGGTGCACGGCGTCGCCGAAGTGCGCCAGCGTCGGGTGGAGCGAGAACCACGTCGGCGTGAGGCTGTTGATCTGGTCGTCCGGCTTGAACGCGGTCGAGATCATCCAGAAGACCGGGAAGGCCAGGACGACGAGAACCAGGATGCCGACGAGGTTCCAGGCCGTCCGCGTGAGGCGCCGACGCCGGCTCCGACGCGGCCGCCCCACCGTGGGCGCGATAGGAGCGGGAGCGATCTGCGTCTGCGCGCTCATCGCACCTCGTCGAAACGCACCATCTTGCGCACGTAGAAGACGCTGAGCAGCGCGACCATCAGGAGCATGAGGATCGAGATCGCGGCGCCGCGGCCGAAGTCGTGGAAGAAGTACCCCTGCTCGTACAGGTAGGTGCCCATCACGTAGTTGGACGTGTCGATCCGGGACTGGCCGATGAGCAGGAACGGCTGCGTGAAGACGCCGAAGTCCCAGATGATCGACAGGCTCGTCAGGATGAGGAAGATCGGCTTCAGGATCGGCACGGTCACGTCCTTGAAGACGCGCCACGGCCGCGCGCCGTCGATCTCGGCCGCCTCGACGAGCTCGCCGGGGACCTGCGAGAGGCCCGCGTAGACGGTCACGACGACGAAGGGGATCGCGCCCCAGACGATCAGGGCCGTCACGAGCGCGAGCATCGAGAACGTCGACGCGTACCAGTCGTGCTGCATGTAGTCGCCGACGTGGAGCTTCGTGAGGATGTAGTTGACGACGCCGTTCTCGAAGTTCGTCATCCAGAGCCACACCTGGACGGCAACGACGGGCGGCATCGCCCAGACGAGCACGAGGCCCGTGGTCAGGAGCACGCGGATCACCGAGCTGACCTGGACGAGGAGGAGCGCGATCAGCGTCCCGAGCACCATCGTCAGGCCGACGTTCGCGGCCGTGAAGATCACCGTCCGCGCGAGCGTGTGCCAGAAGACCGGGTCGTGGATGACCGAGCCGAAGTTGGCCCAGCCGACCCCGACCCCCTTGTGCTGGATCAGCTCGAAGAGCCCGTAGCGCTCGAAAGAGAGCTTGAACAGCCAGTAGAGCGGATAGCCGAGGATCGCCCCGACCGTGGCGAGGACGGGCAGGATCAGCCAGTAGGGCACCGAGGCCCGCAAGACGCCGGACCACGTGAGCGGGCGCCGCCGCCGAAGCCGAGGGGCTGCTTCGGCGGCGAGCGCCGCTCCGCTCGGGACGTGGCTACTCGGCAACGAGCTCCGCGTCCCGCACTTCGCTTACGGCCTGTTGAGGGTGAGCGTGATGTTGTCGCTCGCCGCCGACGTGGCCTCTTTGATCGAGTCCTTCCCGGTGAGGATCCGGGCCAGCATCGTGCGGAGGACGTTCCCGTTCTCCACGTTGACCCAGTTCTTCGCCGTCGGGACGAACCAGCTCCGCTTCGCCGCTCGCTCGTTCACGCTGTTGCCGAGCAGGTTCGTCGCATTCGGGATGTTGCCCTTCGCCTGGAGGACCTTCTCGCCGTCCGTGCTCGTGAAGATCCGGATCCAGTCCTTCGCGAGGGCCTTGTCGTTCGAGCCGTTCGGAACGGCCAGGTCGGAGCCGCCGAGGAAGCCCGGCATCGACTGGCCGGCCTTGTGGCCAGGCATGACGAACTGGCTGGTCACGGTCTTGTACTTCTTGCCGACGCAGCAGCTGAACCACGCGGGACCGACGATCGACGCCGCCTGTCCCTGTGCGTACACGTCGTACGGCTGCGGCCGGTCTTCGGTGCCGGTCCTGCTGGCATGCGAAGCCGCGTCGAAGAACCGCTTGTACGCGGCGAGCCCGGCCCGCGCCTTCGACGAGGTGAGGGCGCCGTGCCACTTGCCGCGGCCGAACGTCGCGATCGAGCCGCCGTAGTCGTAGACGAAGCTCATCGCGAAGTACCAGTCGGTTCCGGCGATGTACACCGGCGAGAAGCTCTTCTTGCCGTTCTTCGCCCGGAGCTTCTTCGCGATCGACGTGAACTGCGCCAGGCTCTTCGGCGACTTCGCCCCCACCTTCTTGTACAGGTCGGTCCGGTACGTGACCACGCGCGACCCGGCGTAGTACGGAACGCCGTAGAGCTTGCCGTTGAAGGTCGCCGACGCGGCGAGCCCGGCCAGCCAGCTCCTCGAGTTCGCGAACGAGGACTTGTCCGGTGAGAGGTTCGCGAAGGCGCCCGCGGCCATGTACTTCGTCATCTCGGTGTTCCCCATCTCGATGACGTCCGGGACGTTGCCCCCGGCGAGCGTCGCGTCGAACTTGCCCAGGTGGTCCGGCCACGTCTGGTACTGCACGTCGACGGTCGTCCCCGGGTGCGCCTTCTGGAACGCTGCATTCGTCGACGACACGAGATCGGGCCAGCCGGTCTGCGCGTCGACCTGGAGCCAGACGGTGATCTTGCTCGCCGACGCGCGCGTCGGCGAGTCCGTCCGTGCGGCCGCAGTCGAGACCACGACCAGAGCTGCGACCAGCACGAAGCTGGCGACATAGCGCGCTTTCATAGACGGTCCTCCAAGAAGTCGGTGGACGGCCTACGCCTGCGTAGCCCCCTCATGTGGCCGTACGGGGGTCGTGCGCTGCGGCCGCCAAGTGGTTCATACCAGTTGGCCACGGCGCGGACATTGGCACATTCCGGTAGTGGTTGTCAAGACCAATTTCGCCGTGCCGCGCAGTGGGCTAGACCACGCGCGCGTCACGAGCCACGTGCGACGAGGGCCTGCGGCCGGTGCATCTCGACGCTTCCGGAGAGGTCGGTGACGATCCGGTAGCGGTCGCCGCGGTAGGTCGACTGGACGAACTCGACGATCTCGCCGGCCTCGTTGCGGCTGAAGCGCTCGAAGAGGAAGGCCGGCGAGTGGAGCGGCACGCCGAGCGCCGCCGACTCCTCCTCGTTCGTCACGGTCGGCTCGATCGTCTGGATCCCGCCGGCGACGACGACGCCGTAGCGGTCGCGCAGGAGGGCGTAGAACGAGCCTTCCTCGAGCTCCGCGGCCGTGAGGCCCGGCACGAGCGATTCCCGGACGTGCAGGGTCTCGATCGCCATCGTCTCGCGGTCGGCGAGCCGGAGCCGCTTCGCGACGACGACCGCCTCGGAGGGCGAGACGTGCAGGAGCCGGCCGAGGCGCGCGCCCGCCGGGACGACCTTCAGGTCGAGCGTCCGCGAGCCCGGGGTCATCCCGCGGCGGCGCATGTCGTCGGTGAAGGAGGTCAGCGTCAGCTCCTGGGCGATCTTCGGCTCGCTGACGAAGGTGCCGGAGCCGCGCCGCCGTACGAGGTAGCCCTCGCGGACGAGCTCGTCGAGCGCAGCGCGCACGGTCAGGCGCGACACCCCGAGGTTGGCGCTGAGCTGCCGCTCGGAGGGGATCGACTCGCCCACGCCGAGCTGCTCGATGAGGTCGAGCACGCGGTCGCGGGTCTCGGCCTGCTTCGTCACGTGGTCAAGACCACCTCTGGCTCGGGCTCGGGCGCGGGTGAGGCAGCCAGCAGGCTCTTCCCCGTCTTCGGGTCGAAGAAGTGGAACCGGTGTGGGTCGAGGGCAAGGCGCAACCGACTGCCGATCTCGGCCTTCGTGCGCGGGTCGACGCGCGCATTGAAGAGCGCCTTCTCCTCGACGAGCAGCGTGGCGTCGTCCTCGCTCGCCTCGACGAGCGCCTCCGTGCCGATCCGCGGCGCGTCGACGTGGAAGAAGACGTGGACGTCGGAGCCGAGCTCCTCGAGCACCTCGATCTCGGACTCGATGCGCGGGATCTCGGGCGGCGCGAAGGCGGAGTCCTCGAAGCTCTCCGGTCGCATGCCGAGGACGACGGAGCGCGCGTCGCGCGGCGGCCTTCGGCGCGGGTCGAGCGGGACGCGGAACTGGCCGAAGACCGCGTCGTCGCCGTCGATCCGCGCCTCGACGAGGTTCATCGCCGGCGTGCCGATGAAGGCGGCGACGAAGAGGTCGACGGGCTGCAGGTAGAGCGTCTGGGGCTGGTCGACCTGGAGGATGCGACCATCGCGCATGACGGCGACGCGCTGGCCGAGCGTCATCGCCTCGGTCTGGTCGTGCGTGACGTAGACCGTCGTCACGCCGAGCCGCGCATGGAGCTGGGCGAGCGAGGCGCGCACGCCGACGCGGAGCTTCGCGTCGAGGTTCGAGAGCGGCTCGTCCATCAGGAACGCCTGGGGCTCGCGCACGATCGCGCGGCCCATCGCGACGCGCTGGCGCTGGCCGCCGGAGAGCTGCGCGGGCCTGCGGTCGAGGAGCTCGTCGAGGCCGAGCAGCCCCGCGACCTCCTCGACGCGGCGCTTCGTCTCGGCCTTCGGCGTCTTGCGGACCTTCAGGCCGTAGCCGATGTTCTGCCGCACCGACATGTGCGGGTAGAGCGCGTAGCTCTGGAAGACCATCGCCACGTCGCGCCGCCGCGGCGCGAGGTCGGTGACGTCGCGCCCGCCCACGCGGATGTGCCCGTCCGTGACCTCCTCGAGACCGGCGATCATCCGCAGCAGCGTCGACTTCCCGCAGCCCGACGGGCCGACGAGGACCATGAACTCGCCGTCCTCGACGCGCAGGTTCACGTCCTCGACGGCGAGGGTCCCGCCCTGGAAGACCTTGGTGAGGTGCTCGAGCTCGATCTGGGCCATCGACGACTCCGGGGAGCATAGGACCAGTTGCGCCGAAAAGCAAGACCAAAGACACAGGTTCGCCACAAATGGTATTGACCACCTTGGGCGAAGACGCGTAGACTGCCCGCGTGGTGACCGAGCCGAAGGCCCTCGACGAGCTGGTGACCGAGGCCCGGGCGGCGACCGGTGCTGACCACGACCTTCGCTCGACGGACGAACTGGTCGAGCTGATGAACCGGCAGGACGCGGGCGTGCCGGCGGCGGTCGACGCCGCGCGGCCGCAGGTCGCCGCTGCGATCGAGGCGATCGTGGCGCGTCTGGCGCGCGGCGGCCGACTGATCTACGTCGGCGCCGGCTCGTCGGGGCGGATCGCCGCCCTCGACGCGGCCGAGTGCGAGTCGACCTTCTCGACGGAGCCGGGGCAGGTGGTGGCGCTCCTCGCGGGCGGCCTCGCCGCGGCGCCGGCGGAGCAGGAGGCGGCGGAGGACGACGCCGAGGCGGGAGCGAGCGAGACGGCGGCGCTCGGCGTCGGGGAGGCCGACGCGGTCGTCGGCGTCAGCGCGAGCGGCCGCACGCCGTACGTCCTCGGCGCGCTCCGCGCCGCGGCCGACGCCGGCGCGCTGACGGTGGCGCTCGTCTCCGTCCCGGACTCGGAGCTCGCCCGGCTCGCCGACCAAGAGATCGTCGTCGTCGTCGGCCCGGAGTTCCTCGCGGGCTCCACCCGGCTCAAGGCGGGAACCGCGCAGAAGCTCGTCCTCAACACGATCTCGACCGTCTCGATGATCCGCCTCGGCAAGACGTACGGCGACCTCATGGTCGACGTCCACGCGACGAACGAGAAGCTGCGCGAGCGGGTCCGGCGCATCGTGCGTCAGGCGACGGGCGCTTCCGAGGACGAGGCCGACCACGCGCTCGAAGAGGCGCAGGGGAGCGCGAAGGTCGCGATCGTCTCGCTCCTTGCCGGCGTCGACGCCGAGGCGGCGCGGGCTCGGCTCGCCGAGGCGGGCGGCAGCATCAGAAACGCGGTCTCCCGATGAGGCTCGGCGTCGAGGCCGCTGTCGTCGACGGCGAGCTCGTCCCCGGCGACGTCGAGCTCTCCGACGACGGCACGCTGGCCGGCTACGGCCTCGCGTCGGCGAACGGCCGCGGCGTCGCTGCGCCGGGCTTCGTCGACCTCCAGGTGAACGGCTTCGGCGGCGTCGACCTGCTCGAGGCGGACACGGACGGCTATCGACGGGCGGGCGAGGCACTCCTCGAGACCGGCGTGACCTCGTACCTGCCGACCTTCATCAGCGCGCCCGAGGACGATCTCGTTGCGGCTCTTGCGGCGGTGCCGGTGATCGCCGAGGGGCCGCGGATCCTCGGCGTCCACCTCGAAGGACCGTTCCTCGCGCCGAGCCGCCTCGGCACGCATCCACCCGAGGCGCGGCGCGATCCCGATCCTGCGCTCCTCGAGCGGCTGCTCGCGGCCGGCCCGATCCGCCTCGTCACGCTCGCGCCCGAGCTCGCCGGCGCCGACGCGCTCATCGAGCTCCTGCACGACCACGGGATCACGGTCTCCTGCGGCCACACCAACGCGACCGCCGAGGAGGCCGAGGCGGCCTTCGAGCTCGGCGTCCGCACGGTGACGCACCTCTTCAACGCCATGCGCCCGTTCCGCCACCGCGATCCCGGCATCGCCGGCGCGGCGCTCGCGCGGGACGACGTGATCGTCCAGATCATCCTGGACGGCGTGCATCTCGCCCCGGAGACGGCGCGGATCGTCTGGCGCGCGGCCACCGGTCGGCTCGCCCTCGTCACCGACGCGTTCGCGGGCGCCGGGACCGGCATGAGCAACGGCTCGTACAGCCTGGGCAGCCTCGAGGTGACTTTCCGCGACGGCGTCGTCCGCGGGCCCGACGGCGTGCTCGCCGGGAGCATGCTGACGATGATCGACGCGGTAAGGAACCTGCACGCGCTGGGCGTCCCGCTGGCGCAGGCGCTCGAGGCAGCGAGCACGGTGCCCGCGCGCGTCGTCGGAATCTCGACTGTCGGTCGCCTCGACGCCGGTCTGCCGGCCGACGTCGTCGTGCTCGACGACAACCTCCGGATCGACCGCGTCTTCGTCGGCGGGGAGGCGCGTGTCGTCGCCTGAGCCTGCCGCGGGCGCACGCGCCGCCGCCGAGCCTGGCGCTCACCTCCTCGCGGAGATCCGCGAGCAGCCGCAGGCCCTCCGCTCGCTGCTCGAGCACGAGCGCGAGTACGCGCGGGTCGCGGCCACAGCGCGCGACCGCGGCGCCACGACCGTGCGGATGGTCGGCCACGGCTCCTCCGACAACGCGGCCGCCTATGGCGTCTACGCCTTCGGCCTCCTCCCCGGCTGGACCGCGCTGCGAGACTCGATCACGCTCTCCGTCTACTACGGCGCGGAGATCGAGATGGCCGGCTCGACGGCGATCGCGCTCTCCCAGTCGGGCCGCACGATCGACGTCGTCGACTACCTGGGCCGCGCCCGGTCGACCGGCGCGTTCACCGTGGCGCTTACGAACGAGCCGGCCTCCAACCTGGCCGGCGAGGCGGAGGCGGTGCTTCCGCTCGGCGCCGGGACGGAGCGGTCGGTCGCGGCGACGAAGACGTACCTGAACCAGGTCGCGGCCCTCGGGCTGCTCGCCGCCCACGCCGCGGGCGAGGGCCGCCGCTTCGCCGAGAGCCTGCGCGTCGTGAGCGGCCAGATGGAAGACCTGATCCCGAGGCTCGAGCAGCTCGTCCCGCCGATCGCGGTCGCCTTCACCTTCGTCGGCCGGATGTTCGTGATCGGCCGCGGCCCCGAGTTCGCGACTGCCCGCGAGATCGCCTTGAAGCTCCTCGAGACCTGCCGCATCGCCGCCGAGCCGCTGACCGCGACCGACCTCGCCCACGGGCCGCGCCTCGCTCGCAGCCGTCGTCGAGGCCGCGGAACGGGTCCGCGACGCCGGGGCGACGATCGTCGCGAGCGGCAACGCCGCCGACGCGATCCCCGGCGCGTCCTATCTCCTCCCCACGCCGAAGCCCCCCTCGGCGTTGCACGCCCCCCTCCTCTCGGTCGTTCCGGGTCAGCTCTTCGCGTGGGCTCTTGCGCGCGCGAAAGGCCTCGACCCGGACCGGCCCGAGGGGCTCGCGAAGGTGACTTTGGCGCGTTAGCGGGCCCGCGCGCCGACCGCTGCTGTTCGGGCCGGCGCCGGCTGCGGCTTTCCCGCCCACGTGAAGCCGTAGAACATCAGCGTGATCCCGATCAGCTCGCCGGCGTAGACGAGGGAGTACGTGCCCGTCCGGGACAGGCCTGTCGCAAGGGCGACGACGAGCGCTCCGCCGCCGATCCACGCG
>VAXK01000284.1 GCA_005885565.1 Actinomycetota bacterium
GATCGCGTTCTGGACCGCCTCCTCGTCCGAGACCTGGTACGAGCCGAAGGGCATGTCGCCGACGACGAGCGGCCGCCGCGCGCCGCGCGTGACGGCCCGCGTCATGAAGAGCATCTCGTCCATCGTCACCGGAACCGTCGAGGACTCGTGGCCGAGCACGACCATCGCAGCGGTGTCGCCGACGAGGATCAGGTCGATGCCGGCCTGGTCCGCCAAGCGCGCGCTGGACGCGTCGTAGGCGGTGACCATCACGATCTTGTCGCCGTGCCGCTTCATCTCCGCGAGCTCGGGGAGCGCGAGCTTCCCCGGCGCGGGGGTGGCCGGCGCGGGCGTGCGCGGGCGGATGCTCATTCGGGGTCTCCTTCCAGGACGACGTTGTCGATCAAACGCGTGTCGCCGACGCGGATCGCGCCGGCGAGGACGCGCGGCTCGAAGTCCGCCACCTCGACGTAGTCGACGGCGACGCCGTCGAGGAGCTCGCGGGCCCGGTTCGGGTCGCGGGTCGCGAGCGCGCGGTGGAGCGCAAGGGCGCGCGTCCGTTCCTCAGGCGAGAGCCGCACGTTCCGCGACGAGAGCGCGAGGCCGTCCTCGTCGCGCACCGTCGGGACGACCCGTAGCTCGACGTCGAGATGGAGGTCGCGCGCCATCCGGCGCACGACCGCGACCTGCTGCGCGTCCTTCTGGCCGAAGTAGGCGCGGGTCGGGCGGACGAGGTTGAAGAGCTTGCAACAGACTGTTGCAACCCCGCGGAAGTGCCCCGGCCGGGCGGCGCCCTCGAGGCCGCGCGAGAGCTCCTCGACGTCGATCCAGGTCTGGTAGCCCGGCGGGTAGAGCTCCTCGACCGAGGGCGCGAAGAGGATGTCGGCGCCGGCCTCAGCGGCGATGCGCGCGTCCCGCTCCTCGTCCCGTGGGTACGCAGTGAGGTCGTCGCCGGAGTCGAACTGGGCGGGGTTGACGAACAGGCTCACGACGAGGAGGTCGTTCTCGTCCCGCGCGGCGCGAAGCAGCGCGAGGTGCCCCGCGTGGTAGGCGCCCATCGTCGGGACGAGGCCGATCTCCTCCGCCCGCGAGAGAGCGAGAGCGGCGCGGAGCTCGCCCGCGGTGCGGACGAGCCTCATCGCGCCGTCGCCTCCGCGAGGACGTCGTAGAGCGGCTCGAGCTCGGGCCGCGTCGCGCGGATCGCCCGCCGGTGCGCCTCGACCGTCTCCCAGTCGCCGCGCTCGATGGGGCCGGTCAGCTCGAAGCCGTTGTCGATCGTGCGCCGCATGAGCGGCACGAGCGACTCCGGGGGCGCTCCGGCGGCGCGGAAGAGGTCAGCGGCGACCCGGTGCAGCGTGACGAGGTAGTTGGACGCGATCGCGGCGCCCGCGTGGTAGAGGAGCCGTGCATCCTCGGCGAGCTCGAACGGCTCGAGGCCGAGCAGGCGGGCAAGCTCGAAGCCGAGCTCCCGCGCCTCGGCGGTCTCGGCCGTCACGGCGGCCCAGGCGCCGTCCAGCTGCTCCGGGCCGCGCGCCCGCGTGAACGTCTGGAGCGGATGGAGGCCGAAGCGCCGCTCGTGCGGCGCGAGCGCGGCGAGCGGCGTCGCGCCGCTGACGTGCGCGACCCAGGGGCCGGGCTCGATCCGGGCGGCCGTGTCCGCAATCGCTGTGTCGGGGACGCAGAGCAGGACGAGCTCGGCGTCGTCCTCGCGCAGCTCGACGCCGCGCTGCGCGAGCCGCGCCGCGACCGCCGACCCGACGCGTCCCGCGCCGACCACCTGCACCGTCTCGACCATCGAAAGCTCCAGTTCCGTAGCGGATACCGGGCGAGGCGAAGCTTATCGGCGGGCGGTCAGCCTCCGGAGCCCGCTGCCGTCCGGCCGGATCAGGAAGAGGTCGGTCGTCCGGTCGCCGGTGGCGCGCGCGAACGCGATCCACGTGCCGTTCGGCGACCAGCTCGGCGCGTTGTCGCCGCTCGTCCCGGCGGTGAGCCGCACCGCTCTGCCGCCGAGCCGGACGATGTAGAGGGCGAGGCCCGAGCTGGCGGCTGCGCGGGCGAAGACCAGGCGCTTGCCGTCCGGGGCCCAGGCGGGATCCTCGTCGCCGTTCGTCCCCGAGGCGTGCGTTACCCGCCGCTTCCGGCTTCCGTCGGCGTTCATGACGCACAGGCTCTCGCCGCAGCTCCAGGCGATCCGCCTGCCGTCTCGAGACCACGCCGCGGCCACGTCGAAGCCGCTCGTCAGCCGCGTGAGACCCGTGCCGTCGGGCTTCACGACATAGACGTTGCGCCGCTCGCCGCCGGTGACCTCGTCGGTCGTGTCGCGGTCGAAGGCGATGCGGCCTCCTCGCGGCGACCAGGCGGGGAACCAGTCGTCCGGCTGCTCCGCCGCCCCGCGTGTCACCCGGCGCACCCGGGCTCCGTCGGCGCGCGCGACGAAGATGCGCTCCGAGTCGCGAACCGTCCGCTGGAAGACGATGCGCTTTCCGTCGGGCGACCAGTCGGGGTTCCTCCCGGCCGTGACCCGCTTCACCGTGCAGCTCGCGAGGCTCATGACGTAGACCTCGTCCGCGCCGCGGCGGTTGCTCTCGAAGAGCAGCCGCCGACCGTCGGGCGAGAACGCCGGGCTCACGTTCTCCTGCTCCGGCGACGGCGAGGCCACGGTCTCCGGACACCCGCTCGCGGGACGGGCCACTGCCGCCGACGGCAAGGCGGCCAGCACGCCGGCCGCGCCGAAGGCGAGAGCCCACCTCACGAGCACTCCGGGCAGCGTAGCTCCGGTCGTGCGCCCGGTATCCTGGCTCGTCGTGCGCGCCAGGGGTCTTCTCGTCGTCGCGGCTTTCGGCGCGCTCCTCGCGCCCGGTCACGCGGCGGCCGCCCGCGCGGCGTTCGCGCCGTGTGGGACGTCGAGCGGCGCGCTCGAGTGCGCCACCGTGAACGTGCCGCTCGACCGGAGCGGAGCGACGCCGGGAACCGTCTCGCTCCACGTCGAGCGCCTCGGCGCCGCGGGGACGCCTCGCGGCGTCATGTTCCTCATCGCCGGCGGGCCGGGACAGGCCTCCGCGGGCGCGTTCGACCTCGCCTCGAACGGTTCCCAGTTCCGCGACCAGTTCCCGGGCTACACGCTGATCGCCTTCGACCCGCGCGGGACCGGGCGCTCAGGTGTCCTGCGCTGTCCCGAGCTGCAGAGCGACCCCTCCGCGTCGCCGGCGCGGGAGCAGGCGCTCGTCGCGAAGTGTGCGACGGAGATCGGCTCGCCACGGGCCTTCTACTCCACCCGCGACCACGCGGACGACATCGACGCCGTCCGCCAAGCGCTCGGCGTGGACAAGATCGCCCTCTGGGGCACGTCGTACGGGACGCAGCTCTCCGTCGCCTACGCCCTCACCTATCCGAGCCACGTGGCGCGTCTCCTGCTCGACTCCGTCGCCGACGCGGCCGGGCGCGACCCGTTCTCCCTCGACGACCTCCAGCAGATGCCCAAGGGGCTCGCGTCGCTCTGCTCGGGCGGGCTCTGCCGCGCGGCGACGTCGAACTTCGTCGGCGAGGTCGTGAAGCTCGCGAACCGGCTCGCCGCCCATCCGCTCACCGGGAAGGTGCCGAAGCCGGGGGGCGGCACGGTGAGCGTCACCGTCAGCGGCGCCGACTTCCTGAGCGGCGCGGTGATCGACTCCGACCTCAACGCCGGCATCGCCGCCGAGCTGCCGGCGGCGGTGCACGCGGCCCTTCAGGGCCGGTCGCGGCCGATCCTCCGGCTCGTCGAGCTCGACCGCGAGACGTCGGTCACGAGCACCGAGGATCTGAGCATGGGCCTGCTCGCCGCGACGGTCTGCGACGACGGTCCGTTCCCGTGGCAGCCGGAGACGCCGATCTCGGAGCGCCAGGCCCTGCTCGCCGCCGCGCGGAACGCGCTGGCGCGGGGGGCGACAGGCCCCTTCGGCAAGTGGGCGACCGACATCGGCCCCGCCGCGCTCTGCCTCCTCTGGCCGCCGCAGGCACGGCGTTCCGGCATCGGCTCGGGCCCGCTCCCGAACGTGCCTGTCCTCGTGCTCGCCGGGGAGCGCGACCTGCGCACGCCCGCGTCGAACGCCGCCGCGATCGCGGGCCGCTTCCCGCAGGGCAGGCTGCTCACCGTGCCCGGCGTGGGGCACAGCGTGCTCGGCGCCGACTTCACGACGTGCTCAGGTGACGCCGTGAAGACGTGGCTCAACGGGGGCGTGCCTCCGACGCGCTGCCCCCGCTCGCCGATGCTCGTGAACCCGATCGGCGCCTTCCCGGCGTCGTTCGGCGCGCTGCGACCGGCCGGCGCCGCCGGCGTCCGCGGCCGGACGCTCACGGCGGTCGCCAAGACCGTGCGCGAGGCTGCCGCGTCCTGGGGGCTCGCGGTGACCGGCTTCACCGCGGCACGAACGATCGCCGGCCCGTACGGCGGTGTCATCCGCTCGTCGGGCGTGACGTTCTCGCTCTCGCGCTACAGCCTCGTCCCCGGCGTCCAGGTGAGCGGGAGCCTCCACCTTTACCGGCCGGGAACGGGGCTGCCGCTTCCGGCCCGTTTCGTCGGCACGGTGCGGGTCAGTGGGGCGAAGGCCGCACACGGGCAGCTCGCCGTCGGCCGCGCCACGCTGAGCGGTCGGCTCAGCGGGCGGAAGGTCCGCGCTCGAGCCTAGCCTCGAGCGCCGCCTTCACCTCCGGCCACTCGTCGTCGACGACGGCGTACCAGGCCGAGTCGCGCCGCTCGCCCCCTCGGACGAGCATGTGCTTTCGGTGGATGCCCTCGAAGCGGGCAGGCAGCGCGGCGAGGGCGCCGCGGGCGCGCTCGTTTCGCGCTTCGGTCTTGAACTCGACGCGCCGGCATCCGAGCACCTCGAAGGCGTGCCGGAGCAGGAGGAGCTTCGCCTCGGCGTTCGCGCCGGTGCCCCAGGTCGACGGATTCATCCACGTGGAGCCGATCTCGAGCCGCAGGTGCTCGGGCGCGAGGCTCATGTAGCTCGTCGACCCGACCGGCGCGCCGCCGGCCACGACCACGAAGGGCGCGCGCACTTCGGCCTCGGCTTCCGCGAAGGTTGCCCGCAGCCACTCCTCGGGGTCGGTTGTGACCATGAAGCGCCAGATCCGCTCGTCCGCAGCGGCGCGCAGCAGGCCCTCCTCGTGCTCGCGGCTCAACGGCTCGAGGGTCACGATCCTGCCTTCGAGCCGCACCGAGAGCCCCGGCCACATGCGGTCATTCGACCATATTTGCGACCTGTCCGAACGGCGCCCTAGACTCCCGAGGCGATGCCGATCTACGAGTACGTCTGCATGGAGTGCGAGTCGCACTTCGAGGAGCTCGTCCGGAACGGGCACGACCCCGACTGCCCGGACTGTGGTGCCGAGAACGTGCGCAAGCAGTTCTCCGTGTTCGCGACTCACGGCACCGCCGAGCAGCCGGGCTTCGGCGGAAGCGGCGGCTGTTGCGGCGGAAGCTGTGGCTGCGGCCACTGACGCGCTAGGCCGAGCCGACGAGCTCGCGGGCCTCGCGGCCGCCGTCTCGGGCTGCACGCGTTGCCCACTGGCCGCCGGCCGCACGCAGGTCGTCTTCGGCTCGGGCGATCCCGCCGCCGACCTGATGTTCGTCGGCGAGGCCCCGGGCTTCCACGAGGACCAGCAGGGCGTGCCGTTCGTGGGCCAGGCCGGGAAGCTCCTCGAGCGCCTCCTCGCCGGGATCGGCCTCGAGCGCCGCGAGGTCTACATCGCCAACGTGATCAAGTGCCGCCCGCCCGGGAACCGCGACCCGCAGCCGGAGGAGATCGAGGCTTGCGAGGGCTACCTCTTCCGGCAGGTCGAGCTGATCCAGCCGCGCGTCGTCGCGACCCTCGGGAACTTCGCGACCAAGCTCCTCTCCGGGAAGCCCACCGGGATCACGCGCGTGCACGGGCAGGAGCAGGCGACGACCGTCGGCGGCCGAAGCGTGCTCCTCTACCCGCTCTACCACCCGGCCGCCGCGCTCTACACGCCCGCGATGCTGAAGGTGCTCGAGTCCGACTTCGCGCGCCTTCCCGAGCTGCTCGGCCGGGAGACCGCGCCTGCGGCTCCGCCCGAGCCGCTGCTTCGGGTCGTCACCGAGGCGCCGGTTCAGCTCGGCCTGTTCTAGACACGTACCGTTTGGGCGTGCGTCTGGAGACCGGGTCGCCGGAGGAGACCGAACGTGTCGGCGCCGCCGTCGCGGGGGAGCTGCGGCCCGGCGACGTCGTCACGGTGTCGGGCGAGCTCGGCACCGGCAAGACGACGTTCGTCCGCGGCGCGTGCCGGGGTCTCGGGGTCGACGGGCCCGTCACCAGCCCGACGTACACGATCGGGCACCGCTACGAGGGCCGCGTCCCGGTCTCGCACCTCGACCTCTTCCGGTTCGAGAGCGTGTCACCGGCGGAATGGGGCGACCTCGAGCCGTACTTCGACGGCGCGGTCGTCTTCGTCGAGTGGCCGGAGGCCGCCGGTGACGACCTGCCGCCGGTGCTCGTGCGGGCACGGTTGGCCTACACTGGCCCGGGTCGACTGATCGCCCTCGAGGCTGCCGAGAAATCCCTGCTCGAACGCATCTTCCGCGGTGCTGATCCTCGGGTTTGACACCGCCACCGACGTGGCCTCGACAGCGCTCGTGCGCGAGGGCGAGCTGCTGGGCGAGCGGCGCTCCCGGGCCGTGGGGGTGCTCCGGGACGCACACGAGCTGCTCGCCGCGGCGGGCGCGGAGCCGGGCGACCTCGACGCGCTCGTCGTCGGCACGGGGCCGGGCAGCTTCACCGGGATCCGGATCGGGTTGGCCACGGCGCGGGGACTCGCGCTCTCGCTCGGGCTTCCGGTCGCGGGCGTCTCGACGCTCGACGCGCTCGCCGCCGGCGCTCCGGGCACCGTCCCGGTAATCGACGCGCGCCGGCGCGAGGTGTTCGCGCTCCTCGACGAGCCGCGCTGCGTGCGCCCGGAGGAGCTCGAGCTCGCGCCGGGGACGCGATGCGTGGGCGACGGCGCCCTCCGATACCGCGCGGTGCTCGAGGCCGCCGGGGCCGAGGTTCCGGCGGCGGAGAGCGAGCTGCACGTTCCTCGCGCGCAACTGCACGCCGCGCTGGCGCGCGACTTCGGGCCGGCGGAGGCCGTCGAGCCGATCTACCTGCGCGTGCCCGATGCCGAGCGGGCGGCGGCGCGATGACAGAGCTCCGCTACCGACGCCTCGAGCTGCGCGACCTCGCGGACATCGAACGGATCGAACGCCGCTCGTACCCGACACCGTGGTCGCGCTCGATGTTCGCGAGCGAGATCGCGAAGCCGTCGTCGATCTGCCTCGGCGCGTTCGAGGCGGCGTCGGGCGAGCTGCTCGCCTACCTCATCATCTCTCGCTACGTCGACGCGTGGCACGTGATGAACGTCGCCGTCGAGCCTGCGTACCGGCGGCGCGGGATCGCGTCCGCGCTCCTCGACCGGCTCTTCGAGCTGACCGCCGACGACGGACGGCGCGGCTACACCCTCGAGGTGCGCATCTCGAACACGCACGCGATCGCGCTCTACGAGCGACTCGGCTTCCAGGGCCGCGGGATCCGGCGCGGCTACTACACAGACAACCGCGAGGACGCCTTGATCATGTGGAAGGACCCGGTCCGCGAGGCGGCGCACGGCTGAGCCTGCGCCCCACCCCAGCGTGACGAAACACGCACACGCCCCGCGAACCCGCTTCCCGCCTGGGCGCGCGGCCCCTGTCCCGGTGGCAGCCACCGTCGCGGAAGTGTCACGGCGGCGGTGGTGATCCTCGGGATCGAGACCTCGTGCGACGAGACGTCTGCGGCCGTCGTCTCGGCCGGAGACGTCCGGTCGAACGTCGTCTCCTCGCAGGCGGAGCTGCACGCGCGCTTCGGCGGCGTGGTGCCCGAGGTCGCGTCGCGGCGTCACCTGGAGCTCGTCTCGTACGTCGTCCGCGACGCGCTCGGCGCGGCGGCCGCGCGGCTCGACGACGTCGAGGTCGTCGCCGTGACGACCGGCCCGGGGCTGATCGGCGCGCTCCTCGTCGGCGTCGCGGCTGCGAAGGGGATCGCCTTCGGGCGCCGGCTCCCGCTCGCCCCGGTCGACCACCTGCACGGGCACGTGGCCGCGCTCTACCTCCAACCGGAGCCGCTCGAGCCGCCCTTCCTCTGCCTGCTCGCGAGCGGCGGGCACACGCTGCTCCTCGACGTGCGCGAGCGGGCCGGCTTCCGCCGCATCGGGACGACGATCGACGACGCGGCGGGCGAGGCCTTCGACAAGGGCGCGCGGCTGCTCGGCCTCGGCTACCCCGGCGGCGCCGCGCTCGACCGTCTCGCGCACGAGGGCGATCCGGAGGCCTACGCGTTCCCCGTTGCGCGCGTCCCGGGCTTCGACTTCTCCTTCTCCGGCCTGAAGACGGCGCTCCTCTGCGCCGTTCGCGACCTCGCGACCGACGAGCTCGAGCGGCGCCGCGCCGACCTCGCCGCGAGCTACCAGCGCGCGATCGTCCGCGCGCTGGTCGGGCGGACGCTCGAGGCCGCCGAGGCGACCGGCGCCGAGCGGATCGCCGTCGTCGGCGGGGTCGCGGCCAACTCGGAGCTCCGTGCCTCGATCCCGGGCGCCGCGCTCGCTCCTCTGCCGCTCTGCACCGACAACGCGGCGATGATCGCCTCGGCCGCCCGCTTCGTCGAGGCCCTCCCGTACCCGGAGTATCTTGCGCTCGATGCGCATGCGTAGCGTGCCGGCGCTCGCCCTCGTGGCTCTGGTCGCCGCGGCCGCCCTGGTCGCCGCCTCGGGCGGCGCCCGGACGAAGGCGCCGCAATCCGCCGCCAGCTGGGTCGGGCTCGCCGGGGGGCCGCGGCCGCGGGTCGCGCTCGGCCAGCGCATGATCGTCGTGCTGCGCAGCCCGTCGCTCGCCGACCGCGTCGCGCGCGCGGGTGGGCTCGCGACCGAGAAGCAGGAGCGGCGCTGGACCGCCGCCGCGCTCGCCGCGCAGAACGTCCTCATCTCACGGCTCGGCGTGCAGGGCGTCCGCATCCGTACCGAGTTCCGCTACGCGCGGGTCCTGAACGGCTTCTCGGCCGCGCTCGACGCCCGCGCGCTCTCGCTGCTCGAGCGCGCGCCGGAGGTGGCCGGCGTCTATCCCGTCCGCGCGGCCTTTCCCGCCTCCGTGCGCGGGCTCTTCGCGGCCGGAAGCGGCCACCGGCCGGTGCTCTCGCTGCCCGGCTACGACGGCCGCGGCGTGACGATCGCCCTCCTCGACACCGGCGTCGACCGGGCGC
The DNA here is from genome assembly GCA_005885565.1 of Actinomycetota bacterium. Lineage (GTDB taxonomy): Bacteria > Actinomycetota > Thermoleophilia > Gaiellales > Gaiellaceae > AC-50. Next base: position 9,243 of record VAXK01000284.1, read on the forward strand.
AGCCGTTCCTGCGCGGCCGAATCGCGCCGGGGATCGACATCGTGGGCGGGAACCCCGAGGCGCTCGCGGCGCCGAAGCCGGACGACCAGACCCAGGTCGAGCGGCACGGCACGGAGATGGCCGGCCTGCTCGTCGGCGGCGGCGGCCCGTACGGCCTCGCCGGTGTGGCGACGGGCGCGTCGGTGCTCCCGATCCGGGTCGCCGGCTGGCAGGAGGACGCGACCGGCGGCTGGTCGGTGTACGCCCGCAGCGACCAGATCGTCGCCGGCCTCGAGAGCGCGGTCGACCCGAACGGCGACGACGACGCGCACGACGCGGCGCGCATCGCGCTCGTCGCGCTCGCGGAGCCGTATGCCGCCTTCGCCGACGACCCGGTCGCGCTCGCGGCGGGCGGCGCGCTTCGCCTGGACACGGTCGTCGTCGTCCCGGCCGGGAACGACGGTCCCGCCGGGCCGCAGTTCGGCTTCGTCTCCGGCCCCGGCGGCGGCGCAGGGGCGCTCACCGTCGGCGCGGCCGACATGCGGACGGACGTCGAGTCGGCGCGCGTCGTCGTCCGCGTCGGGCTGCACGTCGTGCTCGACCGGGTCGAGCCGGTCGTCGGCGCCGCCGGGCCGTCGAGGCCCGTCTCGCTCGCGGTGGCCGCGCCCCGAACCACGCCCTTCGGCGACCAGCCGGAGGCGCAGGGGGCGGCGCTCGCGCGCTTCTTCGACCCGGGCGGGCTGAGCCGGGTCGCCGGCCGCGCGGCGCTCGTCGACGCGGGCGACGCGCCGCGGAGCGCGGTGGAGGACGCCGCGCGTGCCGGGGCCGCGGCCGTCCTCGTCCACGGCGGCCTTCCGAGC
>VAXK01000242.1 GCA_005885565.1 Actinomycetota bacterium
AGCAGGCCGTAGAAGACGACCGCCTCGGTGAGCGCGAAGCCGAGCCACTGGATGCCCTGGAGCTCGCCGCGGAGCTCGGGCTGGCGGGCGACCGACTGGATCATCGAGCCGAAGATGTTCCCGATGCCGACGCCGGCGCCGAGCGCGCCGAGGCCGACGCCGAGGGCAAGGCCGATCGCCTTGCCGGCCTTCGTCACGTCCCCCGAGGTGGCGGCGATGACGGTTGCGAGCATTCGGTTCCTCCTTAGTGCTCGGGCTCGATGGCCGAGCCGATGTAGATGGCGGACAGGGCCGCGAAGATGAAGGCCTGGATCGAGACGACGATCGCGACCTCGAAGACGTAGAAGACGGCGGCGATCGGCACCACGAAGACGGCCAGGACGACGGCCTGGAGGATGAAGATCAGGCCGATGAAGGTGAGGATCAGGATGTGGCCCGCGAGCATGTTCGCGAAGAGACGGACGCTGAGCGAGATCAGCCGCATGAACTGGCCGAGGATCTCGAGCGGGACGATCAGCGCGAGGAGCGGCTTCGGGGCCTCCGGGATCCAGCTCTTGAAGTAGCGGATCGGGCCGTTCCAGCGCACGCCCTCGAAGTGCGTGAAGGCGAACGTGAGGAGCGCGAGGGCGAGCGTGACCGAAAGCGACGAGGTCGCCGCGTAGATCCCCCACGTCGGGATGCCGTGCCACCGCTCGCCGGTCAGCGGCAGCGGGACGAACCCGATCATGTTCACGACCCAGATGAAGAGCATGAGCGTGGCGACGTAGGGGAACCAGCGGCCGATCGCCTTCGACGGCAATCCCTGCTCGGCGACCTGGGTCTGGGCGATCTCGTAGATCTGCTCGCCCACCGTCCCGCGCCGCGTCAGCGTCGCGCCGCGCATCAGGACGAGGCCGAGGAGGATCGTCAGCGCGCTCCCGATGAAGAGGTAGACAACGGCCTTCGTGATCGAGAGGTCGAGCGGGCCGAGGTGAATCGGAATCCACTTGTGCTGCTCGAACTCGGTCGTCGGGTCGAAGTGGCCGCGCGCGAAGGCCGGGCTCGGCAGGGCCATCGCGGCGAGGGTGACCGCGATCAGCCAACGTCTCACGCCGGGCTCCCGAAGTAGGCGAGGAGCGACAGGCCGAGCTCGAAGGTGTACGCGAGCGCGTAGGTCAGCGCGGCTGCGAGGGCCAGCTTGGGGTCGGAGGCAGCGGTCGCGACGAGGACCACGAGGAGCCCGAGGGCCTTGAAGAACATGCCGAACGCCTGCACGCCTGAGGCGGCGAGATTACTGACCCGCGCCCGCATGCGCGTCAGCAGGAGCTCGAGCGCGTGGACGGCGACCCAGAGCACCGCTGCGATCGCCCAGCCGGCGACCCGCCAGCCCGAGAGGAGGAAGACCGGCAGGGCGAGCGCGAGGACGAGCGCGCTCCCGAGGATCGGGAGCAGCCGGTTCGGAACCGGGCGCGGCGTCGAGAACAGGGCCGATCTCACGAAAAGGCTCCGCCGTAGCGGCGGTAGACGGAGTAGATCCCGGCGGGAATCCCCACCACGGCGCCGACGAGACAGCCGATCCCGACGGAGCCGAGCGCCCACCCGACGAGCGCCCCGATCGCGACGGCCGCTGCCGTGACGCCGATCAGGATCCCACCGGCTCCGGCGGGCTCGAACGTCTGGCGCGAGCCTGGCTCCATCCGGCGGGAGCATAGCAAGCTTGTAACAGCGAGAAGTGGCTTGAGAACGGGGATTTCGCCGACTTTGTATGCTCACAGTCGTGCACGTCGAGACCGTCGGCAGCGGGCCCCGCGTCGTCCTCGTGCACGGCAGCGTGGGCAGCGGATGGAGCACTTGGTGGGCGCAGCGGCCGCTCGCGGAGCGCTTCACGCTCGTCGTTCCCGATCGGCCCGGAACGCCGCCGAACCCACCCGTCGAGCGCGTCGACTTCGAGGAGCAGGCGCCGCTCGTCGCCGACCTGCTCGAGGACGGCGCCCACCTCGTCGGCCACTCCTACGGCGGCGTCATCTCGCTCTACGCGGCGGCGCTCCGCCCCGACGCCGTGCGCTCGCTGACGCTGATCGAGCCGCCGGCGTTCGGCCTGGCGCGCGGCCATCCCGCCGTCGACCGCCTCGTCGAGGAGCTCCAGGCACTTTGGGACCGGGCCGGCTCGATGGAGCCGGCGGTCTTCCTCAGCGAGTTCTCGAGCCGCGTCATCGGCCGGCGCGTCCCGCCGACGATGGAGCTCCCGCCCGACATCGAGCAGGGCGTCCGGACGCTGATGGTCGAGCGCGGCCCGTGGGAGGCCGACCCGCCGCTCGACGCTCTCGCGCGGGCGCCGTTCCCGAAGCTCGTCGTGACGGGTGCGCACAGCGCCGCTTTCGACGCGGTGTGCGACGTGCTCGAAGAGCGCCTCGGCGCCGAGCGCAGGGAGCTTCCGGGCGCGGCGCACAACGCCCAGCAGGCGCCCGGCTTCAACGAGCGACTGGCGGAGCTCTTCGACCGCGCTCGGTGAGGAACGCGAGGTTCCGGGCCCAGCCGTCTGCGAAGGCCCAGTCGCGATAGCGCTCTGGGATCGGCGCGTTCGCGCCGTGCTCCTCGGCCGCGGCCAGGACGTCGGCGAGGTAGGCGCGGAAGTCGACGACGTCGCTGCGCCGGCCGACCTCGCCGTGCCCGGGGACGAGGGCCTCGAACTCGAGCTCGGCGAGGCGGTCGAGGATCTCGAGCCACGCCTCCGGGTTCCCGTCGCCCATCCAGGCGTGGTTGCGGACGAGGACGAGGTCGGCGGCGAAGAGGACGCCCGCGTCGGCGAGGTGGAGGAACGCGTCGCTCTCGGTGTGGCCGCCGCCGTAGGTCACGAGCTCGGCACGTCCGAGGCTCCGCCGCTCGTCGAAGACCTCGTCGGGCAGGCGCGGCTCGATCTCGGCGACGGCGGCCATGATCTCGGGCGGCTCGTCCTCGGTCGTCTCGAGCTCCTGACGGAGGCCCGCGAGCCGCTCCTGGTCGCGGGTCGCGATCAGCTCGCGCGTCCGGCGGGTGGAGAGGATCGTCGCCTCTTCGAAGACCTGGTTGCCGCGGACATGGTCGCCGTGCCAGTGGCTGTTCGCTACGACCGAGACCGGCCGGAGGCCGAGACGCTTCGCCGCGCCGACGAGACCGCGTGCCGCCGCGGGCGTCCAGAACGTGTCGAAGACGAGCGTCTCGCCGTCGAGGTCGACGATTCCCGCGTTTCCCGCTGCGAGATTGGAGACCGCGATCGCCGCCCACGCGCCGTCCGCCACCTGCTCGAGGTGGAAGTCCGGCTCGTCGATCAAGCGGTGCGCCGAGCCGCGGCCGCCCGCGCCGCTTCCTCGCGGCGCCGGATGCGCGGGTTCGCGAGCTTCACGATCTCCAGCAGGTAGACCATGTAGACCGACGCCGCGAGCGCGGCCAGGCCGATGACGAGGACGGCCACCGTCCGCCAGAGGTGCCACGAGCCGTGCGCATGCGGTCGGATGAAGCGCGTCGCGAGCGCGGCGCCCGCGAGCGTCGCGCACCAGACGTAGATGTACGCGACCGCGCGACGCTGCGAGAAGCCGATGTTCAGGAAGCGATGGTGGAGGTGGGTCCGGTCGGCGACGTAGACCGGCTGCCTGTGCTTCATCCGCTTCGCGACCACGAAGGACGTGTCGATGATGGGCACGGCCAGGACGAGGAGCGGGAAGAAGAGCGATGCGATCGCCGCCGTCTTGAGCAGGGACTGGATCGAGATCGCAGCCAGCATGAACCCGAGCAGGAGCGCCCCCGAGTCGCCCATGAAGATCCGTGCCGGGTAGAAGTTGTGGCGCAGGAAGCCGAGCGTCGCGCCGAGCACGATCGCCGTCGCGATCGCCGCCTGCGGCTTGCCGAGCGAGAGGGCGATCAGGCTGAACGTCCCCGCCGAGATCGCGCACACCCCCGCCGCGAGCCCGTCCAGCCCGTCGAGGAAGTTGACCATGTTCATGATCGCGACGATCCAGACGACGGTGAGCGGCACGCCCACCCACTCCGGCAGCTGGTGGATGCCGACGATCGGGAACGTGAAACGGTGCACCCAGATCCCGAAGCCGGTCGGGATCGCGGCCGCGACCATCTGCCCGCCGAGCTTCTCCCACCAGCGCAGGCCGCGGAAGTCGTCGACCGCGCCGACCGTCGTCGCGACCGCGGCGCCGAGGAGCAGGCCGCGCGTCTCACGGCCGAGGTCGAGGAAGGCGAGCGCCGGGACGAAGATCCCGAGGAAGAGCGCGAGCCCGCCGAGCCGCGGCACGGCGCGGCGGTTGACCCGCCGGCCGTCCGGCTGGTCGACGACGCCGAGCAGGCGCGCCATCCCGCCCACGGCCGGGGTCAGGAGGACGACGATCGCGAGCGCGAGCGCGGCGCCGTAGAGGACCTGGAAGTTGTCCTCGAGGGTGCGCCAGACCACGGCCCGCTACTTCGTCCCGTAAAGGCGGTCGCCTGCGTCGCCGAGGCCGGGGACGATGAAGCCGCGCTCGTTCAGGCCGCGGTCGATCGCGGCACAGACGATGTGCACGTCCGGGTGGAGCGAGTGCAGGTGCTCGATCCCCTCCGGCGCGGCGACGAGGCAGACCAGCGTCACCGACTGCGCGCCGGCCTCCTTCACCGTCGCGATCGCCGCGGCGCTCGAGTTCCCCGTCGCGAGCATCGGGTCGAGGACGATCGCGTCGCGCTGGTCGAGGTCGACGGGAAGCTTCACGTAGTACTCGACCGGCTCGAGCGTCTCCTCGTCGCGGTACATGCCGATGAAGCCGACGCGCGCGCTCGAGACGAGCGAGAGGACACCGTCGAGCATCCCGATCCCGGCCCGCAGGACCGGGCAGACGGCGACCTTCTTGCCGGAGATCCGCTGCGCCGGCATCCGCTCGAGCGGGGTCTCGATCTCGACGGTCTCCGTCGGCATGTCCTTCGTGGCCTCGTACACGAGCAGCAGGGTGAGCTCGTTCGCGAGCTTGCGGAAGTGGATCGTGGGCGTGTCCTTGTCGCGCAGGTAGGAGAGCTTGTGCTGGACGAGCGGATGCTTGACCTCCGTGACCCGGCCGGTCGCGACCGAGGCGGTCATGCCAGATACGAGGTGAAGCCGCGGAACCCCGGATACAGCGGGCGCCGGGCGCAGAGCGCGTCGACGCGGGGCGTCAGCGACTCGAGGTCGGCGTTCGGATCCAGCGCGTCCACGATGATGCGACCGACCTCGCGGAAGTCCTCCTCGTCGAAGCCGCGCATCGTGCCGGCCGGGGTGCCGAGGCGGAGACCCGAGGCGATCATGGGCGGCCGCTCGTCGAAGGGGATCGCGTTCCGGTTCGTCGTCACCCGGATGGTCTCGAGCCGTTCCTGCGCGTCCTTGCCCGACCACTGCGAGTCGCGCAGGTCGACCAAGAGCAGGTGGGTGTCGGTGCCGCCGGTGAGGACGTCGAGGCCGCCCTCCAGGAGGGACTCGGCGAGGACGTCGGCGTTGGCGCGAACCTGGCGCTGGTAGTCGCGGAAGGGCTCGGTCTGCGCGATCCGGAAGCAGGTCGCCT
>VAXK01000218.1 GCA_005885565.1 Actinomycetota bacterium
ATCTTCGTCGCCGATCGCCTCACGCGAGCGAGACTACCTCGAACCGGGCGCGCGGCCTCTGTGCGCGCCTCAGACGGAAGCTCACAGGGCGAGCCGCCAGCGGCCGAAGCCGACGATGAACCCGCCCCCGCCGGCCAAGAGCCGCAAGCCCGGCTCGTCGGATTGTCCTCGGCCCTCCGGCGGCGGCAGGGAAAGCCTCGGGTTCGGCGTTCGTTAGGCTCGCCCGCGATCTGAGCGTCACCTGGCACAACCTCTTCCACACGGTCGACGGACTCGTCGCCGTCGGCACAATCGCTCTGGCCTTCGTCACCGGCGTACTCGCGGCTGGCACGCTTCGGATGGCCAGCCAGACGAAGAGCCTCGCCAGGTTGACACGGCAGGAGGTCAAGACCGTCGGCGAGGAGATCGACGTTTCGCGCAAGAGCCTAAAAGCTGTCCAAGACCAGGCCGAAAGCGCCCGCGCTCAGGCCCGCTTCTCGCAGATGGCGCTCGAATCGACCTTCCGGCCCGTCCTCATCAGCATCCCTCCGAACTGGCACGGCTTCCAGCCCGGGGTCAAGGAGGTCTTCGCCTACGAGCCGAACGCGGAACCCGTGCAGATCGACCCGTCACGCGGCCACGCCATCGACTGGCGCGTGAAGGCCGAGCGCATCTTCGTTTCGGTGCCGGTCCGGAACGTCGGGCCTGGCGTCGCTTTCATCACCGGCACAGAGTTCACGGGGAAGCTGGCCACGCGGACGAAAGGCTCGTGGAAGGGCGGCATCGTTCCGCCAAAGGAGTCGGCGCGCGTGCTCTTTGTTCTGACATCAGAAGTCGAGCAGCGCCTGCCGCGGCGAGACGCGCCGCTCCCGACCGCCTTCGCGCAGCACGAGCGGTTCACCGTCTACATCTACTACGAGGACATCGGCGGCCACCAATGGACCACCGAAGTGCACGCGGAAGTAAGAGCGGACGAAGGGCTGCGGTGGTTCGTCCGCGAAGTGCTCGTTGGCTCAAGGGGCGCGCCCCAACACGAAATGGTGGGATCAGCCGAGTGGATCTGGACGTAACCCGACAAGCGAAGCCTCGTCGGGGTTCCGAAAATGCCGGGGATACTCCGACGATGGAAGGCAACAAGCGCAGTGGGCCGACAGAGCAGGAATCGTCTCGCTAGCTCTAGGCCTCCGCGAGTACGATCGCCGCGGCGATGAACGCCTCGACACCTGTCGACGCTTCGGCCGACGCATTGGCTCTCGCAGGGCCAGCCGACTGGGTCAAGTGGTTTTCCTGGAGAGGCTCACCTCAGCTCGTGGCGCAGGTCGCCCGCGCCGCGCAACGAGCAGCCGGCGCGGAGCAAACCAGCATCGTCGTCTCGGTCGGCGAAGACGAGGAGGTGTTCTTGAGCCCAACCAACTTCGTCAAGGACGCGACCCCAGAGGCGCTACGTGAGTTCAAAACGATTCGGATTGTCGCCGCCGGAGCGACCACCGTCGCAATTGACTTCATCCGGGACCCCACGAAACGCACTGGCCCAGGGCCTGATGAGGGCGTCCTCCTACAGCTCTATACGGACTCCTCCGATCCAGACACCATCGCGACGGCAACGAAGACAGTCGCCGCGGCGATCAACCGTGGCGCCCCAACGCGGTTCGCCCAACCGCCCGTGCACAAGTCTAGAGCGACCCCAAGGCCGCCTCCGCGCAAGAACTCAAACGAAGACCTCATTCTCTTCGGCATCGCCGGCGTCGGGACATTTGCGATCCTCGCGCTCGCTGTCGTCCTCACGAACTCCCTCACGGGAGGCGCTATCCGGCGGATGTCAGAGGCAGTTCGGCGCGCCTCGCCACTTTGGCTCCGTCACTCGTTCGGCAATGTTCCCAGCGCAGCGGTAGTTCTTGCGATCACCGTGGCCGCCGCAGTCTTCTCGAGATCCATCCGGCCCGCCATCGAAGTCGCGCCCCCTGGCCAAACACGCCTCCGCCGCTTCAGCAGATACATCGCTGGCCTCCTCGTCACGCTCGCGATCGCTGCGCTCTCGAAAAAAGTCCTCAAGCTCTGATCCGAAAATCACTGGGGAACGGGACTCCGGCGCTCGCGCGAAAAAGTTGTGAGGGGGCTACCCCCTGCCGGTCGGGGCGGGTCGGGGTCGCCGGGCCGGGCTCGGCGCATGGTCAGGACCGGATGATGCGAACGTGCATGGTGCTCATCCCGCCCGCCGTTGTGCCCGCTCCGCGCGCCGGGACCGTCGCGTAGGCNNNCGGCCGGGCGATGGCTTACCCGAACCTCCGAAGAGAGACGCCGCCGCGCCAGCCGAAGCAGTGCCTCGGCCGAGCGTGGTGGCGTTCGGCGAGCCTGCCCGGCCCCCGGCCCCGGTTCCTCAGAGCGGGCTACAGTCTTGTGATTTGGACGAGCGCCGGCGCCACTTACTCCTTCGAGAGCTTGAGACGCTCTCTGGGCGAGTCACGGCCATCGAGGCAGAACTACAGGCTGCGGACGACGAGGAACAGCGCCGAGCCAGTCAGCGAGCGCACAACGAGTGGCGCGCCCGAATCGACGCCCGCGACGAACGGTTTGCCGCCACTCTCCGCGACCTTCTTGCCGAAGGCGTCCCCGTGGGGATGATGGCCTCCCGCCTCACGCTCAAGAAGGCGGTCGTTGAGAAGCTGCTGGCTGGCAAGACTACGCCTTGGAGCCTCAACCTCTCGGAGCGCCAAATGCTTAGACTGCCCGCGCTCGTCGAGGAGGTGCGTGTGCACGGGGTCGCCTGGTAGGTCAGCAGCCCAACGCGCGACAATCGCGCGACACTCGCTACCGTTGCCGACCCGATTCCAGCGGACTTGAGCGGATACCAAGCCAGCGCCGAGCAGTAGGCGAAGCCGCTGCTAGCACGGGGCTTTTGGCTCTACGGGGGCAACAGGGGCGGCAGGACTCGAACCTGCAACCCCCGGTTTTGGAGACCGGTGCTCTGCCAATTGAGCTACGCCCCTCGGTTGCGGCCGTTGGATTGTAGTCGGCCTCTTCCGGGCATCGATCGAGCGTGAGCGAGCACCGACCCGAAGAGCCGGCCGAAGACGAGCGCGACGACGAGCTCCTCGAAGAGCAGGAAGGCAAGGGCTACGGCGAGGACGAGGGTGAGCGCGACCGCGCGCTCGACGACGCGCCCCTGATCGACGAGTAGCAGGGCTACCCGCCCTGGCCCGGCGGCGGGCCGAGGATCCTGATCCCGTAGTCGCCGACGAGGCTCATGATCCGGTCCATGTCCGGCGGCAGCTCGCGCGCCTGAGCGTGACTGCCTGCGGCGCGGAAGAACCGCTCGTGCTCAGGAGTCGTCAGGTCGATCCATCGAGCGGTGTCCGAGTCGACCTGGAACGCATGGACGGCGCCGGCGGGTACGTGAACCACATCTCCGGGCCCGGCGCGGAGCGGTATCCCGTGCTCGAGGAAGAACGTCCACGCCGCGTCGGCCGGTCTGCTCGACGAGCGACAGCTCGCCGGTCTGATCTCCGGGGGCCTTGACGAGCGCCGGCGTGCCGAAGAACCAGAGCGCATCGGCTCCGGCGGAGGTCTGCAGGAAGGGTTCGGACACGGAAGCCTCTCTCTCGTGGGGGGCGCAACCTATCGCCTGTCGAACACGAGTAGGCTCCCCGCATGGCGTCGCAGCGGCGGGCGCTGGGCGCGCTCTTCGTCCTCCTTGCCCTCGGCTTCGCGGGGATCGCCGCGGCGGCGCTCGCTTCGAGATCGGGCGCGCGCAGCTGGGTCGTCGGAGCGGCCGCGGCGGCGATCGCCTTCTGGATGGCGGGCCTCGCGTTTCGCGCCCTGCGTTGAGACCGCCGTAGTACGGAATATCCTTACGCGCCGTGGCGGAGGACACGCAGTCGCTGTGGCGCGAGTATCGCCGCAACAAGGATCAGCACCTCCGCGACCGGCTGATCCTCTCCTACGCGCCGCTCGTGAAGTACGTGGCCGGCCGGCTCGGCAGCGGGCTCCCCGCGCACGTCGACGAGGGCGACCTCGTCTCGTACGGCCTGCTCGGCCTGATCGGCGCGATCGAGCGCTACGACCCCGCGCGCGACGTCAAGTTCGAGACGTACGCGATCTCCCGCATCAAGGGCTCGATCATCGACGAGCTGCGCGCGATGGACTGGGTGCCGCGCTCGGTTCGCGCGCGCGCGCGCGACATCGAGCGGGCGATCGGGGAGCTCGAGGCGCGCCTCGGCCGGGCGCCCACCGACGAGGAGATCGCCGGGAAGCTCGGCGTCTCGCAGGACGAGCTCGACGACAGCCTGACGGACATCTCCCGCTCGTCGATCGCCGCGCTGGACGAGCTCTGGACGGTCTCGTCCACCGGAGGCGACCAGATCGCGCTCATCGACACGATCGAGGACACGCAGGGGCCGGAGCCGCAGTCGGCGCTCGCCGAGACCGAGATGAAGGAGGCGATCGCCGAGGCGATCGCGCGCCTGCCCGAGCGCGAGAAGCTCGTCGTCACGCTCTACTACTACGAGGAGCTGACCCTGCGGGAGATCGGCGAGGTGCTCGGCGTCACCGAGTCGCGCGTGTCGCAGCTGCACACGAAGGCCGTGCTGCGCCTGAAGGCGCGGCTCTCGGGTGCGACGACGCGCTCGACCTTCGACTCCTGACTTGACGTCCTACGCGAAGTAATCTTCGTCTAACGCCTTCACGACGTGCGTCGCGCGCCCGATCGCACCGACGTCGTGGCGGATCATCAGTTCTGCGAGCTGGTCCCCGTCCACCAGAGCGACGTTCTGCTGTCTTGCGCGCTCTCGTGCCGGTCGGGTGAAGGCGCATGTCGCCATCAAAACGCCTCGGCGCACTCCGTGTGCCTGAAGGGCGCCGATGAATTGGTCGATCTGATCGACGCCGATTGTCCGCTCACGCGCATAACGCTTGGCCTGCACATAGAGAAGGTCCGTGCCGAGCGCGTCCTCGCGGATGACACCATCGACACCACCGTCTGCGACCCGGCCGAGGTGCTCTGCCGCAGCTTCCCGTGATCCCCCGTAACCCATCCGGACGAGGACGTCGAGCACGATGCGCTCGAAAAAGGTCGGGCTTTGCGCCAAGATCCTGGCCAGGATCTCTTCGGCCAAACTAGCTCGGAGCCCTTCATCGAGGCTTTCATCGCCTCCTCTGGGCTCAGCTCGTCGGCCGCATCGCCGGCTTCCTCCTGAGCTGCTTCGTCAGCGCGTTCGCTCGCAATGCTGGCGACGATGCCAAGGTTCAGCGTCTGGTGCTCATCGAGGACCTGACGACCGCGGGGTGAGATCCGAGTTGCTCCAAACGAAGGAGCTTCCAGAAGGCCAGCCCGCGTGAGATGAAAGGCCGCATTGTTGAGGTTTGTGTGGAAGATCGGCTGATTCGCCCCTGGTAGGCGCCTCGTCTGGTCTTCCTCCGTTAGCCCGAAGTCTCGGGCGAGTTCGGCCCGGAGGTTGCGTCGGACGTGCTCCTGGCCATCTTCGTGCCGTGCCAAAAGCGGGCGAAGTAGTGCCGGCGCCCCCGGGATCGACATTCCTAAGATCCTATTCGCCGATGTCGAACGGACTGCGACGCGCGGCTAAGATCCGGCCCGTCGAACCTAGCCTTGCCGAGGAGGACTGAAGCCGCATGCCGCTCTCGCCCGAGAAGATCCGTAACGTCGCCGTCGTCGGTCACCGCGGGACGGGAAAGACCTCGCTCGTCGAGGCGATGCTCTTCCAGGCCGGGGCGACGAACCGGCTCGGCACCGTCGAGGCCGGCTCCACGGTCTCCGACTGGGACGAGGACGAGCAGCGGCGGCAGATGTCGCTCGCCGCGTCGCTCTGCCACCTCGAGCGCGACGGGCTCAAGATCAACCTCATCGACACGCCGGGCGACGCGGGCTTCCAGGGCGACGCGATCGCGTCGCTGCGGGTCGTCGAGGGCGCGCTGATCACGGTCAGCGGCGTCATGGGCGTCGAGGTGCAGACCGGGCGGATGTGGAGCCGCGCCGAGGAGCTCGGCCTTGCGCGCGTCCTCTTCGTGAACATGCTCGACCGCGAGCGGGCCGACTTCTCGCGCACGCTCGGCCAGCTCCAGAGCCAGCTCTCCGAGCGCTGCGTCGCCGTGCACCTGCCGATCGGCAGCGAGCACGAGCTGCGCGGGATCGTCGACCTGCTGCACATGAAGGCGTACATGAGCCCGGAGGGCGAGCGCGAGGGCGGCCCGGTCGAGATCCCCGCCGAGCTCGCCGACGAGGTCGAGGACCTGCACACGAAGCTCCTCGACTCCGTCGTCGAGACCGACGAGGCGCTGATGGAGCGCTACCTCGAGGGGGAGGAGCTCTCGCCCGAGGAGGTGGCGACGTGCCTGAAGGCCGCCGTCACGCGCGGCGAGATCTTCCCGGTCGCGTGCGGCGTGGCGACGAAGAACCTCGGCACGACGGCGCTCCTCGACCTGCTCGCGGAGGGCATCCCGTCGCCGGCCGACAAGGAGGCGCCCGTCAGCGTCGATGGGGCCTCGACGGCCGCCTTCGTGTTCAAGACGATCGCCGACCCGTTCGCCGGGCGGATCAACGTCTTCCGAGTCTTGAGCGGCACCCTGAACGGCGACTCGACGCTCGTGAACACGCGCGCCCACTCGAAGGAGCGCGTCGGCCAGCTGCTCGAGCTCCAGGGCAAGGACCACCAGCAGACGCAGGAGTTCGGCCCGGGCGACATCGGCGCGGTCGCCAAGCTCAAGGAGACGATGACGGGCGACCTGCTCCTCGACGCCGAGCGCGAGGTCGAGGCGCCGCAGCTCGGCTTCCCGGAGCCGGTGATGAGCTTTGCCGTGACGCCGAAGTCGAAGGGGGACGAGGAGAAGGTCGCGACCTCCTTGCGGCGGCTTGCCGAGGAGGACCCGACGCTCGTCCTCCGCCGCGACCCGCAGACCGGCGAGCAGCTCCTCTCGGGCCTCTCGCAGATCCACGTCGAGGTGGCGGTCGACCGCCTGCGGCGGCGCTTCGGCGTCGACGTCGACCTGCACCAGCCGCGCGTGCCGTACCTGGAGACGATCCGCAGCGAGGCGCGCGCGCAGGGCCGCTACAAGAAGCAGACCGGCGGTCGCGGCCAGTTCGGAGACTGCCACATCGTGCTCGAGCCGCTCGAGGGGCACCAGGGCTACGAGTTCGTCGACAAGATCGTCGGCGGCGTCATCCCGCAGAGCTTCCGGCCCGCCGTCGACAAGGGGATCCAGGAGGCGATGCAGCACGGCGACCTCGCCGGGGCGCCGGTGCAGGGCCTGCGCGTGCTGCTCGTCGACGGCTCCTACCACAGCGTCGACTCGTCGGAGATCGCGTTCAAGATCGCCGGCTCGATCGCCTTCAAGAGCGCCTACGAGAAGGCCAACCCGGTGCTTCTCGAGCCGATCATGGAGCTCGAAGTGAGCGTTCCGGACGAGGCCGTCGGCGCCGTGAACGGCGACCTCAACTCCCGACGCGGACGCCTCCAGGGGATGGAGCCGCAGGGCGGCATGACGACCATCAAGGCCGAGGTGCCGATGGCGGACATCCTCACGTACTCGCAGTCGCTGACCTCGCTCACCGGCGGTCGCGGCGACTACCACATGCACTTCCTCCGCTACGAGGAGGTGCCGTCGCACATCGCCCAGAAGGTGATCGAGCAGACGAAGAAGGAGAAGGAAGAGGCGAAGGTATGACCGGGGCCGGCTCGAGGCCGCGCAGCGAAGACCTCGCTTGGCTGCTCGTCGGCGCCGAGTCGGTCCTCGGCGCGCTGGTCAACGTCGGCGTGATCGGTCAGCGAACAGGATTCGTCGTCGCCGCCTGCGCAGCGGCGGTGAATGTCGGCCTGCTGCTCCCGCTCGTGCGTCGCCGCTGGGCGGACAGCAGTGCGGTCGTCCTCCTCCTTGCCCTGCCGATCGTGCTCTGGGCGATCGCAGACGGCGGCGCCGCACGAACGTGGATCGCGGGACTGCCTGCGGTTCTCGTCCTCGCCCTGATTCTCCGCATCGTCAAGTCGCGGAGCGACGCGGCCGACGAGGGCCGGGGGACAGTCCCTCAGACGTACCGCTAGCGGCGACGCCGAGGGACGGTCCCGCTCCCGCCCAACATCTCGCTCACACCGTCGCGGTCTCCTGCGGCGTCGGTCCGCCCTCGCGGAGCCGCTTGATCACGTCCGACACGTCCGCGAGCTCCTGCTCGAGGTCGCGCTGATGGCGCTCCAGCCGCTCGAGCCATTCCTCGCGGTTGCCGAACCGGCGGAAGCCGTGGCGCCTATGTCCGTGGCACATGGTCACCTCCCTTCTCGTACCGGTCGAGGAACGACGAGACGAGGCCCTGGTTCGCGCGCAGGGCGTCGGCCCAGCCGCCGAGCAGGCGCCGTCCTTCGTCGGTGAGCTCGTAGATCCGCTTGCTCGGGCCGGGCGCGTCGTCGCGCCATGCCGACGTGACGATCCCGTCCTCCTCGAGCGCGCGGAGGACGCGGTACAGGTTGCCCATGTCGATCCGCCGCTCGCCGGTCAGCTCCGGCAGCTGCTCGAGGAGGTCGTAGCCGTGCGCCGGCCGCTCCGAGAGCAGGAGCAGGAGCGCCGGCTCGCCGAAGCGCTCGACGCGGGCGCGGACGGCCCATTCGCCGGGGCCGACCCGCCGTCGGGCGCGCGCCCCGCGGAACCGGTGGCCTCTCATCGTCCCTCTACATGTAAATCACACATGTTCGGAGACGATAGCAGCCGACAGCGGCCGCGCGCCGCATGGACTTCGGACAGCCACTGTCGTAGCGTTCGCCACATGCCTACGAGACGTCGGCTCGGTTATCTGATCTGGGGGATCGCCGGCGGAGTGATCGCCGTGCCCGAGCTGATCGCGGCGGCGGGCGGCGGCTTCCTTCCGTTCACGACGATCTCGGCCGCGACCGGCCACCTCGAGCGCTACCACAACTGGGTCGAGCTGTTCGTCGTCGCGGCGATCGTCTTCTTCGTCTTCTCGGTCGTCCGCGTCTCGCCGAACGCCGCGTGGGCCGGAAAGCCGGGACGCACTCCGGGCGGGCGGCTCACGATGCAGAGCCACGCCCCGCCGGGGGCGCAGGAGCGCTTCGACGAGGCGGAGGCGGAGCGCGTGTTCGTCATCGCCGCGGTCCTCGCGCTCGCCCTCGTGGCGGTCGCGACCTGGGCCGCCGTCGAGTGGTGGGACGACAAGCGCCACTTCCACCCGGCGTTCGTCCTCTACGGGCTGCTCTTCCTGCTCTGGCTCGTCATCCCGAGCCTCGTCGCCTTCTTCGGCGGCCCTGAAGTCCGCTTCCCGACGCTCTTCCGCACCGTCCGCAACCTGGAGGAATGGCTTGCGCGGTCTGGGCTGCCGTACAACCTCGGACCGCTGCTCGCGTGGCTCGTGGCCTACGTGATCCTGGCCGGGCTAGTCATCCTCCTCCTCCACCTGACCCTCTATCCGTATCCCGACATCACGCACATCATCGACCCGAAGGGCTGATCGAAAGCCGGTTCGGCTTGGCTATAGTCGCCCGATGCGCGTCACGGGGAACACCGTCACGCGGTCGTGCGCTGTCTGCGAGCGGACGCTTCTGACGGGGGAGCGCGCCGTGCGGTTCTCGCCGGACGGCGACGGCGAGTTCGTCGACGTGTGCCCACTCTGCCAGGACGTCGCGCTCGACCACGGCTGGGTGAAGGAGGGGAGCCCGACGAGCCCGACGGTGCCGTTCGCCCGCCGGAAGCGGCGAGGGCTCGGCGCGCTCTTCGAGCGCCCGCCCGCCGAGGAGCCGGTCGTCAGCGAGCCCATCCTGCGCCGCCTGTCCGAGCCGGAGCTCGCCGTAGTCGAGGCCGCGGACCTCTTCAACTCGAGCCCCTTCCGGCGGACCGTCGGTGGCATCGCGAAGAGCCTCGGCGAGCCGCGGGCGAGCATCCTGCCCCTCTCCGGCGTGAACCGCGAGCTCGTGATCACGATCGCCTGGGACATCTCGTGGTACCAGTACCGGGTCAGCTTCGAGTCCGGCCAGACCGTGCGTCTGGCCGAGCGCGGGCTCGAGCTCGATGAACTGGAGAACTCCTTCACTGCCTGGAACGCCCGCGTCACCCGCGACGGCCGCATCGTGCCGTCGATCGAGCGGTACTAGCGCTCTTCCGCTCGCGGCACTCCTCTCCGCGATCGTCCTCGGCCTGCCTCTCGCCGCCGGGGGGAGCAACGGCCGGACGGTCGCTCTCCGGGTCGTCGTTCACGGTGACGGGACTGTCGTGGCCGGGAAGCTCGCCTGCCGGTCGCGCTGCACGTGGCGCTTCGCGCGCGGCAGCCGCGCGCGCTTCGAAGCTCGGGCGGCGATGGGAAACCGGTTCGTCCGCTGGCGCGGGCTCTGCTCCTCGCGGCGCTCGGACTGCAAGACGACCCCGAAGGCCGGCGACCTCGTCGGGCGCTTCGCGCCCATCACGGCCCTCGTCTCCTGGTCGACGCACACGACGTGCAAGCCGGTGCGGACGACGATCCCGGAGATCCTCGGCACGCAGGAGAACGCGAGCCACGGGGCGACCGAGGCCGGCGGCCGCTTCCAGCCGCACTTCCGCGGCGCCGACCAGCAGCATCAGCTGAACGCGGTCTGCGAGCTCGACGGCATGCCGACCTTCGTCGAGGTCGACGACGTCTTCATCTCGCGGGCGCCGAACCGAAGCGCCGATCACGACGACTCGACGAACCTCACGCAGGCCGGCCGGCCGGACATCACCAACCCGAGGATGAAGACGCTGCACGTGGAGATCGACGGGACCTGGATCGACGGCCACGTCGCGCCCCCGCTCTGGCCGGACAAGCTCGGCACGCGTCTCGACGTCCAGGGATTCGTCTTCTGGGATCCGGCGCACGTGGACACCGCGTGGCACCAGTACTCGGGCTGGGAGCTCCACCCGGTCGCGGCCTGGCGCTATTCCTCTCGATAGCGCTCTGCGTCGTCCTGGGGCTCGTAGCCGATCTCGTTCGAGATGTCCCAGAACCGCCAGGTGTTGCGCGAGACGCCGTAGCAGACGGCGAAGGGGACGTCGACGGTGAGCGCGGCCTCGACGAGCCGGAGGAGGTCGGCGTGCGTCAAGAGCGTCGCGAAGTGGCGCGGATCGAGAGGGCGGTCCTCCGCGTTCACCGTCCCGATGCGGAGGCAGATCGTGGACAGGCCGAAGGCGTCCGAGCACCAGCGCGCGGCCGCCTCGCCGAGGATCTTCCCGAGCGCGTACGCCCCGTCCGGCCGCACGGGCCAGTCCGTCCGCACGAGCGGGATCGACCCGGGATCGAGCCCCTCGTAGTCACCGGCGACGATCGCGCTGTAGGGCGGCTCGCGCTCGTACCCGCCGGTCACGTGATTCGAGCTTGCGAAGACGTAGCGGCGGACCCCGGCGCGGCGGGCGGCCTCGAGCACGTTCAACGTGGCCGGGAGGTTGTTCCGCCAGACGTCCTTCCACTCGAGTCGATAGTCCGAGAGGCCGGCGAGGTCGACGACCGCGTCCGCTCCCGCGAAGATCCCTGCGAGCCCGCGCGACCGGGCGAGGTTGCGGCGGCGGACGCTCGGCGGGCGGCGGATCGTGCGGTCGACCCCGGCGATGTCGTAGCGGCCGTCGAGGCCGTGCATCAGCACCGTCCCCAAGAGACCGGCCGCGCCGGTGATCAGGATCTTGTGCGGCGTCGGTGAAGCTCCTCCGACCAGATGCTGTGCGAGGACATCGGTTCGCCGGGATGCCTGAAGCTGTGGCCCGTGCGAGCGAGCTTCTCGCCCCACGACTCGTCGGGGGCCGGCAGGACCGTCATGCGAAACGCCGCTCCCAGATGGCCGGCGGCCGCATGCGGCGGCAGTTCCCAGAAACCGTGGAGCCACCGCGTCAAATGGTTGCCGAGCAGCGTCCGCTCGCGTACCGACGGAAGGTGCCGCGCCCAAGTCCGAAGCGGCATCGTGGTCGGACCGCGCTCGAAGAGTGCCGCAATCGCGGCCCACGTTGTCCGCCAGACCCTCGAGAGGTCCCAGGCGTCGGCGGTCCGGGCGAGCTCGGCCTCGGAGCAGCCCCTCGCCATCGCCGCGACGTCGACGAGGTCGCGGAGCGTCTGGAGCGGCTCGTGGCTCCAGGCATGCGCGGCCAGGATCACTGCGTGGTGCAGGGGGTCCGGAGCGACGATGCCGTTCACACCGATGCCCGAGGGGACGGAGCGGTCGAGGATCTCCTGGACCGGCGGCGGCGTCCTCCCGGGGGGCCAGTTCGGCACCGTGTGGAGCTCTACCTTGAGCCCGAGCGTCGGTGACTTCAGCGGCCGTAGATGCTGGCGGAGGACGAAAGGCTCGTCCACCTCGAAGTAACCGGCCGCGAGGAGCGCGCGCTGAGCGGCATGGGCGTCGGCGGCGAGCAGGTCGACGTCGACGAACACGCGCGCAGAGCCGGGGTAGAGCCGCGCGACCTCGGGCCCCTTCACGAGCACGAGCGGTCCGTCGCAGAGGCTCCTGACGTGCTCGAGCAACGGGCGCGCCATCGTTACCGCCACCGCTGCCCCGCGCTCGTCCTCGGCGAGTGCCGGAGGGACGGGCCGGCCGGCGCGCCGCCGGAGCCGCGCTGCCAGCGCGCCGAGCTTGTTGGCGCGAATGCCCGGGACGGTCCCCCTGTCGAGCAGCTCGTCGACGGCGCGCCACAGCGGATGCCCGTCGGCGGCGCTCATCTTGCCTCGACCGTCGGTCGCGTGACCCGAATCCGTAACGCCGCCCGCCGGACGACCTCGAGCGGTACTTGCGCCCGCCGCTTCAGACCGAGCTCGTCGCGGAGGAAGGTCGGCAGCGCGGCCACGGCAGCCGGTAGCGAGCGATCCGCCGTGAGGTGGAGGAACCGCGTCGCGACGACCCGAGGGCTGCGACCGGCCTTCAGGTGCGCAAGCGCCTCGCGCCGAAGCGGCGGATGCGCCTCGAGCTCCCGGATCGCTTCGTCCGGGACGGCGGCGTCGAGCTCGCGGCGGAGGTAGACGAGCGCGTCGCGCAGACGGAGCATCGCGCGGAGCCGCAGGGCGTGGCGCACGACGCGCTCCCAGTCGATCGAGGTGGCGCTCGCCTGGAGGACGGCGATCGCGTCGGCGACCCAGAGGACGTTGGGCGGCTCGCTGGCACGGGCGCCGGCGAGACAGACCCGGACGAGCTCGTCGGTCGGGGCGAGCATGCGCGCCCGCGTCTCGCCGAGCGTGAGCTCGGCCGTCCGCTCCCAGAGATCCTCGACCTCGCGCTCGGGTCCCGAGAAGTCCCGAGCGAAACGCTGGTGGAGGACGCAGGTGATGCCGTTTGCGCCGCCGTGCGTCACGCCTCCGGCGGCGCCACGTGGCGCCGCGAAGGCCGGCCGGACGAGGACCTCGAGCCCCTGGACCGGCCGGAGCCCGAAGTCGCCGCCGTAGTAGTGCGCGGGGAACTGCCAGCCGCCCACGACGACCGGCTCCGCGCCGGCGTCCTCGAGCGCGCGGAGCGCAGGCGCCAGTGCATCGAGCCCGAGCTGGTTCATCGCCCAGGTCCGCCGCCGGATGCCGGCGAGCCGCGGCACGTACGGGTCGTCGATGTCGAGGCCGTCGAGCTGCCGGTGCACGAGCGGCAGCACGGGGAAGGAGCCGAGCTCGAGCCGGTCGAGCTCGAGCTGCGGCCGGAGTCGCCGCCAGGCCTCGGCGCTCGCCTCGCCGCCGGCAGTCGCCGTCCGCAGGAGCAGCTTCTGCCGCTCGCTGGGCCAGAACGACCCGCCGAGCCCGGGTTCGTTCACGCCTCGGCGCGGCGGCGATCCAGCGCGGCCTTCAGCACGTGCAGGTACTGCGGCTTCGACTCGCGCCGGCGGATGCCGTTGTTCTCAGCGTGCAGGCGCCGCTCGAGCACGACGATCGGCGGCACCTCGCTCCGCAGGCCGAGCTCGTTCGCGCGCGCGTGCCAGTCGACGCCGATGCCGACCTTCAGGTCGGTGGAGAAGAGGCCGACGCGCAGGAACGACTCGCGCCTCACGAGCATGAGGTTCGGCGTCGGCCAGGGCACGTCGTGCTCGGGAGCGCGGAGGAGCGCCCGCGCGTCCTGGTCGAGGTCGGGGCTCAGGAACTCGGTCACGTGGCCGTAGACGACGTCGAGCTCCGGATCGGCCTCGAAGACGGCGAGCTGCTTCTCGAGCTTGTCGGGCGGGAAGCGGTCGTCGGCGTCGAGGAAGGCGAGGAAGTCGCCGCGCGCCTCCGGGATCGCGCGGTTCCGGGAGGCGGCCATCCCGCCGTTCGCCTGATGGATGCAGCGCACGGGCTCGCCGTAGCTCTTCGCGACCTCGCCGGTCCGGTCGGTCGAGCCGTCGTCGACGACGATCAGCTCGAAGTGGCGATACGTCTGCGCGAGGACGCTCTCGATCGCCTCGGCCAGGTAGCGCTCGGCGTCGAAGGCGCCGATGATCACGGTGATCAGCGGCGGGCTCATCGCTCGAGGATCCGCAGGAGCTCGGGTGGGATCGTCTCGACGTCGCTCCCGAGCTCGAGGACGAAGGTAGGCACCGCGCGCACCAGCCCGGCCATCCAGGCAAGCGCGTCGCGCGCGGGCGGGTGGAGCTGGAAGATCGTGCTCGGCGCGAGGGCGGCGAGCACCTCCGCCCGCGTGCCGGGGAGGGCGCGCGCGGCGCGCCGGTCCGTCACGCGCGGCACGACGATCGCGCGCAGCGGGAAGCCGGCGATCGACCGGCCCGGGAACGCCTGCTCGACGTAGAAGACGGCCTTCTCGTCCGGCCGAGTGCCGTCGGCGAGCGCCGGCTCGAGGTGAGGCAGGCGGTGCAGGTCATCCGGATGCACCTTCCCCGAGGAGTACAGGCTGTGGACGGCCGGCGCACCCCCGGAGCCGACCGCGACGTAGTCGTCGCCCGCGTAGCGCAGCCGCTGGTCGGGGAGCGTCGAGAGCGCGGTCGTCGACTTGCCCGAGCCGCCCGGTCCGACGAGCAGCACGCCGCCGTCCCCGGTTCCCACCGCGCCGCCGTGCACCTGACGGAGCCCCTGTGCGTCGAGCCACCAGCTCAGCAGGTGGCGGAACGGCGCGGTGTAGTCCCAGTACGGCAGCCCGTTCGCGTCCGGCATCCAGAACCAGCCGGTGTCGGCCTCGGCGGTCAGGACGCTGAAGACGTCCGACGCGGGCTGATGGAGTGCGCGGACGCCGTCCTGCTCGTAGTAGTACGAGGCTCCGGCTGCGTTGGCCTCGGCCCGAGGTGTCCCGGAGTCCCAGACGTGGAGCGTGAGCGCGGGCGGCTCGTCCTCCCGCGTTTCGAGGTGCGCAAAAGCGGGCCTCAGCGCCTCTGCGGCCCGCGCTCCGGCGAAGCGGATGCGGACGGGCTTCGCCGCGACGGCGAGCCGGAGCTCGGCGACGCCGCCGGCCGCCTCCGCCGCGCGCTCGAAGTCCTCCTGGAGGCTTTCGACGTGCGGCGCCTCCGGGGTGGCGGTTCGGCTCACGCGGTCGCCTCGTCCGGCGGCGCCGGATGAGGCCAACCTTCCGCACCGACCTCGTGCACCGGGTCGAGCAGGATCAGATCCTGCATGTCGGTGTGCTTCTCGAGCACCGGCGCCGAAAACGGAAGTCGCGCGGCGCCGTCGTCGGAAGCCGACGGCGGCACCGCCGTAGCGGCCTCGTCCTCGTCGGCCTGGATGAGCCCTTCCCGCTCGAGCTCGGCCAGGAGCTGCCGCACGGCCTCGAGGATCTGCTCGTCGGACGCGTCGTAGCGCGACCGCAGCTCGGCCGCGATCCCGTCCTCGCCGGCACCGTTCTGAAGTGCCTGCCAGACCGCCGCTCCGCTGTCCCGCAGGCTGTAGTACGTGCCCGTCTTGAGGTCGATGAGGATGACCTCGCCCTCGATCGTCTCGTGGATCACGCTCGGGCTATTCACCCGAAAGCGTGTCGTCATTCGCCGCTCCTTCGTCTCCCTCCGGGATTTCCCCTCGAAATCCCCTTCAATCAGTATGCATATCCGCGGAGCCACCTGAAAGCTCAGCGGCCTCGGCGGCGGACCAGGCCCCACACCTCGCGGACGAGCTCGGGCTCACGCCACGCGAGGAGCCCGAGGTAGGCAGCCGCTCCGAAGAGGACGACGGCGACCAGCCGCAGGCCGGCCGACACGCCCACGTCCTCGAAGCCCAGCCGGAGGGCGAGCGCGAGCGCGCCCATCGCCGCCGAGACCTCGAGCACGGGCCGGACGGCGGCGACGAACGCGAGCACCGCGGTCTGCGCGGCGCGGGACACGATCGTCGTGAAGACCGGGAGGACGGTCGTCCTCGCCGCCGCGAATCCGGCCGCGACGCCGACGACGCCCCAATGCAGCCCGATCGCGAACGCCGAGACGGTCAGCGTCGCGGAGAAGATCATGAAGGCGAGCAGTGCGCCGGCACGGTCGAGGGCCTGGAGCATGCTGTGGTTCAGAGTTTGGAGGCTCTGCGACAGGCCGGCGATACAGAGGAGCTGGAGCACCGGGATCACCTTGTGCCAGCGGTGCCCGAGCACGACCGGCACAAAGTCGGGTGCGACGATCGCAAGGCCGACGAAGGCCGGGACGGTGATCACGGCGACGATCCGGTTGCCGCGGAGCCAGGCGCCCCCGGCACGCGGCGGGTCGGCCGCGATGCGTGCGAAGGCCGGGAAGAGCACCTGCTGGATCGGCGCAGCGAGCCGGGAGAGCGACGCGAACATGACGTTGTAGGCGACGGAGTAGATGCCGAGCGGCGCCGCGCCGAGGAAGCGCGCGATGAGGAAGTTGTCCGCGTTCAGGTTCACGTAGCCGAGCACGCGAGCCCCGGAGGTCTTGCCGGCGAAGGAGCCGAGCCGGCGGAAGCTCTCGGCCGACCAAGTCGCGCGCGGGCGCCACGAGGAGAAGCGCCACACGAGGACGAGCGACACGCACTCCGCGGTGAGCGCCTGCACGACGATCGCCCAGGCGCCGAGGCCCGCGAAGGCGAGCACGACGCCGGCCACGCCGCCGAGCACCACCCCCGCCATCTCGCGCAGCTGGAGGCTGCGGAACCGAAGCTCGCGCGTGAGGAGCGCGATCTGCGTGGACGAGAAGGACGTGATCAGGAAGAGGATCGAGGTGACGGCGAAGAGATGGGAGACCGCCGGAGTGGAGAAGAAGTCGGCGACGAGCGGGGCCGCCGCGACCCCGCCCCCGCAGCAGAGCGCGCCCGCGGCGAGCGTCGTCCAGAAGGCCGTCGAGCGGTCGCGCTCGCTGATCTCCCGGCGCGCGATCAACGCCTGTCCGAACGACAGGTCGGTGAAGACGGACGCGACGCCGACGAACAGGAGGGCCATCGACGCGAGCCCGAAGTCGCGCGGCACGAGCAGGCGCGCAAGGATGACGCCGACGACGATCCTCGTCACCTGGACGACGACGACCGTCGCGACCTTCCAGCCGACGCCGCTCACGACCTGCTGCCGCAGGGTCGGCGGAGTCTCGGTGGTCTCGACCTCGGTGCTCTCGATGTTCACGCGGTGTACAAACTGAGCCTATGGAAGCCGCTGCGGCCGATCGTCTCGAAGGGCTCGCCGCGAGCTTCGCCTGCGCCGGCGACGTCGTGGCTCGGGACTACGTCGTCGGCGGCTCGCGCGTCTCCCTTCGCTTCGCGAGCGACGCGCTGCGCGAACGGATCGCGCCGGCCTTCGCGCACCTAGCGGCCCCGGCGGGCGACGCGCCCGAGCTGACGGTGAACCTCTGGGACTCCGCCTCGACCGGGATGGAGCCGCCGCCGCGCCCGCCCGCGGCCTCGGACGAGCCGGCCGGCGCGCTCTACCACTTCCAGGAGCCGCCGCTCCGCGGCGCCTACCAGGCGGGGCTGGAGGCGCTGAGCATCCTCGACTCGGAGGCAGGCGTCGCGTGGTACTGGGTCGCGAGCGCCTTCGAGCAGCCGTCGTGGGACCAAGCGTGTCCGATCCGGCAGATCCTGTTCTGGTGGCTCGGGTCGCGTGGCTATCTCCAGGTTCACGGGGCGGCGGTCGGAACACCGTCGGGCGGCGTGCTCGTCGTCGGCCCGGCTGGGTCGGGGAAGTCCACCGTCGCGCTCGCGTGTCTCGGCACCGATCTCCTCTACGCCGGCGACGACTACGTTGCGGTGACGCTCGGCCCCCCACCGCACGTCGCCAGCCTCTACAACTCGGGCAAGCTCGAGGCGTCGCACGTCGGCGACCTCCTGCCGCACCTGCTACCTGTCCTGGCGAACCCGGACCGCGTCGACAGCGAGAAGGCGATCCTGTACGCGGAGCAGCACTTCCCGCAGCAGACGACCTCCGGATTCCCGCTCGCCGCTCTTCTCGTGCCGATCGTTCGGGCGGACCGGCGCGAGCCGCAGATCCGC
>VAXK01000219.1 GCA_005885565.1 Actinomycetota bacterium
GCTTCGGCACCGAAGGGAGACCTTTGCGGACCCAGACGTCCAGGTGGTTCAGCGAGGCCGCGCGCAGGCCGATCAGCACATCTCCCGGGCCCGCCTCTGGATCCGGCGCGTCCTCGTACCGGATGACGTCGGGCCCGCCGTCGTCGTGGATACGCACCGCCTTCACAGGGCAGAATCCTTCCATGACGGCTCGCGAGCTCGAGCGGCTGGCCGCGGAGCTCGGCCTCGACGCCGTCGGGGCCGCTCCGGCGGAGCCCTACGAGGACACGGAGCGCCACATCCGCGAGCGCCGCGCGCGCGGCCTCTTCGCCGACATGAAGTTCACGATGGCGCGGCCCGAGGTGTCGTGTCACCCGGAGAACCTCCTGCCTGGCGCGCGCACCGTGATCTCGGCGGCGCTCTGCTACTACGCGCCCGGCCCCGAGCCGGTGCCGGGCGAGGGACGGCTCCCGCGCTACACGTGGACGGACGCCTACGCCGTGCTCCGCGAGCGGCTCGACGCGCTCGGCCGGCGGCTCGGAGGCGGCTACCGCGTCCTCGTCGACGCGAACCAGCACGTCGACCGCGAGGCGGCGGCCCGCGCCGGCGTCGGGTTCTACGGGAAGAACACGCTCCTGATCACGCGCCGCCACGGCTCGTGGGTCGTCCTCGGCACGCTCGTCACCGACGTCCAGCTCGACCCGACGCCGCCGCTCGCCACCGACTGCGGCTCCTGCACGCTCTGCATCGAGGCCTGCCCGACGGATGCACTCGACGAGCCTGGCACGCTCGACGCGACGAAGTGCCTCTCGTACTGGACGCAGTCGGCAGAGCCGATCCCGGACGAATATCGGGAAGCGCTCGAAGGCCAGGTCTACGGCTGCGACATCTGCCAGGACGTCTGCCCCTGGAACCGAGGCGTCGAGCGCAGGCGGGAGGACGAGCCGCTTCCCGCCGGGGCCGAGCCGAACGTGTCGCTCGTGGAGTGGCTCGAGGCGGACGGCGACGAGCTCCGGCGCCGCTACGACCGTCTCTACGTCCCCCGGAACGATCCGCGCTACCTGCGCCGGAACGCGCTCGTCGCGCTCGGCAACGCGGGCGGACCCGAGCACCGGGCGGTGCTCGCCGACCACGCCGACGGCGGCGACGAGCTGCTGCGCGACCACGCCGCGTGGGCGCTCGAGCGGCTCAAGGAGCGCCTTGAGACCTAACGAGAACAAGCTCGCGCGCCTGGTCGAGACCGAGCGGTGGGTCGCCTGGGTCCGGCTCGGCGGCGTGGCGTTCGCCATCTTCGAGGTCGGCCTCTTCAGCGTCGACTACCCGCCGGGCTACGAGTCGGCGGCCTGGACGATCACCGGCCTCTTCACGGCCGGCAGCATCGCGCTCTTCGTCCTGGCGCGCCGCGGCAGCCTGCGGCTCGCGCCGACGCTGTCCGCGGCGGCGCTGCTCTTCGACACGGCGATCGTCAGCGCCTACGCCATCGTCTACTCGTACGAGTACGGGAGCCCGACACGCTGGGCGCTCATCGTCGTCGTCGTGGAGGCGGGCCTCCGCTACGGCCTTGTCGGCGGGCTCGGCCTTCCGCTCCTGCTCGTCCCGTTCTTCGTCTTCATCGAGTGGTGGCGTGCGCACAAGTTCGGCCCGCCCGGCTTCCGCTCCGACCGCGTCACCTTCCCGGTCGGCATCCTGGCGCTCACCGGGACGATCATCGGCCGGCTCGTCGACCGCCTCGACCGCGAGGCCGCGCTCGCCGGCTCGCGGGCGGCCGAGGCCGAGCGGCTGCGCGACGAGCTCGGCCGGCGCGTCGACCTGCTCGAGGCGGCGAATCGCTGCGCCCGCGCGCTCGGCTCGTCGCTCGAGCTCGAGCAGGCCTTCGGCGCCTTCATTCGCGAGCTGCGCGGCCTGGTGCCCTTCGACCGGACGACGATCGTCCTCGTCGAGAACAACCACGCGGAGGTGATGGCGACGGCGGGGGCGGGCGCCGACACCGTCTTCCCGCCGGGGACGGTGCGCGGCGTCGAGGGCTCCGTGCTCGAGGAGACCATGGCCGGCCGCACGGTGGTGCGGCGGGACATGCGCGACCCGGCCTATCCCGAGGAGGAGGCGCTGCTCGACCTGGGCCTGCAGAGCCGCCTCGCCGCGCCGCTCCTCCTCGGCGCGAGGCCGATCGGGATGCTCTCGATCCAGCGCTTCGCGGTGGACGCCTTCAGCCCGGACGAGATCGAGCTCTCCTCGCTGCTCGGCCGGCTCGTGGCGACGGCCGTCCAGAACATCCGCTCCTACGAAGCCGAGCGCGCGACGGTCGAGGAGCTGCGCCGTCTCTCCGCGCTTCGGGCCGACTTCGTCTCGCTCGTCTCGCACGAGCTGCGCTCGCCGATGGCGGCCGTCGTCGGCGCGGCGCGGACGCTCCAGGAGCGCTGGCGCGAGCTCACGCCCGAGCACCGGCAGTCGTTCCTCGAGCTCATCGGCAGCGAGACGAGCCGCCTCGCGGGGCTCATCGCCGACGTCCTCGACACGTCGCGGATCGAGGCCGGGACCTTCAGCTACGCGTTCAGCGACGTCGACCTCGCGCGCCTCGTGGAGGAATCGGTCGCGGCCGCGACGGTCGGGCAGGACGAGGTCCGGGTACGGGCCAGCGTCCGCCGGCCGATGCCGTCGGTCCGGGGCGACCGCGAGCGCCTGCGCCAGGTCCTGTCGAACCTGATCGACAACGCCGTGAAGTACTCGAGCGCCGGCGACGACGTGGAGGTCTCCGCCGCGGCCGAGGACGGCGCCGTCGTCGTCTCCGTCAGCGACCAGGGCCCCGGGATCTCGCGGGAGCAGCAGCGGCTCATCTTCGAGAAGTTCGGCCGCGCCAAGGTGGCCGGAAAGGCCAAGCCCGGGACCGGCCTCGGCCTCTTCATCGCCCGCTCGATCGCGGAGGCGCACGGCGGCTCGCTCGACGTGCGCTCGACGCCCCGGCGGGGCGCGACCTTCAGGCTCTCACTGCCGCTTTCCTAGGCGGGCGCGCGAGCTGTCGGGCCCGCTCGGCAACGGCGGCCCTGACGTCCTCGGGCTCGAGCACGACCGCCTCCCCGCGGTAGGCGAGGATCTCGCCGACGAGCCAGTCGACGCTGCCGACGCGGAGCTCGGCGACGGCCGCGCGGTCGCGGAGGAGTCGCGCGCCCTTCTCGACCTCGAAGCGCGCGACCTCGGGCGAGTACCAGATGCGGACGACCCGCGCGCGCGAGAACTCGTGCGGGTCGAAGCCGGGCCGAGGCTCGAACTGCTCCTTGCGGAGCTTCGCGTTCCGCATCCGGTCGAGGCGGAACGTCCGCTCGCCCTCGCTCGTGCGGTCCCAGGTGTGCACGTACCAGTGCGGGAGCTGGCGCTCGAGGTAGTACGGCTCGACGAGGCGCTGCGACCAGGTCTGTTCGCCCTCCTTCTGGTACTCGACCTCGACGAGGCGGTGCTCGTGGATCGCGTCCGTGAAGGTCGCGATCAGCCGCTCCTCCTCGGAGGCGACCTCCGGCTCGGGGGTCTGGGGCAGCTCGAACTGGCCGAACGTCTCCTCGAGCTTGCGCCGCACGCTCGCGACGGCGCTGTGCGCCTCGGCCGCGATGCCGGGCCCGACGAAGTCGAGCGCGAGGCGGATCGCGCGCGCCTCGAGCGGGGTCAGGCGGGGCGAGGCGCGGAACGTCTCGCCGTAGAGCTCCTTGTCGACGTGCACGACGTCGCCGCGGAGCTCGGCGTAGACCGTGTAGCAGCCGCCGCCGAAGTTGACGAGGTTGAGCAGCGAGAGGTGCTCCTCGAGCTCCTCCTCCGGGATGTGGAGGCGCTCGACGAGCTCGCGCGCCTCGATCTCGGCCTCGCGGTCCTCACCGCAGGCCGCCAGGAGGTAGGCGAGGAGCGCCTGGAGGACGGCGAAGCGCTCGGGCGCGACGGGTCCCGCCGGCCGCGCGGGAACCTCGTCGTGGCCCTTCTGCTTCGCGGGCGAAGCCACCTCGGGCGGGTCGCCCTCGTGCCGCTCGAGCACGCGCTCCAGCGCCTCGGCCACCTCCCGCCGCAGCTCCTCCGGCTCGAGGGGAACGGCGCGCCCCTCCTGGCGCAGCACCCACGTGGCGAGCTGTTGGGCGCTCGAGTACTCGGTGACGAAGACGCCTTCCTCGAACCGCCCGCGGTTCCCGTAGGCGCGCTCGACCCACCAGGCGGTGTCCGGACCGACCTCGATGCGGGCCTCGCCCTCGACCTCGTAGCGGCCGATCTCGAAGTCGGCGGGCACGCGGAAGTCGCGCTCGCGGCGCGTCGCGAAGGTGATCTCGCCGCGGATCCGCGGGACGCGGAACGTTCGCTCGGCGTCGCGGTCGAGGTCGCGGCCCACGACGTACCAGGCGCCGCGGTCGTTGAAGAGCGCGTACGGGTTGAGCGTGCGCTCCCGCTCCCGTCCGGTCGACATCGCCGTGTACTGGAACTTGACCGTCCTCTGTTTCGAGATCGCCACCTCGAGCTTCGAGAGCCGCGCCTGGAGCTCGGGGGAGTAGTCGGGATCGAGCCGGTCGACGCGGACGGCGGTCTCCGTCGGCGCCTCCGGGAAGCCGGTGCGGCCGAGGGCGAGGTTCTGGAGCGCGAGCCGGAGCGGCTCGGCGTAGGCGAACCGCCCCTCGAGCGCGTAGAGATAGGTCTGGAGCGTCGCCAGCTCGTCGTCCGAGAGCTCGAGCGGGGGCAGGAAGTACTGCTCGGAGCGGAGCGTGTACAGCTCCTCGCCGGTGAACTCGTCGCGCTGGGACTGGAGCGGGACGCCGAGGGCGTGCAGCTCCGCGCGGTCGGAGTAGAAGCGGCGGGCGAATGCCTCGTCCGACATCTCCGAGTAGCCCTCGACGTGCTGCTGGACGTCCCTCGCCGTGAGCGGCCGCCGCTCGGCCATGAGGAACGAGACGAGCGAGAGCTGGCGGATGAGCTTGTCGGTGTCGTGCGACATGCCGCTCCGCGAGCCTACCTCGCCGAGCCTGTGGAAGGTTTGCGGCCGTGCCCGACCGACCGCCGTGGGCCCGGCGGGGCGAGGCCGGGGTCCACCGCAGGGATTAGGCCGGATGGGTTAGGCGGCGACTTTGCTGCGCTCGAGGTGCTGGTGCGAAGGGCAGTAGTCGCGCTCGGGGAGGGGCGTGCGCTGGCACGGCTTCCCCTTGCGGGTCGTCGCCCGGCACCGCGCGACGCCGCCGTCCAAGGCGCCGGCTTCGATCTGCTCCTGGATGAAGGCGGCCGCCGCGGCCACTCCCTCGTTGACGGCCCATGCGACCTGCGCCTGGTAGGTGATCGGGAAGTAGCGGCGGATGTCCTGGAAGAGCGCGCGGGCCGGGTTCGCGAAGTAGAGCGGATCCTTCGCCAGCCGATCCATCGTCTGCTCACACGCCGTGAGCACTGCGCGGCGGTACTCGAGCTGTGACTCGTGGTCGACGTACGGGTCGATCAGGTCCTTGATGGAGCGGTAGATGGCCCGCGAGTATTGATACATACAGCCCTCGAAGTGGAGAGTTTGCTCGTCCATCCCTAGTATCTTCGTCCCCCTATTAAATCCCCGCAAAGCTTTGTTAGCACCGGGTTAAGCTCCCTCGCAGAGCTGCTGGCGGGCTGAGTCTAACCTCCGGAGGCCCCTGTTACAAAGTCCGCCGCCGAGTTGCCTCGGCAGAGAACCGGTGGACGCTCCCGGAAACGGCATGCCCCGCTCGCGCAGGGACTACACATCCGCCCCGTCAGGGCGTGATCGAGCGGGCGTAGGCGCTCGGGTAGCCGCTGGAGCGCGCGCTCGCGAGGGCGCTCTGCGCCGCCGCCTGGGACTTGAAGATCCCGCTGAAGACGACGTAGTAGCCGGGGTGCAGGCTCGAGTAGCGCGACGAGTCGAGCACGCCGACGTCCGTCAGCCCGGCCCCGAGCGCCGCCTTCGCGAGCCGCACGGCCTGCCCGCGGCCGCTCGAGGTCGGCACCGAGTTGAGGACGACCGTGTAGCCGTTCGTGCCGGCCGGCCAGGCGGCGAGCTGGTTCGGCGGCGGAGGTGGGGGAGGCGGAGGCGGCGGCGAGGTCGGCACCGTCGTCGCCGAGCCGGTGGTCGTCGGCCCGGTCGGTCCGACCGTCGTCACGGTGGAGCCGACGGTTCCCTGCGTCGTCGTCGCCACGATCGTCTTCGAGCCACCGGAGTCGCGTGTCGCGACGATCGCGACGACGGCCGCGACCACGGCGATCACGAGCGCGACGAGGACGGGCCAGATCCAGTCGCCAGGGTA
Organism: Actinomycetota bacterium; assembly: GCA_005885565.1. GTDB lineage: Bacteria > Actinomycetota > Thermoleophilia > Gaiellales > Gaiellaceae > AC-50. The sequence goes on from VAXK01000219.1 coordinate 6,237, forward strand.
GTACGGCAGCCGCCGTCGCCACGCGCTCGCGAGCGTCCCGACGATGCCGCCGGTGACCGGCAGGCGGAGGCCGCACTCGAGGCAGTACTCCTGGCGCGGGCCGTACGGCGTGCCGCAGCGGGGGCACTCGCCGGCGGCGTCCTCCGGGATCGGCCGCTCGCCGACCGGCGGCTCCGACACTAGGGCTCCGCGGTCGCGACCGGCCGGCCGCAGGACGCACAGAATTTCGCGTCCGCGGGGATGGCGGCGCCGCAGCTCGCGCACGCGACGACGGGACGGTCGCCGTGCGGCCGGCCGCAGTTGGCGCAGAAGTGCGAGCCCCAGAGGACCGGCGCGCCGCACTCGCACCGTGCGGCCGGCGCCGCGTGACGGGCGCTGACGGAGACCGCGAGCAGCGAGTCGAGCTCGTGCAACCGGTCCTCGAGCGAGACGAGCTCGGCGCACTGCTCGTCCACGAGGTCCTGACGGAAGCCCTGGCGCCGGTACATCTCCAGCACGAGGCCGCCGAGGTCGCGAATCCGCTCCTCGCGGACGCGGAGGAGCGTGCGACGCTCGCGGCGCAGGCGTGCCGGCGGGGGCAAGGGCCGGCGGTGCGGCGCGGGCGCCGCTTCGGTCGGCTCGGGCGCAGGCGGCTCGCTCCGGCGACGGGACAAGAACGACATGCGCGCCATCGGAGCGCCGAGTCTAACCAGCGCCGAAACTACGGTTGGCTCTGCGCGGCCCGGCGGCCCCAGCCGGCGAGATAGACGACCAGCAGGGCGAGGCCCACGGCGCCGACGGGAATTCCGACCCACGGCAGGAAGAACGTGACGATGATCCCGACCACGATCGCTGCGAGCGCGACTCCGATCATGGTCCGGGCGTTCCCGACGGGGAAGAGTCGAAACTAGAGGTCGACGACGACCAGGCGCTCTTCGGTCAGCTCGCGCACGGCGTAGGCAGGCCCTTCGCGTGTGTTTCCCGAGGCCTTCACGCCGCCGTAGGGCATCTGGTCGGCGCGGAAGGTCGGCGCCTCGTTGATCGTGACGCCGCCGAACTCGAGGCGGCGGGCCGCGTCGAGCGCCTGGCGCAGGCCGCGCGTGAAGATCCCGGCCTGGAGCCCGTACGGAGTCGCGTTCGCGAGCTCGACCGCCTCGTCGAGGGAGTCGACCGCGTTCACCGTGCAGACGGGGCCGAAGACCTCTTCGCAGGAGACCTTCAGGTCCGGCGCCGCGTCGGCGATCACCGTGGGGCGGATCAGCTCGCCGTCGAGGTCGCCGCCCGTCAGGATCCGCGCCCCCGCGGAGCGCGCCTCCTCGATCCAGTCGAGGATCCGCTCGCGCGCGCCCTCGTCGATGACCGGCCCGACGTCCGTCTCCTCCTCGGCCGGGTCGCCGAGCTTGAGCGCCTCCACCTTCGGCAGGAAGCGCTCGAGGAAGCCGTCGTAGGCCGCGCGCTCGACGTAGATCCGCTGGACGGAGATGCAGCTCTGACCGGCGAACGAGAACGCGTTCGCCGCGAGCTTCGTCGCCGCCTCGTCCAGGTCGGCGTCGGCGGCGAGGACGACCGGGGTCGCGTTCCCGAGCTCGAGGTTCACGCGCTTCCGCGGCGCGCGCTCGCGCAGCTTCCACCCGACCTGGCCGGAGCCCGTGAACGTGATCGCCCGGACGCGCTCGTCCTCGACGAGGACGTCGCCGATCTCCGCCGAAGGGCCGACGACGACGCTGAGCCAGCCCGGCGGCAGGCCCGCCTCCTCCTCGAGCTCGGCGAGGAGGAGCGCCGAGAGCGGCGTCTGCGAGGCCGGCTTGAGGACGACGGCGCAGCCGGCCGCGAGCGCGGGAGCGAGCTTGTGCGCGACGAGGTTGAGCGGGAAGTTGAAGGGGGAGATCGCGCCGACGACGCCGATCGGCATGCGGAGGGTGAACGCGAGCTTGCCCTCGCCGGCCTGGGAGGCGTCCATCGGGACCATCTCGCCGGCGAGCTTGCGCGCCTCGACCGCGGCCATCGTGTACGTCGACATCGCGCGCTTCGCCTCGACGCGCGCCGCCTTCATCGGCTTGCCGGCCTCGTCGGAGATCGTGCGCGCGACGTCGTCGTGCCGGCGGCCGAGGTAGCCGGCGACGCGGACGAGGATCTCGGCCCGTTTGTGCGCCGGGAGCGGCTCGGCCATGGCCCGCTCGGCGGCGTCGACCGCGCGGCGGGTCTCGGCGGCGCCGGCCTTCGCCACGCGACCGACGACGTCGCCGGAGTACGGCGAGCGAACCTCGAGCCAGTCGCCGGTCTCGACCCAGTCGCCGCCGACGAAGAGCTTCCGCTCGGTCGTGACCGTGGCCACGGCGTGAGTCTAGTGGGACACTTGAGCCGTGGAGATCCCGGACGTCCAGTACGCCCGCAGCGGCGACGTCGCGATCGCCTACCAGACGATCGGCGAGGGCCCGGTCGACCTCGTCTTCGTCCGCGGCTTCGCCGGCGACCTGCTCTCGGTGTGGGAGCAGCCGCTGCTCGTCCGCTTCGCCCGCGAGCTCGCTTCCTTCACTCGCCTGACGATGATCGACAAGCGCGGCACGGGCCTGTCCGACCGCGTGCGCGAGGTGCCGACCCTCGAGACGCGCATGGACGACCTGCGCGCGGTCATGGACGAGATCGGCGCCGACTCGGCCGTGCTCTGGACGGCGCAGGAGGGAGCGCGCCTCGCGACGCTCTTCGCCGCCACGTCGCCGGAGCGAACGGCCGGGCTCGTCCTCTTCGACCCGACCGCCAAGGGCCGCCGGACCGAGGACTACCCCTGGGCGCTCGGCGGCGAGGAGTGGCGCGTGCGCCTGCGCGAGGTTCGAGACGGCTGGGGCCGGGCGGAGTTCCTCGACGGCCTGCTCGCGGAGTGGGCGCCGACGAAGGCCGACGATCCCGAGTTCCGCCGCTGGTTCGTCGGCCACATGCGTCGCGGGCTCAGCCCCGGCTCGGCGCTCGCGTTCTTCCGGATGATGATGGACTCGGACGTGAGCGACGTGCTTCCGGCCGTGCGCGTCCCGACGATCGTCCTCTCGAGCCCGCCGGAGCGGGGGCCGGGCGAGTTCTTCGCGCGGCGGATCCACGGCGGGCGTCTTGTCGAGCTGCCGAGCGTCGTCGGGATCTACCACTGGGTCGACCCGGAGGCCTACGAGATCGCGATGCGCGAGACGCGGGCGCTCGTCGAGCGCGTGGGCGCGCCGGCGCCTCCCACGCGTGTGCTCTCGACGGTGCTCTTCACCGACCTCGTCGGCTCGACCGAGCAGGCCTCGGCGCTCGGCGACCGCGCGTGGCGGGAGCTGCTCGCGCGGTACCACACGGCGATCCGGCGGCGCCTGGGCGAGCACCGCGGCGAGGAGGTCGACACCGCGGGCGACGGGTTCTTCGCCACCTTCGACGGCCCCGGCCGGGCGATCGAGTGCGCCTGCTCGATCCGCGACGACCTGCGCGGCCTCGGGCTCGCGGTGCGCGCGGGGATCCACACCGGCGAGTGCGAGGTCGCCGACGGCAAGGTCGCCGGGGTCGCCGTGCACGTCGGCGCGCGCATCTCCACCCTCGCCGGTCCCGGCGAAGTGCTCGTCTCGGGGACGGTGAAGGACCTCGTCGCCGGCTCCGGCATCGCGTTCGATGACCGCGGCGCCCACGCGCTCAAGGGCGTGCCCGGGCAGTGGAGGCTCTTTGCCGTCGGCGCCTGAGACGCGCTACGCGAGAAGCGGCGACGTCAGCATCGCGTACCAGGTGGTCGGCGAGGGCCCCATCGACCTCGTGCTCGTGCCGGGCTTCGTATCGCACCTCGATCTCGACTGGGCCGATCCCCGACATGCGCACTTCCTGCGCCGGCTGGCGTCGTTCTCACGGCTCATCCGCTTCGACAAGCGCGGCACCGGGCTCTCCGACCGCCCGGGCGGACTGCCCGACCTCGAGACGCGGATGGGCGACGTGCGGGCGGTGATGGACGCGGCCGGAAGCGAGCGCGCTGCGCTCTTCGGCTACTCGGAAGGTGGCCCGATGTGCGTCCTCTTCGCCGCCACCTACCCCGAGATGACCACGGCCCTCACGCTCTACGGCACCTACGCGAAGCGTCGCGACCCCGAGGACGAGTACCCGTGGGCGCCGACCTGGGAGACGCGGCAGCGCTACGCGAAGCAGGTCGAGGAGGACTGGGGCTGGGAGGCGGACATGCACCGCATGTGTCCCGGCGCCGACGAGGCGATGGCGAGGTGGTGGGCGGCGCGGGCGCGCGCGGCGGCAAGCCCGAGCGCGGCGCGCGACCTCATCCTCATGAACAGCCTCATCGACGTACGGCACGTCCTGCCGACGGTTCAGGCGCCGACCCTCGTCTTGCACCGCACCGGAGACCTCGACTCCCGCGTCGACGAGGGCCGCTACGTCGCCGAGCACATCCCGGGCGCGCGCTTCGTCGAGCTGCCCGGGGACGACCACGTGCCGTGGATCGACGCCGACCAGGTCGTGGACGAGATCGAGGAGTTCCTGACCGGGGCGCGACCGGCGCCGGAGCCGGACCGCGTCCTCGCTACCGTGCTCTTCACCGACATCGTCGGCTCGACGCAGCGCGCGGTCGAGCTCGGGGACCGGCGCTGGCGCGACCTGCTGGAGGCGCACAACGAGGCCGTCCGCGCCCAGCTCGAACGCTTCCGCGGGGAGGAGGTCGACACCGCGGGGGACGGGTTCCTCGCCACGTTCGACGGGCCGGCGCGCGCGGTCCGCGCCGCTTGTGCGATCCAGGAGTCGGTCCGGCGGTTGGGGCTCGAGCTCCGGGCCGGCCTCCACACCGGCGAGTGCGAGCTCGCGAACGGAAAGGTGCGCGGCATCGCCGTGCACACCGGTGCGAGGGTGGCGGCCCTCGCCGAGCCGGGGGAGGTGCTGGTCTCGAGCACGGTGCGCGACCTCGTCGCCGGCTCCGGGATCGCCTTCGAGGAGCGCGGCGAGCACGAGCTGAAGGGCGTCCCCGGCACGTGGAGGCTCTATGCGGCTCGCTGACGTGCGGCCGGTGCACGTCGCCGACGTCGTCGTCGAGGGCGAGCCGTGGCCGGGCCACTTGCACGTGATCGAGCACCCGGACGGCCGCATCCTCGTCGACACGGGGATGATCGACTCGACGCCGGAGCTCGACGAGGAGTGGCGGCCGAGGATCTACCCGGAGCGCATCCCGCGCGATGTCTCCCTCGTCGTGAACACGCACCTGCACTTCGACCACTGCGGCGGGAACCGGCTCTTCGCGGGCCTCCCGATCTACGTGCAGCGGGCCGAGCGGGAGGCGGCGCGCGAGCCCGGCTACACCATCCCGGAGTGGGTCGAGTTCCACGGCGCCCGCTACGTCGAGCTCGACGGCGAGGCGGGGATCGCACCGGGCGTGCGCGTCCTGCCGACGCCGGGGCACACCCCTGGGCACCAGTCGGTGCTCGTCGAGACCGAGGACGGCCTCGTGGTCGTCGCCGGCGACGTGGCATACCGCTGGGGGGACTTCGACGTTGCGGGCGGCGCGATCCTCGACCTGGAGCCGCGCCGGATCTGGCTCGCGCACGAGACCGAGCCGCGCGACGCCTAGCGAAAGAAGCCCGGCGGCAGAGAGCGGTGCCGGGGCCGAAAGGCCCGACGCGCAAACGAGATCAAGGTGCCGAGGAGCACCCACCGCGGCCAGAAGTCGCCGTGGGCCCCGGAGAAGAGCCAGACCAGGATCGCGACGAGGTTCACGAGCGCGTACTGGAGCGCCAGCGATCGCCAGCGGGTGTCGCGAGGGTTGACGCTCGGGAGCTTCGCCGGAGGCAGTTGCCGCAGCACGTTCTGCAGCTGCGACTCCGTCCGCGCCGCGTGCGCTTCGTCGAGTCGCTGCTGGAGCTCTTCGAGCGTCAGCCTGCCCGTCTCGTAGTGCCCGCGTAGCTCGCCGACGACGCGGGCCCGGTCGGCGTCGGAGACGAGGAGGTTCGGCGCCTGGGACACGCCTCGATCCTAGGTCGTCACGCCGAAGTCGGCGAGGCGGCCGGCTACTTCATTCGGATCACCTTCCCGGAAGGACTGAGCACGTACCAGAGGCCGCCGTTCAGGTTGAGCGCTTGGCCCTTGGCCTGTCCCGCGGCTCGATCGCCGATGTAGGTGTAGAGCGGCCACTTGTCGTAGGTGACGACGCGGCCGCCTGCCGGATCGCGGTCGCTCCCGAGCAGCGAGGCCTTCGCCTTCCCGGCGGCGACGGCCTTGGCGCCCTTCGGCAGCTTCGAGGGCGGCCACGCCGCCGCACAGGAGCCGACGCACGTGACCCTCTTGCGCTTGTCGGGGACGAACATGTAGAGCGTGCGGCCCTTGCTGTTCACGAGCACGGTTCCCAGCTTCGGCAGCTTCCGCGTCGAGATCCGCACAACCGCGGCCTTGGCCGACGTCTTCGCAGATCCCGTCGCGAACGCCGACGCAGTGATCAGCGTCATGGTCGTGGCCGCGGCCAGTCCGAGGGACAGCATCTTGCGCATCCAGAAGACCTCCTCGCCTGCCTCAGCGATGTCGAGAGATCAGCGTACCGGCCTACACTGGCGTCGTGGCCGACGCGTTCATCGTCGACGCCGTCCGCTCGCCGATCGGCAGGCGAAACGGCGCGCTCTCCTCGATCCGCGGTGACGAGCTGGCCGCTCAGGTGCTGAACGCGCTCGTCTCGCGCGCGGGGCTCGAGCCGGCGGAGATCGAGGACGTGCAGATGGGCTGCGTTACGCAGGTCGGCGAGCAGGGGTGGAACATCGGCCGCATGGCGCCGCTCGTCGCGGGGTGGCCCGAGTCGGTCTGCGGGACGACCGTCGACCGCCAGTGCGGCTCGTCGATGCAGGGCAACCTGAACGCCGCCGCGGCGGTGCAGGCGGGGCACCTCGACCTCGTCGTCTCGGCCGGGGTCGAGATGATGTCGCGCGTGCCGATGGGGTCGAGCGGCGGCGACCTCTCCGACCGCTTGCTCGAGCGCTTCGAGATCGTCCCGCAAGGCATCTCCGCCGAGGTGATCGCGGACGAGTGGGGGCTCACGCGCGAGGAGCTCGACACGTACTCGCTCGAGTCGCACCGGCGCGCGGTCGCCGCGTCGGAGGAGGGCCGGTTCGCGAACGAGATCGTGCCCGTCGAGGTCTCGAACCCGCACGTCGGCGTCCTCGTCGACACCGACGAGACGCCACGCGCGGACACGTCTCTCGAGGCGCTGGCCGCGCTGCGGCCCGCCTTCCTCCCGGACGGCAAGATCACCGCCGGGAACTCGAGCCAGATCTGCGACGGCGCGGCCGCCGTGCTCGTGGCGAGCGGGCGCGCGGTCGAGCGGCTGGACCTCGAGCCACGGGCGCGCTTTGTTTCGTTCGGCCTCGCCGGAGTCGACCCGCACCGCATGCTGCACGGCAACCCGGCGGGGTGCGCGAAGGCGCTCGCCAGCGCGGGCCTCGGCTGGGACGACGTCGGCGTGGTCGAGGTGAACGAGGCCTTCGCGTCGGTCGTGCTCCAGTTCGTACGCGACGCCGGGCTGGAGGAGCGGATGGACGACGTGAACCCGAACGGCGGAGGGATCTCGCTCGGGCACCCGCTGGGTGCGACCGGCGCGCGGATCACCGCGACGCTCCTGAACGAGCTCGAGCGGCGCGAAGCGCGGTACGGGATCGCCTCGATGTGCATCGGCTTCGGCCAGGCGATCGCGGCGGTCGTAGAGCGCGTTTGAAGGAGCCGCCGGAAGCAGTGGTCCGGCGCGGCTACGACGCGATCGCCAAGCGCTACGCGGAGTGGGCCTCGTCGTTCGAGTCCCCGGCGCTGCGCTGGGTCGAGATGCTGGAGCAGCGGCTGCCGGAGCGCTCGCGGGTCCTCGACCTCGGCTGCGGCGGCGGCGGGCCGACGACGCGCGCGCTCGCCGCTCGGCACGACGTCGTCGGGGTCGACATCTCCGAGCGGCAGCTCGAGCGTGCGCGGCGCCTCGTTCCGGAAGCCCGGTTCCTGAGTGCCGATGCGACGGAGGTCGCCTTCGAGCCCGAGAGCTTCGACGCGGTCGTCTCGCTCTTCCTGCTCGGCCACGTCCCGCGTGCGAAGCAGCGCCCGCTCCTCGAGCGGATCTTCCGCTGGCTTGCGCCCGGCGGCCGGCTCCTCGCCACGCTCGGGACCGCGAACGCCGACGACGAGGTCGAAGCCGACTGGCTGGGCGCGCCGATGTTCTTCGCTTCGTACGACGAGGCGTGGAACCGGCACGCGCTCGAATCCACAGGCTTCGTCCTCGAGGAGGCGCGTGTCGTGCCCTTCGAGGAGCCCGGCCACGGGGTGGTCAGCTTCATGTGGGTGCTCGCGCGGAAGCCCGAGTGACGTACTGGCTGCTCGTTCGCGGCCGCGGCGACCGGCCGCTCGACGCGCGGATCGACCCGGCCGCGATCTCCGGCCACGGCTCGTCGCGGCGGCCCGCGGTGCAGCGCGGCGACCTGGCCATCCTCTACGCCGCGGTGTGGCAGGCGCTGTACGGCGTGGTCGAGGTCGTCGGCGATCCCGAGGACGACCCGGCGCGGGAGCGCTGGCCGTGGCGGTTCGAGATCCGGCCGCTCGCCGTCGTCGGCGACCTGCACGACGCGCCGCCCGTGGAGGCGGCGGGCGTCTTCCCGCAGAGCATCTGGCGCCACTCGTACATCCGCCTCAGCGAGGAGCAGTTCGAGGCTGGCCGGGCACTCGTGGAACTAGGATCGCGCCGTGGCGCGTGAGATCCGCAAGGTCGGCGTCGTCGGGCTCGGGACGATGGGCGCCGGGATCGCCCAGGTTTGCGTGCAGGGCGGGGTCGAGGTGGTCGGCTGCGAGGTGAGCGCCGAGCTCGGCGAGCGGGCGGCCGAGCGGATCGGCCACTTCCTCACGCGCGCCGTCGAGAAGGGGCGCATGGAACAGGCCGACCGGGACGCGGCCATGGGTCGCGTCCGCCTCACGACCGAGCTCGGCGACCTCGCCGGCTGCGACCTCGTGATCGAGGCAGCCTTCGAGGACCTCGACGTGAAGCGCGAGCTCTTCGCCGAGCTCGACCGGCTCGTCGGGGACGACGCCATCCTCGCCACCAACACCTCGGCGCTCTCGGTGACCGAGATCGCGGCCGCGACGGAGCGGCCCGAGCGGGTCGTCGGGATGCACTTCTTCAATCCGGCGCCGCTGATGGCGCTCGTCGAGATCGTCCGCACCGAGCTGACCGCGGACGAGGTCTTCGACGCCGCCTACGCGTTCGCCGAGCGGGTCGGCAAGACGCCGATCCGCTGCCACGACACTCCGGGCTTCGTCGTCAACCGCGTCCTCATCCCGCTCCTGAACGACTGCGTGCGCGTGCTCGACGAGGCCCGCGTCACGCCCGAAGACCTCGACAAGGGCATGAAGCACGGCGCCGGTTGGCCAATGGGACCGTGCGAGCTGGTCGACCTCGTCGGCATCGACATCCACATCCACGCCTCCGAGGCGCTCTACGCGGCGCTGCGTGAGCCGAGGATGGCGCCGCCGCCCCGGCTCGTCCGCATGGCGCAGGCAGGCCTCCTCGGCCGGAAGACCGGGAGCGGCTTCTACACCTACGACGAATAGCTACGGGCCCGGCCGGGCGGCCGCCCCTGCTCGAGACGCCGCGGACCCGCTGCCTGGCTCTGACGGCAGGCTGGAGTCCTCAGGCCCGAAAAGCAGCGGCGCATGAGCCCACGTCAGCTAAACCTTCACCCCGAAGGCAGTCGTTCGCGAGCCGATCGTCCTCGGGTTATTGACAGCGACCATGAGGAGGAGTACGTTTGCTCGCATCGTTCGACGCTTGGGGCTTCTGTCGCGTGCGGCAGGCGGTCGTCCTGCAGGGGGTGTAGGTGGCGCTGGCAGGCTCGCCGAAGGGCTTCCGTGGATAGCGGGCAGCTGGCAGTCGCGCTGGCTGCGGTGCCCGCTTTCGTGCTCGTCTGGGCCGGTGTGGAGAAGCTTCGGCACCCGTTTCCGGCCAGCCTCGCGATCGTCCGCTTCGGGCTCGCGAAGCGGGTGCGACCCGTGGTGGGGCGCGTCGCCGGAGCGACCGAGGTTGCCGCCGGGGCGCTGCTGCTCGCGCGGCCGCAGTCGCCGTGGGCGTACGTTCCCGCGGCGACGCTCCTGCTCGTGTTCGTGCTCTTGCTCGCGCGGGCGGTAGGACGCGGCGAGCGCTTCGCGTGCGCCTGCTTCGGTGCGGGCGAGAACGACTCGATCACGCCGGCCACGGTCCTGCGCACCGCGGTGCTGCTCGCGCTCTGTCTGGGCGGTCTCGCCTGGGTGGAGCTCGCTTCACTCCGCCCGCCCTACAGCGTCGGCTACGTCCAGGCGGTGGCCACGACCTGCGCCCTGCTCGCATCGCTCCACCTTGCGGCCACGATGAACTCGACCCACCCGTTCCGGGAGTAGTCATCGCCGCCACCCTCGTCATCGGTTCGCTTCTGCTCTTGCTCGGCGTGGCGGTGGCGAGCCTGTGGCGCGAGGTCTCGCTGCTGGAGGAGCGGCTTCGCATCAGCGGCGTCCGTGTCGTCGACGGCCCCGAGATCGGAACGCTCGCTCCAGCCGTCGCCCGCGCCCGCGATGCGCTCTACCTCTTCCTGTCCGACGATTGCCCGGCCTGTCACGAGGTCGTCGCGAGCCTGCCGGTGGAGGGATTGAGCTCGGAGTTCACGACGCTCGGCGTTCGCGTGCGAGACGACCTCGATCTCGAGGAATCGCCCGGCGGCGACGTCTTCGTGGCGCTGCCGCCCTGGATCGAGGCGGTGCCCGATGAGCTCGGCGACCGGATCGCGGCCGCGCTCAGAGTGCGGGCGACGCCGCTCGCCGTTGCCGTGCGTCGCGGCCTGATCGTGGCCAAGGGCTACCTTCGCGGCCCGGAGGACCTCCTCGAGGTAGCCCGGCCGCTTCGAGCCGGCGCCGAGGTGGAAGCGAGCGCGGCGAGATGACGCTCGCCGGCGCCGCCTCCACGAGCCTCGTGCGCCCGCGCCGGTGGCTCCTTGCCGCGGCGGTCGCGCCGGGCCTCGCGCTCGCGTCGCTCGTCGATCTGCGTGCCGCCCCTGTCGCCGTCACATTCGCCGTGGTCGTCGGCCTGCTCCAGCAGGGGTTGCCATGAGGACCCAACGTGGTCGTCATGGCCACGCGCGCCCGCGGGAACGGACGCTCGTCACTCGGAGTCCCGATGATCGTCCTGACGGCGACGGCTGCAGCCGCCGGTGCCGCCGTCTTCGCGGTGATCGCCGCCGCGGGAGCGGCGTTCCCCAGCGTGTCGCGCGGCCTCTTCGCAGCGGCGGCCTCCCTTGCGCTGATCGCCGCCGCTGCGCGCGGGCCGCGGCCTTGGCAGCGCGACGCGGAGACTCCGACGGAGTGGCTGGAGCGCGAGGGGCTCACAGTGGCTGTGCGGAACGGTCTCGCGCTCGGCGCCGGCTTCCTCACGCGCGTCGGCTTCTGGATCTGGTGGGTGCTTCCAGTGCTCGCGTTCGAGAGTGGGAGCGTCCAAGCCGGCGCGATCGTCGGCGCGGCCTACGGTGCCGCGAGGCTCGGCGCTTCGAGCTTCGTTGCGGCGCGGGCCGAGGCGACACGAAGCGACCGGCTTCCCAGGAAGTTGCTCCTGTGGCGCCCGCGAGCGACGGCCGCCGCGGATCCCCTGTTCTTCATCGCGAGCGGTGTAGCGCTCGCGCTTGCGGCACGCCTGGTCGGTTTCGACGGATGGAGGTGAGGCCGTGACAAAACCCGGTCTTCGCAGGTCCAAGCAGCCCGCTTCGTCGAGAGGAGGAGACGTGGGCAAGAAGAGACTCACTCGCAAAGCAGTCATCGGCTCGGCCGGCGGCGCGGTCGTCGCAGGGTCCGCGCTCGCGCAGTTCGGTGCCGACGCCTTTGCCGCCGCGCGGGAAACCGGCGGCTATGCGCTCGGCACGATCACGGATGCCGCAGGATCGGTCGCCAGCGCGGTGTCGAACGACGGGCACCGCCACCGCGGGGCCGTCGAGAGCCGCCGCCAGCTTCACCGGGGTGATCGAGTCGTGATCCTCGACGAGGCCGACGGCTCCGTCGTCATCCAGCCCCTGTACGTCGGCGTGGCCGGAGACGTCGACTCGGTCGACCGGAAGAGCATCGTCGTCGAAGGACAGTCGTACGCCATCGACCGCGCCTCGATCGCGCGCCGGAGCGAGAGCGGCCGCTGGGTGAAGGCGGGGGCCGTCGGCGACGTGGTTCGCCGCGGTACGCCCATCGAGGCGCTCGCCATCACGAACGCCGATTCCGGAACGACGACCGTCTCCGTCGCGTGGATCTAACGGGGGCACGACGATGACGCAGATCACGCTCGCCGTCCTGGGTCTGGGGTGTGCCACGCTCTGCGTCGGCGTCGCAGGCCTGCTCCGCCGGATCACGGACGTCAAGCTCGCGTTCGGCGGCTACACCGGCGAGGTGCGCCAGTTCATGATCGACACCGGCCGGCGCCTGCCGGAGGACGTGATCGCCGAGATCCCCGATCCCGAGGACGATGCGTTGCTCGTCCTCGGCTCGGGCTCGTGCGAGGCCTGCCGCCGCGTCCTCGCCGAGCTCGACGTCGTTCCGGGGCAGGTGATCGCCGGCATCGTGCGCGACCCCGAGGTCGAGACGGAGGCCCCGCCGATGGGAGCCTGCACCGCCACGTTGAGCGACGCGGCGACCGAGACGCTGGTCCGCGAATTCGACCTGAGCCAAGTTCCCGTTGCGATCGCCCAGCGCGACGGATACGTCGTCGGCGCCGCCTACGGCCCGGCGATCGAGGGCGGCGAGAAGCTACGCGACTTCTGGGCCATGTTCGGCGCGAATCCCGTGGAGGTAGCGACATGATCATCAGCAAGGTGGAACTCGACAAGACGCGGTTCGGGCGTCGTCGCCTGCTCGCGGGCGTCGGCGCGGCCCTGACGACCGCAGCCGGAGCAGCATGGTTCCCGGAGCGCGCGTCGGCAGTGTGCCCGCTGCCGGGGTGCTATGGGTATGACATGTGCCCGAGCTGTTACAAGACGCAGTGCACGTCCCCGGGCTGCTACTCGGGGTTTTTCGGTTGTGACTCGGGCGTCCAGAGCTGGCGCCGCTGCGTAAGCCACAACCTCTACAGCTGCTGCGACTGGGGCCTCGACGGCTTCCACGGCACGTGCACCCTTCAGGACAACCGGTGCATCTGCCGCGGCTACCAGGGGTCCTGTTGAGTCGACCGAAGCTCTCCGTCTGCGTTGCCGCCGCCGCGCTCTTCGTCGCCGGCATCCTCTCCGCCACGCTCGAGGCGGCGCCGAGCCGCTTCGGAGAGGACACGACCACGACCACGGCGCCCACGCTGCACGACGGCAGCGGCTGCACCGTGGAGGGCGTGGCGGTGCTCATGCGAGCGCTGATCAGGGCCTGGAACGCCGGCAACGCGGGGGCGGTCGATCGCCTCTTCGCACCCACGCCTGCTTTCAAGTGGTTCTCGATGGGCGGCCCCGAGAATCGCCGCGGGAAAGACGCGGAAAAGCGCTCAACGATTCGAGCGTTCGTCCGCAAGCGGCACCGTCGCCACGACCGGATGACGCTGGTGATGGTCCAAGGCAACGTCCACTTCTTCGTCAGGCGGCGGGCGGACGACTACCACCCGCGCAACCTGATTGAAGGCAAGGGAGCGGCGATCTGTCGCCATCCCCCCTCGAGGTTCATCGCATGGTCGACGTAGGCGCCTGGGTCGAACAGGCGCGGCGAGAGCGTGCGCCGCCACGGCCCGGCACGACGTAGCCAACGAGCATCGCCCAGCGACTGCGGCTCCCGCAATCTGTCTGAAGGGAGAGGGTTATGTACGCTCGAATCACCCACTGGACCGTCGGTGCCCTCGCGCTCGCGGCGCTCGTCTGCTCGAGCGCGGCGCTCGCCGCCGGCGGCCCCGCCGCCAAGCGCCCGCCGAGCGGAGGTCCGCCGGGAGGCGTCTGGACCTGCGACTACATCGCGGCGCACCCGGCGGCGGCGAGCGCGGCGCTCGTCAGCTGCAACGGGAGCGTCCCGGCCGGAGCGACCGCAACGTCGTCGCCGCTCCTGCCTGCGTCCGGCGACTTCCTCGACGTGCCGCCGTGCAAGTACGTGCCGCTCGGCGGCGGCAAGGTCGGAACCGGCGTCTACGC
>VAXK01000243.1 GCA_005885565.1 Actinomycetota bacterium
GGATCGAGTCCGAGCACGATCTGGCTGCGGCGCTCCTCGACGAGCGCCGCGAGCCGATCGGAGAAAGGGCCCGGCACGCCCTCGGTTCTACCGAAGGCGCTCAGCCGGCGAGCTGTGGTGACTGAATCCGGAGAACTAGAAGTTGCCGCCGCCTCCGCCGCCACCGCCACCGCCGTTGCCGCCGCCGCCGTTGCCGCCTCCACCGCCACCGCTCTTCACGGCGGTCTTGAGGGCGGAGCCGGCGCTGAAGCGTGGAACGCGGCTGGCCGCGATCTGAATCCGCTCTCCGGTCTGCGGGTTGACGCCCTGGCGCGCCCCGCGCTGGGCGACCGTGAACTTGCCGAAGCCGGTGAAGGCGACCTCGCCCCCGCGGGCGAGTGTCTCCTCGATGACGGTGAGGACCGAGTCGACCGCCTTCCCGGCCTCGCTCTTGCCGAGGCCGGACCGGTTTGCCACCTGATCGACGAACTCTTGCTTGGTCACCGTTGCTTCCCCCTTTTTCGCGTTTTGCGAGAAGCGACGCTAACAGTCTTTGCGGACAACTTTGGCCTCCAAGCCGCATTCCAATGCGGTTCCTTCGCGGAAGGAGCGGGGATTTTCGGGCTGAACCGCGCCTTTTCAGGCCTCAGGAGCCCGAAACCGCCATCTCCCGCAGCAGGAGCGGGGCCGCCCGAACGCTGCCCCCAAAGGGCACCCAGCGAGCCTCCGATCCCACTGCGGCCACCGATTTGAGCATCGAAACGAGATCGCTCGCGATCGTTATCTCGCGCACCGGGGCGGCGAGCTCCCCGCCCTCGATGAGCCTCCCGGTGGCGCCCACCGAGAAGGTGCCGGACACCGGGTTCACGCCTGAGTGCAGCCCGGCGACGTCCGTCACCAGCAGCCCATCCCCGGCCTCGGCCACGAGCTCCTCGAGGGTCGCGTGCCCGGGCTCGGCCACGAGGTTGCTCGTGCCCACGGACGGCGGGCTGCGATAGGAGGATCGCTCCGCGCTACCCGTGCTCGACCGGCCGGCGCGGCGCGCGGTGCGCGAGTCGAACAGGAAGGTGAGCAGGCGCCCGTCCTCGAGCAGCGGCAGGCGACGGCGCGCCACCCCCTCGCCGTCGAAGGGCGAGCTCGAGAGCCCGTCGGTGAGGGTGGCGTCGTCCGCAAGGCGGAGCTCAGCCGTAGCGATCTCCTCCCCCTCGCGATCGGCGAAGAGCGAGCGGCCGCGCTGAACGGCGTCGGCGGACAGCATCCCGCCGATGAACCCGAGGAAGCTGGCGGAGACGAGCGCGTCGAGCACGACCGGGCAGCGGCGACTCGACGGCTGCCGCGCGCCGGCGAGCGACGCCGCGCGCGCGGCCGCCTCGGTCCCGATCGCGTCGGGGTCGAGCGCCTCCGGACCGCGCCCGAGCCCCAGGCCGAGCCCCGTCATCAGGTCCGATCCCTCTCCCGCGAACGCCGACACGTACGCCCACGCGGCACTGGACTCGAAGGAGCTCGCGAATCCGTGCGAGTTCGCCAGCGCCCGCGCGCCGTCGACGTCCGCGTACACCACCTGCTCGACCTGGGAGACGCTCGGGTGCGCGCGGGCGGCTCTCTCGGCCCGCAGCGCCAGCTCGACCTTGCGCTCGGTCGTGAAGCGATCGACCTCCCGGGACCGGAGGTCGCCCACGGCGGCGGCGCCGGTCTCCTCGGGCAGGCCGTCGTGCTCGTCGGGGTCCGCGACCCGTGCCGCCTCGGTCGCCGCGGCACCGACGTCGCCGAGGCCGGAGTCGCTCAGGTCGGTGCCGTAGGCGTAGCCGGACCGCGCGTCGAGGAACGCGCGAACGCCGACCCCGCGGCTCGCCGCGTCGGTGAGGCTCTCGACCGCACCGCCGTAGACCCGGATCTCGCGCTCGACGCCCTCCTCGGCGTAGCCCTCGGCGTCGCTCGCCCCAGCCGCGATGGCCGCCTCGACCGCGCGGCGCGCGGCCGCCTCGAGGTCCGCGCTCATGCGGCCGTCCCGCCGACCGTCAGCGCGCCTATGCGCACGTGTGGCTGCCCCACCCCGGCTGCAACGCGCTGACCGGCCTTGCCGCAGTAGCCGGTACCGATCTCCAGGTCGCCCGCGATCCCGTCGACGGCCCGAAGCGCCTCGAGCCCGTTCCCGATGAGCGTCGCGCCCCGCACGGGCGCGGTCACCCGCCCCCCCTCGATCAGGTAGCCCTCGGAGACGCCGAACACGAAGTCGCCCGTCGCCGGCTCCACCTGCCCGCCGCCGAACGAGACTGCATAGAGGCCCCGCTCGACCCCCTCGATGAGCTCCTCGGGCGTGGCCTCGCCCGGGGCGAAGAACGTGTTCGTCATCCGCGGCACCGGGAGGTGGCGGAACGACTCTCGCCGGCCGTTGCCCGTCGAGGCGACGCCGTCCTTCCGCGCGCGCACGAGGTCGTAGAGGTAGGAGGTCAGGCGGCCCTCCTCGATGATGGTGGTGCGCTGGGTGGGCGTGCCCTCGTCGTCTATCCCCTCGCTCCCCCACGCGCCGGGCCGGCTGCCGTCGTCGTACGCGGTGACCAGCTCCGGCGCGACCGCCTCGCCGAGCTTCCCGGCGTAGACACTCGCGCTCTTCTGGACGGCGTCCGCCTCGAGGCCGTGGCCCACCGCCTCGTGGAGGAGGACGCCCCCGAACGCGTTCCCGACGACGACCGGCATCGGCCCGCTCGGCGCCGGCCGGGCGTCGAGCAGGGCGACGGCCGTGCGCGCCGCCTTCGCCGCCACCTCCTCCGGGTGCTCGACGAGCAGCTCGAAGCCGGCGTGACCGCCGCGCGTCTCGCTACCGGTCTCGACGACGCCGTCGCGGCGTGCCACGACCTGGACGGCCAGCCGGACCCGCGTGCGGTCGTCGGCGGCGGCCACGCCGTCGGAGTTGTAGACCTCCACCACGCGACGGCCCTCGACGTAGCCGACGCTCACCTGCGCGACCTCGGCGCCGGCCGAGCGTGCCGTCTCGTCGCACGAGCGCAGGAGCTCCGCCTTGCGCGCCGCGTCGACGTCCTCGGGCGCCAGCTCGACCGGGTGCCTCGATCCGCCGCTGGCAGGCTCGAGCCGCACGCCCGGCGAGGCGGGAGCGCCCGCCGCCTGCGCCACGGAGTCGGCAACCCGCATCAGGTCTTCCTCCGCCAGGCCGTCGACGTGCCCGAAGTAGGAGCTCTCGCCCGAGACCACCCGCACCGATGCTCCGAGCTCGCGGCCGGACTGGGGGCGCTCGACGCGCCGGTCGTCGAGGGTCAGCCCGAACCCGCGTCGGTCCTCCGCGTAGACCTCCGCGAGCTCGCCGCCTCGGCGCAGGGCCCGCTCGATGGCCCGCTGGGCGAGCGCGGGGTCGAGGAGGGTCACCCCTCGGGAGCCTCGGCCGCGGGTGCGTCATCCTCCGACGAGCTCGACTCGATGGCCGCGCCGTCCATCGCGGCCTCGACCACCCGCTCCGCGATCTCGATCAGCTCGCGCTGGTCGTCGCTGCCCGCCGGAACGACGCGCGGGGCCCCGCTCGAGTCGTATATGACCGCGCGCGGCTCCCGTTCCTGCTGGCGCCGCCGCACGCCGCCGGCGATCGTGTCGGCGATCCGCGCCGGGATGGACGCCCGCCGCTCCTTCACGCGGGCTTCTCACCCAGGTCAGCCAGTACCTGCCGCAGGTCGTAGAGCATCAGCGAGGACAGCACGAAGCGGCCGGCCACCACCGCCAGCGTGAAGCGGCGATCGCGGACCGCGAACACCGAGCCCCGTCCGGTCGCCACCTCGATCTCGCTCGCGCTGCCGGGCTTGCCGCCCGCGGCGCGGTCCGCACCCTCGATCAGCTCGAGCACGAGCGGGCGCATCCGCTCGGCTCGATCGTCGTCTCCGTGCCAGCTCGCGGCCACCGCTCCGAGCGCATCGAGCAGCAGCGCACCGCGGATGTCGGTCGAGAGCTCATCGAGGTAGTCCAGCGCCAGCGCCGGCGTAAGAGCGGGTTCGACCATTAGATGGCCGATCCCGAGTCCGCGCGCCCCTGGGTGACGCTGCAAATCGTCGCTGAGCCGGCGTCCTCGGGCTCGTCGATGCACTCATGCATGAACTTCGCCCTGCGTCCTTGGTCAGCGCGATTTTCGCGTCCCCACGGACACCCGGACCCGAAATCGACCATCTGAACGGGCAGAATAGCGCCGTGCCGCTGTCCCGAATCGCGTGGATCGTGACCGTCGCGATCTGCGTCGTCGCCGCAATCCTCGTGCTGCTCAACGGTTACGTCGGGTACTTCTTCGTGCTGCTCGCGGTCGCCGGATCGGCCGCCGTCAACCTCAGGTAGCGGGACGCTCGCCGGCCGGCGGCGGCGGCTGGGAGGTGCCCTCTGGCTCGAGGTGGATGAGCACGTCGGCGCCCCGGATCCGGCTGCGGATCTCGTCCTGCAGCTCGTGGCTCAGCCTGTGCGCGCGCTCCAGCGTCGTCCCCTCGCGGAACTGCACGTGCAGATCGATGTAGCGGCGACTGCCGGCGCGGCGCGCGCGCAACTTGTGGAAGCCCTTGACCTCCTGCCCCGCGCCGTCGCGGATCGCGTCGGCGATCCGCTGGAGCTCCTCCTCGGGCAGCGCCTCGTCGACGAGGACCCGCGACGACCGGGTCACGATCCGCACGCCGGACCACACGATGGCGCCCGCCACGACCATTGCCGTGATCGGGTCGAGCCCCTTCACGCCGGTGATTGCGACAAGCGCGAGCGCGACCAGAACGCCAAGGGACGTGAGCGCGTCGGTGCGCAGGTGGGCGGAGTCGGCCTCGAGCGCGGGCGAGTCCGTGGCCTTCGCCCGCCGCGAGAGGTGAGTCGACACGCCGAGGTTCACGACCAGCGAGACCCCCACCGCGGCGATACCGAACCCGAGCGACTCGATCTTGTGCGGCTCGATCAGCCGCCTCACCGACTCGAACAGGATGATCCCCGCGCCGAGGAGGATCAGCACGCCCTCGAGCGCCGACGCGAGGTTCTCGACCTTCTCGTGCCCGTACATGTGCGACTCGTCCGCGGGCTCGTCGGCCTTGCGGACCGAGAACAGGGCCACGACCGACGCGAGCAGGTCGATGCTCGAGTGGACGGCCTCGGTGATGATCGCGATCGACCCCGTCGCGGCGCCCGCCGCGATCTTCAACACGATCAGCGTGGCGTTGGAGGCGACCGACAACCGCGCCGCGCTTTCCTTGCTCGGCGCCGCGCGGTCCGGTCGGGCCGGCGCATCCCCGGAGGTCGGCTGCGCCGCGGGGTTGACGGCCTCGGTGAACGTCCGCCTCATGGCCCGACCTCGCGGCCGGCGGCGGTGCCCGGCCGCACGGTGCGCAGCCAGTCGCCCAAGGCCCGGGCGGCGCGGCCGCGGTGGCTGATCGCGTCCTTCTCGTATGGCTCGAGCTCGGCCATGGTGCGGCCGTCGGAGATGTCGACCGGCACGAACGCCGGGTCGTAGCCGAAGCCGCCGTCGCCGCGCGGCTCCTCGGCGAGGACGCCATCGCAGCGCGCCTCGAAC
>VAXK01000220.1 GCA_005885565.1 Actinomycetota bacterium
TCGACGTCACGACCGATGGCTCGATCGACCCGCGCGACGCGATCGCGCAGGCGGCCGAGATCCTCATCCGCCAGCTCGCGATCTTCACCGACCTGGAGAAGATCGAGGGCTTCGGCGAGACGCCGGCCGCTGCGGGCGACGGCGCGGGGCCCGAGATCCCGCTCGCGCACGGGATGGAGAACTTCCCGATCGAGGAGCTCGAGCTCGGCGTCCGCTCGTACAACTGCCTCAAGCGCGTCGGCATCGAGACGATCGGCGACCTCGTGACGAAGACGGAGACCGAGCTGGCCGCGATCCCGAACTTCGGCAAGAAGTCGATCGAGGAGGTCAAGGAGACGCTCGCCTCGCACGGCCTCACGCTGCGCGGGGACGAAGGGCTGCTCTCCGGCTAGAGCCATGCGTCACCACCGCTCGGGAAAGAAGCTCGGCCGCGACTCGGCGCACCGCAAGGCGCTCTACTCGAACCTGACGAGCGCGCTGATCGAGCACGGCCGCATCCGCACGACCGAGGCGAAGGCGAAGGCGGTGCGGCCGATCGCCGAGCAGATGATCACGCTGGGCCGGCGCGGCGACGTCCACGCGCGCCGGCAGGCGCTCGCTTACCTGCGCTCGCAGGACGTCGTGCACAAGCTCTTCTCCGACGTGGGGCCGCGCTTCTCCGAGCGGCCCGGCGGCTACTCGCGGATCGTCAAGCTGGGCCCGCGCCCCGGGGACGCGGCACCGATGGCGTACCTCGAGCTCGTCGATTTCGTCCCGTAATCGGGCGGAGCCGCCGAGCCTAGCGCGACGACCTCGAGGCGAGGACCTCCTGCGCGGCCCGCCGGCCGCTCTCGATGGCGCCGTCGACGAGGCCGCGATAGCCCTCGACGGAGGTCGCCTCGCCGGCGAAGAAGACCGTCGACCCGAGCGGCGCAGCCCATCCCCGAGGTGCGTCGAGGAACCCCACCCGGGGATAGCTGTAGGCGCCGAGCGTGAACGGGTCGCCTCCCCAGTCGGCCATGTGTAGCCGGCCGATCGTCTCCGACGCGATCCACGGCAGGACCGGAGCGATCAACCGCTCCACGAGCGGAGGATCGATGCCCGTCCGGCGCACCGCCGCCGCCGCCCGGTTGCGGAACGAGGCAGTCACGAGCCGCGAGCCCGCCTGCACGTGCCACAGACCTCCGTACTCGCCGACGACGAGGGCCCAGGCAGACCACGGCGCGGGCTCGCTCGTCGACGCGCAGAGAACGACCGCGTCGCCGAGGTCGATCGCACGCGCAGCGGCCATCCGCGCCGAGGGGAGCGCCGGCTCGAACGCCAATCGTCGCTCGACGACGGCCGGCGGCGGCACGGTCACGACCGCGGCCCGCGCCGTCATCGCCCCGTCACCGACTTCGACCTCGACAGATCCCTCTGACCAGCGAATGCGCCTCACGACTCGACCGAGCCTGACATCGAGCCCGGAAGCGAGGAGGGCGGGAAGCCGGTCGTAACCCTCGAGCACGACGAGCTCGCCCGCGCCTGCCGCCGGCGCGCGCATGGCGTCGGCGACCCCGGCGGCGCTGAGCTCGTCCGGATGCCCGCCCCACCGATGGATCAGCCACTCCCGGGCGATCGCGAGATCCAGCCCGCTCGTGGAGCGCGCAGCCAGAACCTCCCCTACCGACACCTCTGCGTGCGTCCCTCCCAGCTCGCGCTCGAGCGTCCACGGCGCCACGCCGCCGCCGGCGAGGAGCTCGCTCGCATCGAAGACGCGGCCGTCCACGCTGAAGACGAGCCTGCCGCCGCGCTCGAGCGGCGCGGTGCGAAGGCCGCCTTCGCGGCTGAAGCGCGCGGCAGGGCCCGCCTCCCCGTGGATTACCTGCGCGCCGAGCTCACCCGGCGCTTCACCGGCGATCCGAGCCGTCCTGATGCGCCCGCCGATTCGATCACGCGCCTCGAGGACGACGACGGCGACGCCGGCCCGCGCGAGCTCGCGCGCGCACGCCAGCCCAGCCACTCCGGCTCCGACCACCACCACCTCCGCCGTGTCCACGCCTGACCGGGGTCAGCCCGTCCGGACCGGGAGCGCCCTCAGGCCGCGCGGCACGAGCGACGGGCGCCACTCGAGGGCGCCGGCGACCGAGAGGTTCGGAAAGCGGTCGAGGATCGCGAGGATCGCCTCGCGGCAGACGAGCCGAGCGAGCGGCGCTCCGAGACAGAAATGGGCGCCGGCTCCGAACGCCAGATGGGGGTTCGGCCGTCGGCGCAGGTCGAGCCGCTCGGGGTGTGCGAAGACCGACGGGTCGTGGTTCGCCGCAGCGAGGAACACGACGACGGGTTCGGCGGCGCCGATGTCCTTCCCGCCGATCGCGACCTTCTCGCGAGGAGCCCGAGCAGCTACAGGCACCGGCGCCTCGTAGCGGAGGAGCTCCTCGACGGCGCTTCCGATCAGGGAGGGGTCGCTGCGCAGCACGCGCAGCTGCTCAGGGTCGGCGAGAAGAGCCGCAAGCGCGTTGGCCACGAGGTTGGCCAGCGGCTCGTAGCCGCCGATCACGAGGAGATTGAGCATCGTGAGGAGCTCGTCGCGCGCGAGGCCGGCGCGAGTGCACTCCTCACCGAGAGCGTCGAGGATCCCAAGCTCCGACCTCGAGCGCGGGGTCTCGAGATACGTCGCGAAGGCAGCTCGCAGCGCCTCCGCAGCCGCGAGGGCAGCCGCGAGAGCGTCCGGGCCCGCGAGCGGATCGAGATTCGCCGACGCCTCGTCCGCCAAGCGCTCGAAGCGCTCCCGCTCGTCGACGGGGACGTCGAGCAGCTCGGCCAGGACGCGAGAGGACAGGGGCCGAGCGAACTGGCCGAGGAGGTCCAGCTCGTCCCGGTCGTCCAGCTCCGGCACGATCGCATCGACGACGGCGCGGACCCCGTCCCGTCGGCGCTCGACGGCCCGCGCCGCGAACACCTTTGCAGCCGGCGCGCGCAGCCGTGCGTGGTCCGGCGGATCGCTGTTCAGCATCGAGAGCGGCAACGGCGTGCCACGGCGACGGAGCCGCTGCCCCAGAGCCGCCGAGAAGCTACGGCCTTGAAGGACGAGCTGGACGTCCTCGTACCGAGTCAGAAACCACATCCCCGCGGACGCGTGGTAGTGGACGGGGTCGTTCTCGCGGAGCCGGCGGTACCACGCGAACGGATCGTCCGGCACTGAGTGGTCGCCTAATGCGTCGTCAGCCCGCCGTCGACCGTGATCACCTGGCCGCTGATGAAGGCGGACTCGGGAGAGGCGAGAAAGAGGACGGTGCCGACGAGGTCTCGTGATCGCTGCGGACGTTGCAGGCACTGGTAGTTGACGATCGCGTCGATTCGCTCGCGCGCGGCGTCCGTCATCACGACGTCGGGAACCACGGCCCCCGGAGCGATCGCGTTCACGCGGATCCCGTACCCGCCCACCTCACGCGCGAACGCCCGGGTGAAGCCGACGACGCCGGCCTTCGCCGCGACGTAGTGCACCATCCCCGCCAGACCGGTCCAGACGAGGTTCGTCGCGACGTTGATGATGCTCCCCTCGCCTTGCGCCTTCATCTGCCCGAGGACCGCGCGTGAGCAGAGGAACACGCTGTCGAGGTTGACGCTCATCACGCGGCGCCAGTCGTCGTAGCCGATCTGCTCGAACGCGACGTGGGGATAGCTGCCCGCGTTGTTGACGAGGACGTCGATGCGCTGGAATGCGTCGAGCGCGGTCTGGGCGATCGCCTCGGCGCCGGCCTCCGACGTGACGTCGGCGGCGACCGCGACCGCGCGCGGCGGCGCCTGGCCGTCGAGGGCGCCCGCTACCGCGGCGGCGCTGTCGCCGTCGATGTCGGCGACGACGACGCGGGCCCCCTCGTGCGCGAGGCTCTCGCAGTAGGTGCGTCCGAGACCGCTCCCTCCGCCCGTTACGACGACGACCGCGTCGGCGAGGCGGCTCATCCCTCTTCAGCGGTCGCGTGCGGCTGCCCGAGAAGGACGACGTAGACGGTTGATTCGTCGACGCCGTCGAAGGCGAGATAACGGTCGACGTCACGATCGAAGTAGCCGCCGATCGGGGCTACGTCAAGCCCGAGGTCCAGCGCGGTCAGCGCCGCGTTCTGCACCAGGTGACCCGCCTCGATGAGGACGAAGCGGTACCCGCGATCGCCGTACTTGAACGTCGAGCGATAGAAGATCGCCGTGACGTAGACGATCGCGGTCGCCGTCGAGGCGAGGTCGCTCTGGACGAAGAAGCCGTCCACGTCGGCGTCGGCGGCGCCCGCGCGCAGGAGATCGAGGGAGTGGTCCTCGGGGTCGTAGTGGTAGAGGCCGCGTTCGAGCCCCTCCACGCGCCTCGCCTCGACGTAGAGCTCCAGTGGGTAGAGGGCGCCACCGGACGGGATGATCCGGAAGGGCCGGGGAAAGGGCGTCTCGTCGTTCTCGCGCGAGACCCCGTAGCTCATTTGCAGGATCTTCGCGAGCTGCGCCAGGCCGATCGGGCCGGCTCCGAATGCGCGAGCCGTCGTGCGCCGGAGCAGCGCGGCGTCGAGCGTCGACGACGAGTGCGGGAACTCCTTCGGAAGTACGACCTTCGCCATGTCGGTGTACGGCTTCACGCGCCGCAGGCGCGCCATCGCCCGCACGATCGTCTGATTGGAGGGATGAGTCGGGTAGGTCGGGTGCCGTTCGTGGCGGCTGGTCTTCGAGTTCTCGTGGAAGAGCTCCCAGAGCGCCTTGCTGTCCGGTGCAAGCAAGAATCGGTCGACGGATTCGAGAGCCATGGGTCGTCTTACGGGAACGGGTGCGGGTAGGGGTTGTCCGGCTCGCCCGGCTCGAGCCCGTCCTGGCCGAGCTGCTGCGGGATCGTATAGAGGCGCTTCCCGCCGAGCGCCCGATTGCGGTAGCCCATGAACAGCGGATTCAGGCCCGGTACGACGACGCGGACGACCGAGAGGCCGAGCGCGCGGACATCCGGTGTCGTCAGGTCGCAGGCGATCGGCTCGAGCCCCCGCCGCTCGAGCTCACGCGTCACCGTGCTAAGCGCCTGCGCCGGCGACTCGTCCCCGCAGTCGGCCAGGTCGTCGAAGGGGACAGACTCCGGCGAGGCCCAGCTGAACTCGGCGAACGCCTTCGAACCCTGAGGGCAGTAGAAGCGGAGATGCTGCACCTGATCCCGCACCGTCGGATGGCCGAGCTCGACCTCGATTGGGAGCTCAGGCGTGAACTCCATCACCTGCTTGGCGAACTTGCGCGTGTGCGCGAGCTCCTCGAGGCTCTTGACGAGCGCCCGCTCGGACCGCGGATCGGTCGCTGCGGCGACGGCGACGGCCGGCGACGTCGACGCCTCGCTCAGCGCGACCGTCAGCGTCGTCGGGACGCGAATGTCGGTCGTGATGTCCATCAGCTCGACGCGCAGGCCGACCTCGGTGTACCGGCGGAGCAGGTCGCGCACCGACGAGGGAAGCGACTGTTCGTCGATGTGCGGCCGGCTCATTCGCGCCTGCCAGGCGAGCGTGAAGGCATCGCGCTCGATCGCCTCACAGGTTCCGGAGAGGGCGGCCTCGGCGAACGAGCCTCCGCAGGCGAGCCCAGTGGAGATGGGCTGGACGATCGGCGTGTCCGGACGTGATCCCAGATAGTGGTACGGGACGTAGACCATCGCGGCCGGGACGAGAACGTCCTCGTCCGTCACGAGCGAGCGGCCCTCCGTCCACGCGATCGGGGTCTCCTCCGTGAACGGCTTCCACTGGAACCCGTCCGACGAGAGCTGGTCGGGGGCATAGAGGGCGAACGCCTCCGGCGGCGTCCCGCGCACGCCGAGCTCCGCGTACGACGCATACACGAGGCTCTCGTACTCGAAGATCGCTCCGCAGTAGCGTTCGATCGCCTCTCCGATCGCCTTCGCCAGCGCGCCGTACCGATGGGTGGATACGCCGCCGTTGTTGCCGAAGTTCCGGAGCGCGGTGAAGCGGCGCGTGTCGCACGCCCGCGAGAGGTAGTGGAAGAAGTCGGGATCGTCGTCGTCGGGCACGAGCTCTCGGACCTCGGAAACGATCCCGACCTTCGGGTCGACGAGGAGGTCCCACAAGCCGAGCAGGCGCTCGACCCCGAGCCCTTCGCTCTCCTGCGACGGAGACGCAGTCACGGCGGTGCTCGCCAGGGCCACGTCGGCTGCCTCAGCGACCGCGGAAGGGGATTTGCGGACCGTGTTCCAATACGACCGTCGGACGCCGGGTCGTGTCGCTGCAGTCGGGACACCGTGGCACCTTCAGCACGCGGTGCACGGTCGACACGAATGAGACGAGGTTGATCTCGATCAGCCGGCCGACCGCGTCCGAGGGCGCGAATTGGGTCAGCGCCTTCACGACCTCGATGGCCGCGATCTCACCGACGACCGCGGCCATCGGCGGCAGCAGCCCGGCTGACGCGCGGCCGACCGGGTCCTCGGTAGCCTGCTTGCGGACCTGCCGCCACACGGCGTAACTCGGGTCGTTCGAGTCTGCTCGCAACCGGTAGCAGCGGAAGCAGGCCGTCTCGAACGGATGGACGAGCGGGCCGACGTAGCCGCTCATGTCCGCGACCCAGGCCGGAAGGAACAGCCTCTCCTCGCGGACCGCGAGCCGATTGACGTCGGCGAGCGCCTCGGGCTCACCGAGGTCGCTCGTCGCGCAGACGAGCGAGACGCCCTCGAGCTCCGGCTCCCCGTCGACGACCCTCAGCCGCGTCGCCGTGTCGGCACGGCCGTCCAACCCGTCGAGCCCGGAGGGCGCGTGCTCGTCGCTCAGAAGGGGATGCTCGACGAGCGTCAGTCTCCCGATCCCGAGCTCGCTCAAGCTCCGCACGAGCGAACGCGCGATCAGGTTCACGCCGTAGACGACGACGTCGGCCGCTGCGAGCTGCGCGCGCGCACCGCCCGCCGCAGGCCCGAAGCTCGCGTAGAAGGACGATTGCAAGACGTCGGCATCCGGCTCCGCCGCTTCGCCGGGCCCGACCAGCCGCCGGTCGATCAGCCTGCCGAGGATGCGGTCGACCTCGGGCCTGAGCGGACGAGGGAAGGCGTCGACGATCTCGGCACGCTCTCGCGTCCCGTCGAGCAGCGGCAGCAGCGCCTCCGCCACCGAGTCGGCACCCTCCCCCGCGAGCAGGACCTTGGCGATCCCGCGGCTCAGGACGACCCGCCCGTCGTCGAGCCGGATCAGCTGCAGGCCTGTGCCGTCGACCGTCATCGGGCGACAGCGACGGACCGCGGTTCACCGGAGGCGCAGAGCACTTCCGGCGCCGGCTGGGCTCTCTGTCGCGCGGCTGCTACGCCGCGAACGGGTCTACCTCGGCGGCGGCGCAGCAACAGCACGGCGTGCAGGAGCAGCACGAGATCGACCAGTCGATCGGCTCGGCTTCGGTCGGGCCGGGCGCCCCTTCGCGCTGGGCCCTCTTGGCTGCGTCTTGCCGCTGTGCCTGGAAGACGTTCTCGAGACTCTGGAGGTCGTCGACCGTCAAGGCCTCGACCGTCGCGTTTCCAGTGGCCTCCCCCTTGAACTTCGTCTCCAAGTCGTGGAGGTCCTGGACGGTCAGCTCGCGTACCGCGGGCGTCGCCGCCCCCAAGTGCGGTGCCACGCCGTGGATCTGATTGATCTTGCGGTTTGGGTCACGTGGACGTGCCATCTTTCGACCACCCTCTCTCCGAGGATTTGCAGTTGCGACTGCCGCCGCAGAGAAGCAAGCCCCAAACTGCCTGCTGAGCCGATTCACGTTTGCGTCAGGCGCACCTCCTTGGCTCGAAACCAGGCTTCTTGGCGGCGCCGACGCGGAAGGCACAGCCGAGGCGGCGCGTCCGTCGCCGAGCTTACGAAGCCGGGGCACTGTTTGTCAACCGGATTACGAGACCGCCCTGACGAGGCTCCTTGCACGCTCAGTGCAGATCGCCGAGACTGGTGGAGACCCACCACTCGCCGTCGTGGAGGTTGCATGTACTTCGGCTGGCACCAGGTCGCCTTTACGCGCGACGCCCTCGCGCCGCTCACACCGACGGCAATCGGAGCACTGCCGCTCGTCCTCGTACGCCGGACGGAGGCGCTCGGGGCCTTCGACGCAGTCTGCCCTCATCGCGGCGCGAACCTCGCCCACGGCGGCGAGCTCGACGGCGACGTAATCGTCTGCCCCTTCCACGGCCGCCGGATCGCGCTCGGCAGGTCCCGACGGCGCTACTGCGTTCGCGGCTACACGACGGTCGAGCTCGGCGGCTGCGTCTTCGTCCTCCTTCGCGAGCGATACGCGAACGGCTTCACCGAGTTCCTGGCGAGCCTGGTCGAGACGCACGTCTTCGTTCCGGGCTTCACGCTGACCGTTCGCGTCCCGTCCGAGTACGTGATCGAGAACGTCTTCGACGCCGACCATTTCAAGGCTGTGCACGGGCTCAAGCGCACGCCGAGACTGCAGCTCCGGCGGGGTGACCACGGCGAGCTTACGGTCGAGTCGGTCTTCGAGACGCGACGTCCCAATCCCTGGCAGGAGGACGTCGACACCCTCGGGGAGAGCGTCGAGTCGCGGTTCTGCGCCCGCGTCTTCAGCCCCACGCTCGTCGCGACCGAGCTCGGCCCGCGCGACCGCTCGCACGTCGTGTTCACGGCGGCAACCCCGACGCCTGACGGCGCGTCGGTGATCCGGCTTTCGCTCGCCGTCCGCTCTGACGACGGCGCCGGACCGAGTGACGAGACGATCATGTCGCTGCTCCAGGGCAGCCGACGCGCGTTCGATCAAGACATCGGCGTCTGGGAGCATCTCGTCACCGACGCTCCCCCGCGCTATGCGCCGAGCGACCGCCCCGTGATCGAGTACCGCGCGTTCTGTGAGGAGTTTCGTGACCGTGACCACTGACGACACGGCGGTCGCTGCGCTGGGCGACGGCATCGCGGCGCGCGTTCGGCCGGGTGTGGGAGAGAACGTGCTGTGGGTCCACGGGTACAGCATGGACTCGAGCGTCTGGGGCGAGCTGTGGCGGCTTCTGCCCGAGTGGGAGCACATCGGGATCGACCTTCCCGGCCACGGCGCGTCACGAGCGATCCGGCCGGGCGAGGACCTGAGCGCCCTTGCCCTTAGCCTGGGTCAACTCGCGCACGAGCAGGGGGCCAGGCATCTCGTCGCCCTGTCCTTCGGGACGATGGTCGCCCTCCAGATCGCAGTCGAGTATCCCGATGCCTTCGCCTCGCTCACGCTCTGCGCGCCCGCGCTCGCCGGCGGGCCCGAGGACGCGGCCGCCGCGACCCGCTACGCCCAGCTCGCCCGCCTCCACCACGACGGCGGAACCGGCGCCGAGCTGGCCGCGTTGTGGATGCGGTCCCCGCCCGACATCTTCAAGGGCGTCGACCGCCGTCCGGAGCTCCGGCGGCGCCTCGCCGACGTCATCGGACGACACTCGTGGCGGGAGCTCGCCGACGGCTCGATGCGACTCTTGACGACTCCTCCCCAGGACCTGGATCGGCTTCGCTCGATCGAGGCCGCCACGCTCGTGGTGGTCGGCAGCGAGGAGCTGCCCGCTTTCAGGCGCTGCGCGGAGCTCGTCGTCGGGGCGATCGCGTCGTCGAAGCGTGTCGAGCTCCCCGCCGCGGGGCACCTCTGCCTGCTCGAAGAACCGCGGCAGGCCGCGGCTCTGCTCCGCGCGCACCTGCGCCAATGGGGGCGCCCACTGCCGTGAGCGTGGCGGAGCGGCTGGCGGCGGTCTTCGGCGACGTCGCAGCCGCGCTTGCCATTCGCGACGACCCGGCGTCGGTCGCGCACGAGCTCTTCGCGCTGATCGAGGAGCCGATCGAGTTCTACGACTCGCATCCGTGCTGGCCGTCGCTCCTGACCTCCACCGGCCTCCCCCTCGAGCTCTCGCTGAAGGTCGATGCGACGAGCTCGGTCGCCCTTCGCTGCACCGTCGACGTCACCGACCACCGAACGGATCTCGGGGGCAACTGGACGCGGTACCTCGACGCCGCGGCGCAGGTAGCGGAGGGCACCGGGATCGATGCCCCAGCGCTCTGGGATCTGCTCCAGGTTCACCTGAGCGGGATCCCGCCGGCGTTCCCGTCGAAGCTGATGCACGGGCTCGCATACGCGGCGCCGGACTGGTTCCGTGGCTCGCTGTACTTCCGAACCGGCTGGCTCGGTCCGTCCCAGCTCGCGTCGAGGCTTGCGGACCCGGCGGCAGCGCTCAGCGAGGTCGCCCGGCGCTACGGGTGTCCGGTCGCGGGGCCGGTGGAGGTCGTCGGCTACGACCTCGTCCCAGGGGAGGCTCTCAGGTCGAAGGCCTACACGTGGCCCGCCCTCGACCCGGCCGCCTCGTTCGGCGAGGTCGTGGGCACGAATCCCGACCTTGCGCCGGCACGCGAGATCTACGATGCGTTTCGCGGGCCGGCGGATCCGTTCTCCCACCCGCGCCCGCTTCTGCTCCAGACGACGTCCAAGAGCGGTTCCGTCAATCAGCGGCTCTTCTTCTTCGCGTCGGCGTGGGGATGGACGACACACGAGGGTGTCGAGCGACTCCTCGACCTGGCGGCGCGGGCGCTCGGGCTCGACACCAGCCGGCTTGCCGTCTTCGCGGACGTCGCCGCGCGCTACGACATCGGGCTCCAGCTCGCGCTCGTCGCCGTCGGGGCCGAGGGGGGCGCGCCTTCGGCGACGTTTTACCTGTGGCCCGTCGTCGACGCCGACACGCCGGCCAAGTCCTCGAGCCGAACCCTGCGGCTGACTCAGGCTCGCGCAGCGCGCGACGAGCTTGCACGCGACGCCCGCGCCATGGTCGACGGCGCCACCGGCTACCTGCTACGTGCACGAGGCCCGGACGCCTCCTGGAACGACTACGACGTGGACGCTGCCGTAGGTGACGCGGCGACGTTCGTCACGGCGTACGTGGCGGCCGCTCTCGCCCGCGATCGGCGTCAGCGCGAAGAGCTGCTTCCCACGTGCGCATGGCTCGTGGCCCACCATCGTCCGGCGGTGGGGTGGGGATGGAACGACGCCGCCGAGGCGGACGGCGAGACGACGGCATTTGCGCTCGAGGCTCTCGCGACTGTCGATCGGGCGCCGCCGGCCGGCTGGCAAGCAGTCGCGCGCGAGCACGGCGAAGCAGAGGTGATGGGAGCTGTCCTCTCGGCCCTTCTTCGCGCGGATGAGGACGTCGGCGACGCCGCTTCCGCGGCCGCTGCCGGCCTCGTCGCCGCGCAGAGCCCGGACGGAGGCTGGAACTCCCACCGGTGGGGAACTCGCCTGGTTGCGACGTACCGGGCCCTACAAGCGCTCGCGGCCTACGAGCGTACGGCCGAGGGGGTTAGCGCGAGAGTTTTCGCCCGTGCACGGCTGTTCCTGTCCTCGGTCGCGATCTCACCCGAGCCTTTTGCGCTGGCCCTGTGGCTGGGCGGCTGGGTCCACGCGCGAGGCGCCCTCGGCGACCCACGCCTACCTCGGGTGTTGAGCGCGCTGGCCGACCTCCAGCAGCCCGACGGCCGCTGGCTGGGCCCGCCGAATCGGAGGATCTCGACCGGCGCAGGCCAGGCCGGATCGCCTCTGCACGTCGACCCCTGTTGCCTCGTCACGACGGCGACGGTGATCTGCGGACTCGAGAGCCTCAGCCTCGCTGTTCCCTCGTGAGGACGCCCACGACTGTTAGAAGGCCGCCTCCTACGACCGCGACGATCGCGATCAGCTTGCCGTTCGCTCCGACGATCCCGAGGACGGCCAGCGCGGTGCCGAGAGCGATCGATCCCACCGTGAGGAGCCGTTTGCGATTGATTCGGTCACCGTACCAACCGCCCAGGCGAAGCCTGAAAATGAGCGGTCGGGCAGCTAGGCTGCGTTGCCGAGAGCGGCGCTGATAGCCGCGATGATGACGCCGCCGAGCGTCACGGTGGCGAGCGCGCGCACGAAGCCGACCTCGAAGTAGCGCCAGCGCAGCCAGGCGAGGACGACGAGCTCGAAGCCGACGACGATGACCGCGAGGACGAGCGCGGCGCGGTAGTGGGGGATCAGGAACGGCAGCGTGTGGAGGACTCCGCCGACGAAGGTTCCGACGCCGGTGATCGACCCGCGAACGAAGGGGTTGCCGCGGCCCGTCAGCTCGCCGGTGTCGGAGAGCCCTTCCGAGAACGCCATGCTCACTCCGGCGCCGATCGCCGTCGCGAGGCCGGCGAAGAACGCGTAGTGGGGCCGATGGGTCGCCAGCGCGACGGCGAAGATGGGGGCGAGGGTGGACAGCGAGCCGTCGATCAGCCCGACCATCGCGGGCTGGATGCGCTGGAGCAGGAACGTGTCCTTCGTCATCGACTAGAGTGTACCAAACGACGCGCAAACAAGCAGAGCATAAGGCAGTCCTGACAACGAACGTCAGGATGCCCTGACGTGCGGCTCAAGCTAACGCTCGAGTACGACGGCACCGACTTCCGCGGCTGGGCTGCTCAACCAGGGCTCCGCACCGTCGAAGGCTCGCTTCGCTCTGCGCTCGACGGAGTCTTCCCTCGGTGGGGCGACATGGCGGTGGCGGGGCGCACCGACACGGGCGTCCACGCGCTGGGGCAGGTGGCGAGCGTCGAGGTCGACGGCGGCCCGCCGCCGGAGCGGGTGGTCGAGGCGTTGAACGCCCTCCTTCCCGACGACATGGCCGTCGTGGCGGTCGAGCAGGCGGCCGAGGGATTCCACGCCCGCAGCTCGGCTCGGTCGCGAACGTATCGGTACCGGATCTTCCGGCGCCGCGCGCCTTCGCCGTTCGAGCACCGGCGCAGCTGGTGGCTGCCGCGGCCGCTCGACGAGGAGCGGCTGGCGGACTCCGCCGACCTCCTGCTCGGCGATCACGACTTCACCGCGTTCACGCCGACGGAGACGAAGCATCGGGTCTTCGTGCGCGAGGTGTCGGCCGCGGCGTGGCACCGCCGAGGCGACCACCTCGACTTCGAGATCACCGCGGACAGCTTCCTCCGGCACATGGTGCGGACGCTCGTCGGCACGATGGTCGAGCTGCCGCCCGAGCGGATCGCGGCTCTCCTCGAAGGCCGCTCGCGCGCCGAGGCGGGACAGACGGCGCCGCCGTGGGGCCTTTACCTCGTGTGGATCGACTACGCCTGATCCGCCGCGTCCCCGTGAGACGAGTCCCGGTGGCAGCCACCGTCACGAGAGTGTGACGCCGCCGCGCGAGCCCGCTTCGCGCTGCGCCCCGCGCCGGCGTCTCGGTGGCAGCCACCGGCGCGGCAGTGTCACGCATCGGTGACGAGAGGCGCGCGGCGGCGCCCGTCAGGAGGCGTGCGAGCGCCGACGGCTCAGGAAGAAGCCGTGGCCGGTCGTGTTCCGGCAGCGGAGGCCGGCGCGCCGCGACCCGGCTTCGGCGGCAGCGGCTTCACGCAGCAGAGGCCGAGCGCGAGCGTCCGCACGAGGCCGATCGTAGCCCTCGCTAGCATCAACTCGATGCGCTTTCCGGTCGTCCTCTTCGACCTCGACGGCACGCTGATCGACTCCGGCGCGATGATCCTCGCGTCGTTCCGGCACGCGACGCGGACCGTGCTTGCGCGCGAGATCCCGGACGAGGCGCTTCTCGCGCACGTCGGCGGCGCGACGCTCGACGACCAGATGCGTGCGCTCGACCCGACCCGCGTCGACGATCTCGTCGCGAGCTACCGCGAGCACAACCTTCCGCTCCACGACGAGCTCCAGCCGTGCGCCGGCGTCGTCGAGGCGCTTGAGCGGCTGCACGAGGAGGGACGGCGGCTCGGGATCGTGACCGCCAAGCGGCAGGTCACCGTCGGGCTCGCGTTCCGCGTCCTGCCGCTCGCGCACCTCTTCGACGCGGTCGTCGCGAGCGACGACGTCGAGCGCAACAAGCCGTATCCCGACGGGATACTGCGCGCGCTCGAGCTGCTCGACGCCCGACCCGACGAGGCCGCGTGCGTCGGCGACTCGCCGTTCGACGTCGAGGCGGCGAAGCGGGCAGGCGTCTACGCCGTCGCGGTCGGCTGGGGCGGGATCCACACGCGCGAGCGGCTCGAGGCGACCGGGCCGGACGCCTTCGTCGAGCGCGCGGAGGAGCTCCTTGGCCGTCTCTAGCGCGAGCGTCCGGAAGCGCGTCGAGGAGCTCCGGAAGCTCGTCGACTACCACCTGTATCGCTACCACGTCCTCGACGACCCGGAGATCTCCGACGCCGAGTTCGACCGCCTCTGGGACGAGCTGCTCGTCCTGGAGCGCGAGCATCCCGAGCTCCAGACGCCGAACTCGCCGACGCAGCGGGTCGGCGCGCCGCCCTCGGACAAGTTCGAGAAGGTCGACCACCCGACGCCGATGGGGTCGCTCGAGAAGGTCACGACCGACGAAGGGCTCGAGAAGTGGCACGACGACGTCTGCAAGCGACTCGGCACGAGCGACGTCGCCTACGTCACCGAGCCGAAGATCGACGGGCTCTCCATCAACCTGATCTACGAGGACGGCGTGTTCGTGCGCGGCGCAACGCGCGGCGACGGAAGGCGCGGCGAGGACGTCACGCCCAACCTCCGCACCATCAAGGCGATCTCCATGCGCATGCAGCTCGAGGGCCGCGAGACGCCGCCGCCGCTCCTCGAGGTGCGCGGCGAGGTCTACCTGCCGCTCTCGGGCTTCAACGAGCTCAACCAGCGCCTGGTCGCGGAGGGGAAGAAGCCGACGCCGAACCCGCGCAACGCCGCCGCGGGCTCGCTGCGCCAGAAGGACTCGACGATCACAGCGCAGAGACCGCTGTCGATCTGGGTCCACGGCCTCGGCGTGCGCGACGGCCTCCCGGTCGAGGGACATTGGGCCGCCCTCGAGTGGCTCCGGGCGCACGGCTTCCGCACGAACCCGTTCGCGGAGCGCCACGAGGACGTCGCCTCCGTCGCGGAGGCCTGCCGTGTCTGGGAGACCAGGCGCGTGGAGCTCGACTACGAGATCGACGGGATCGTGATCAAGGTCGACGCGTTCGACCAGCAGCGGCGCCTCGGCTCCCTGCACGAGCGGCCGCGCTGGGCGCGGGCCTACAAGTGGGCGCCGCTGACCGCGACCACGCGGCTGAACCGGATCCTCATCCGCGTCGGCCGCACGGGCGCGCTCAAC
>VAXK01000221.1 GCA_005885565.1 Actinomycetota bacterium
CAAGTGGTACGCGGCCGTCGCGGCCATGCTCGGCTACGACCCGTCTCGCGTCGAGGTGCTCCTGTACCAGCTCGTCCACCTGACGCGCGGCGGTGCGCAGACGAAGATGTCGAAGCGCCGCGGCGAGGTCGTCTTCCTCGACGAGTTCATGGACGAGATCGGCGTCGACGCCGCCCGCTGGTACCTCGTCTCACGCGGCCCCGACCAGACGATCGACATCGACGTCGACCTCGCCGCCGAGAAGAGCCAGAAGAACCCCGTGTACTACGTGCAGTACGCGCACGCGCGGATCGCGGGGATCCTGCGGAACGCGGCCGGCGCGGAGGCGGCGGCGCGCCCGATCGGCCCGCTGGCGCGCGAGGAGCGCGACCTCGTGAAGCGGCTCGCCGAGCTCCCAGGGGTCGTCGCCGAGGCGACGGAGCGGCGCGGCCCGCACGCGCTGCCGACCTACGCGATCCGCGTGGCCGACGATTTCCATCGCTTCTACCACGAGCATCGCGTGCTCGGCAGCGACACGGAGGCGTTCCGCCTCGGCCTGTGCCGGGCGACGCAGACGGTGATCGCGAGCTCGCTCGACCTCGTCGGAGTGGAAGCGCCCGAGCGCATGTAGGCCGCCGCGGCATCCTTCCGACCCTCGACCGTCCGAGCCACGTCCCGGTGGCAGCCACAGTCGCGAGACTGACACCGAAGACACACGGAAGTCGTACGAAGGGCTTCCGGCCGCCGGTCGGCGCCTGTCCGCTTCGGACCGGTCCGGTGGCAGCCACCGTGACGAGAGAGCGACGGAAAGCCGCGCGGAGGCGCTTCGATCCGGGCCGCAGTAGGATGGCCGCGTGAGCCAGGTCACCCGCGCGGCCGGGGAGAGCCCGTCGGCTGCTGCGCCCGACCGCAACCTCGCGCTCGAGCTCGTCCGCGTCACCGAGGCGGCGGCGATGGCGGCGGCGCGCTGGATCGGCCGCGGCGACAAGGAGTCGGCCGACCAGGCGGCCGTCGACGCGATGCGCTTCATGCTGGACACCGTCTCGATGGACGGCGTCGTCGTGATCGGCGAGGGCGAGAAGGACAAGGCTCCGATGCTCTTCAACGGCGAGCGCGTCGGCAGCGGCACCGGCCCCGAGGTCGACGTCGCCGTCGACCCGCTCGAGGGCACGCGTCTGACGGCGCTCGGGCAGCCGAACGCGATCGCCGTCATCGCGCTCGCCGAGCGCGGGACGATGTTCTTCCCGGGCGCGGCGCTCTACATGGACAAGATCGCCTGCGGCCCGGAGGCGGCGGACGCGATCGACATCGACGCATCGCCGACGGAGAACGTCACGCTAGTCGCCGAGGCCAAAGGCGTCAGCCCGCGCGAGATCTCCATCGTCGTCCTCGAGCGCGACCGCCACGAGGATCTGATCGCGGAGCTCCGCGCGGCAGGCGCGAAGGTGCTGCTGATTCGAGACGGCGACGTCGCGCCGGCGATCGCGGCGGCGCAGAGCGGGACCGGCGTCGACCTGCTCATGGGGATCGGCGGCACGCCCGAGGGAGTGATCGCGGCCGCGGCGATCAAGTGCTCTGGCGGTGCGCTCCAGGGGAAGCTCTGGCCGCGGAACGACGAGGAGCGGCAGGCGCTCGTCGACGGCGGCTACGACATCGACCGCGTCCTGACGACCGACGACCTGGTGGCCGGCGAGGACGTGTTCGTCGCGGCCACGGGCGTGACGACGGGCGCGCTCCTACGCGGCGTCCAGTACACGAGGGGCGGCGCGGCGACCGATTCGATCGTCATGCGTTCGCGCTCCGGCACGGTCCGCCGCATCGAAGCACGCCACGCACTCGAGAAGCTGTCGCAGATCTCGGGCCTCGAGTACCGCTGACGGCGTAACAGAAGCCGCACTCACGCGACTAGGGTCGTATGCGACTCCTCGTCTTCCTCTCCGCCGCTGTCGCCGCGCTCGTCCTCGCGACGGCCCCGACGGCGGCCGCGCCGGCGCCCGTGACGAAGCTCTCCACGAAGCAGTTCGGGAACGTGCTCGCGCGGCGCGACAAGCTGCCGCTCTACTACTGGACGGTCGAGAAGCGGGCCGGCGGGAAGATCCGCTGCACCGGCTCCTGCGCCAAGGCGTGGCCGCCGCTCGTCGTCCCCAAGGGCGCTCGCGTCCCCGCCCGCCTCGCCGGCATCCGCGGCCGCTTCGGCGTCGTCCGCCGACCGGACGGCCGCCGCCAGCTGACCTTCCGCGGCCTCGCACTCTACGCGTACGTACACGACAGGCCGGGCGTCGTGCTCTGCGACAACGTGAACGGCTGGTTCGTCGTCAGGCTGTGACGGGCTCCCGCTCCATCTCCGGCGCGTACGAGCCCGCGCGTGCGGCGCTGTTGAACTTCGCCCGCCGGTAGAACGCCTTCTGCGCGGCCTCGACGTTCGCGGGGTCGCCGCCCCACGCCTTGAGCGCCGGCGCCTGGAGCGCGCGCCCGTACGAGAACGAGAGCTCCCACGGGTGTGGGCCGCGCGCGTTCAGGGCGTTCAGGTTCGCCGTCGCGTCCTCGTCGGACTGGCCGCCCGAGAGGAAGACGATCCCCGGGACCGCCGCCGGGACGTGGCGCCGGAAGCAGCGCAGCGTCTGCTCTGCAACCTCGTCGTGCGAGGCCTGCTGCGGGGCCGAGTAGCCCGAGAGCACCATGTTCGGCTTGAGGAGGATGCCTTCGAAGTGGACGCGCTGGTCGCGGAGCTCCGTGAAGACCGCGTGCAGCACCCGCGAGGTCGCCTCGAAGCTGCGCTCGATCGAGTGGTCGCCGTCCATCAGCACCTCGGGCTCGACGATCGGGACGAGCCCCGCCTCCTGCGACAGCGCCGCGTAGCGCGCGAGGGCGTGCGCGTTCGTCCAGACGCAGTACTCGCTCGGGATGCCGTCGCCGATCGAGTACGTCGCGCGCCACTTCGCGAACCGTGCGCCGAGCCCGCGGTACTCCTCGAACCGCGCGCGCAACCCGTCCAGCCCTTCGGTGATCGTCTCGCCCGGCGCGTTCGCGAGCGGCTTGGCGCCCTTGTCGACCTTGATCCCGGGGATGATCCCGCGCCGCTCGAGCAGATGTGGGAACGGCGTCCCGTCGCTCGAGCTCTGGCGGATCGTCTCGTCGAAGAGGATGACGCCGCTGATGAACTCCTCGACGCCCTCGGTGGTGAAGAGCAGGTCGCGGTAGGCGCGCCGGTTCTCCTCCGTCGACTCGACTCCGATTGAGTCGAAGCGTTTCTTGATCGTCCCGTCGCTCTCGTCCGCGGCGAGGATTCCCTTGTTGTCGGCGACCAGCGCGCGGGCGGTCGACTCGAGGTCCTGTGCAGCCATTTCCCACCCCTCCAGAAGCTTGCTTGTGCCTCGAATTATTAGCCGTCGTCCTCTTCCGCCGCGCCGTCCACGCCGGAGAGGAGCAGACGAAGGCGCCGGAGCTCCTCCGCCGAGGCCGGCACGATCGTTCCCGAGCTGATCGCCCACGCGGGGTGGATCTCGCGCCAGCCGTGGGCCGTGTCGTCGACGAGCGGCCCGACCGCGCTCACGCGCGAGCCGACCCGTGGGATCGGGACGCGGACGCGGTCGAGCGGGACGATCTCGAGGAGGAGGTTGCCCGCGAGCCGTGCGTTCCCACGCGAGAGGAGCCCGTCCTGCCCGGGATCGAGCCGCAGCTCGACGTGGACGTCGCCGTCGTAGGCCTCGAAGCGCACGACCTCGACGGTGCCGACCGCGATCCGGCAGCGGCTCTTCACGACAAGCCGCGAGGGATGGTAGACGCCCGCGAGCGGATCGCCGGAGCGGCAGTACGGCGACGGCGGAGGGCCCGCGCGGTGGATCCCGATTCGGCAGCCGGCGAGCGCGGCGACGAGGATCATCCCGGTGACGAGCGCGCGCGTCCGCACGCCGTCGATCGTGCCGGGCCACCCGCGCGGGCGGGGCGGAGTGCACGAAAAGGTCGCAGTTTGGTTGCACTTTCGACACAGGCCCCTTCTCATCCGCGGCCCGCGTCATAGACTCGTCCGCGGCCAAGGTTCGCCTTTGCGGGCAGCACGGCGAGCCGGTTTTCCACAGTTTCCACAGGCAGGTGTGGAACCGCTTTCGGCTGGACCGCTTGGCCTTGACCTTGGTTTGTGCCCCTTTGCGGGGATAGGGCGACCCTCGAAAACGCCGATCTTCGTGACGGCTGTGACTATTGGGACGTACTCCGATCCACCTGTGCCGCTCCGCATGCGGCCGCTCCTCGGCACGATCCTCGCCGAGCGAGGGCTGATCGATCCCGAACGGCTGGCCGAGGCGCTCGCCGAGGCGCAGGCGACGAATCAGCGGGTCGGCGAGGTCCTCCTGCGGCGGGGCTGGATCTACGAGCAGGAGCTCGCTCGCGCGCTCGCGCACCAGTACGAGCTCGAGTACGTCGACCTCGAGACGGCGTGCCTGAACCCGCGCGACGCTGCGCTCCTCGACCCGGAGGTCGGCCGGCGTTGCCGCGCCGTCCCGATCTGCGTCGCCGGCGACGAGCTCGTCGTCGCGATCGCCGACCCCGCGCCGGACCTCGTCGACGAGGTGCGCGCGCGCCTTCCGTACCCGCTGCGACTCGTCGTCGCCGAGCCGACGCTCGTCCAGCACGTCTGGGACGAGCTCCTCGCCGGTCGCGGTGGCTACTAAGGGGCGAGGGGAGCCCGCGGCCGCAAGCGCGGGCCCCATGAGAGAAGACCCGCGTGGGCCGCGAAACCCTGCACGGCAGGAACCGAGCGGCGCCGAACGAACCTCCAGACGGGTGATGAACCGTCCGTCGCACTCCCTACGATCCTTTGAAGGTGGATAAGACGACCAGGCTGATCAGACGAGTAGGCGCCGGCTGGGCTCGGCGCCTCGCCGCGGGAGGGCTTGTCGCGCTCGCGATGGTCGCGCTGGCCACGATCGGCTACGCGAGCGGCCGCGGCCTGCTCGGCTACACGTACGGCTACCAATACTGCTCGACCCCCGGGCAGTACCAGTACTGCTCGACGTCGACCACTACGACGACTACGACGACGACCACGACCACCACGGCGTCGACCACGACCTCCACGACGACGCACTCCACGACCCACTCCACCTCGTCCTCCTCCTCGACGGCGACGACGACCACGTCGACCCCGACGACGACGTCGACCGGCTCCACGTCGTCGTCCTCCACGTCGACCGGAACGACCACGACGACGCCGTCGAGCTCGTCGACGACCACCCACTCGACGAGCACGCGCCACACGACCACGACGCACACGACGACGACCGGCCACAAGAAAAAGAAGAAGCACAAGAAGAAGACCGGAACCGGCGTCCACGGCGCGGGCCTGCGCGTCACGCACGGCCGGCCGAACCTGACCGGCTGACGTGCGCCGCGCGGTAATCGCGGCCGGCTGCGCTGCTCTGATGGCGGCCTCCGTCGGCGCGGAGAGCGCCCGCGCGCACACGCAGCCCGGCGTCGGGCCGAGCGTGCGCCAGGCCGTCTTCGTCGCCTACGCGCGGGTCCCGCACGTCTCGGTCTACGGCTCGGAAGCCTCGAGCCGCGTCCGGGAGACGCTCACCAGCCCGACCGACGACGGCACGCTGCTCTCCTTCCTGGTGCGCTCGCTCCACCGGCGCCGCGCGCTCGTCTCCCTGCCGACGCGTCCCAACGGGAGCAGCGGCTGGGTTTCCCGCTCACAGGTGCGGATCTACAGGGACCAGTACCGCGTGAAGATCGACCTCCGCGGCCACCGGCTCACGGTGTGGCGCGAAGGCTCCGCCGTCGTCCGCGCCCCAATCGGCGTAGGTCGCGCGGTGACCCCGACGCCGGCGGGCACGTACTACATCGTCTCGAGAATCCGTCCGCCCGACCCCGGCAGCGTGTACGGCGCGTTCGCGTTCGGCCTCTCGGCGCACTCGAACGTGTTCACGCGCTTCGGCTTCGGCGGCGACGGCCGCATCGGTCTGCACGGCACGAACGACCCGTCCGGCGTCGGCCACGACGTCAGCCACGGCTGCATCCGGATGACGAACCGCACGATCCTGCGCCTCTCACGCATGCTCCCGCTCGGCACGCCGGTCACGATCACGCACACCTGAGCCGGCTCTCTGGCGCGAGCCGAGGCGGCGGGCTGTCCACAGCGGCCGGTGATCGCGGCTACCTTGTCGCTCAATGGGGGAGGACGTCATCGCGGGGCCGCCGGGGCAGGGGTCGCTGGAAGAGCCGTGCATCGATGTGGACGCCCGCGCCGCGCTCGGAGCGCCTGAGGTCTCGACGGATTCGCTGCAGCTGTTCCTCACGGCGATCCGCAAGGTCGCGCTGCTGACGGCGGCGCAGGAGGTCGCGCTGGCGAAGCGGATCGAGCGCGGCGACCAGCGGGCGAAGCACGAGCTGGTGGAGGCGAACCTGCGTCTGGTGGTCTCGATCGCCAAGCGCTACCGCAAGCAGGGCCTGCCCTTTCTCGACCTGATCCAGGAGGGCACGATCGGGCTGGTGCGTGCGGCGGAGAAGTTCGACCACCGCCGCGGCTTCAAGTTCTCGACTTACGCGACCTGGTGGATCCGGCAGGCGGTGGCGCGGGCGCTCGCCGACAAGGCGCGCACGATCCGCCTGCCCGTCAACGTCGTCGACAAGCTGAGCAAGATCGTGCGCAGCGAGGGAACGCTCCGCGCCCAGCTCGGCCGCGAGCCCTCCTCGGCGGAGATCGCGCTTGACCTCGAGCTCAAGCTCGAGCAAGTGGATCGGATCCGCCGCAGCTCCGAGACGTCGGTCTCGCTCGAGCAGCCGGTCGGTGACCAAGAGGAGTCGGAACTCGGGCACCTTCTCAGTGACGAGTCGGTGCTCCTGCCGGAGGAGGCGGCGGAGACGACGCTGCGCAACGAGCAGCTGCGCAGGAGTCTTTCGGCGCTCGGTGAGCGCGAGCGGCGCGTGCTCGAGCTCCGCTACGGGCTCGAGGGCCGGCACCCGCACACGCTCGACGAGCTCGGCCGCACGTTCAACGTGACCCGCGAGCGGATCCGGCAAATCGAGAACCAGTGCCTGAACAAGTTGCGCGCGCTTGCGGACATCGACCGCCTCCGCGACATCGCCTAACCGGCGACTCCGCCTCGAACAACGCCTCCCGCGTCTCCGCCCAAGACAGGTTGATCCTGATCGGCGCTGACACTGCCTTGTCCTTCGCAGCTCGACCGCCTCGCCGCTTGACCTACTCGGCGCGACGCATCGCCCTGTAGACCGCATCCCAATGAGAGGAGACTTCCTCTAAGGCGCGGGCAGTCGTGAGGGCTACCGCCTCCAGACGCTTGATCACCGCTTCGACTTCGGTCACGCGCGCGTCAAGAGTGAGAATCTTGCTCCCAACGCTGTCCAGCTCTCGCGCGAGTAGCTCGCTCTCGCTGTCTACCTTCGCCATCGGTGTTCTACGGATAGATGCTCGGCGTTTCGCCAATCGAAACGCGAACCCCTCCGACCAGCGCTGCGGGCCGAATCGGGCGCCGAAGCGCGTTTCAGAGGAATCAGACGGGGCGTCGGGATACGTAGTACTGTTCGTGACGTCTTCTGACTCAGTTTCCTCGGCCCGCTAGCCGACCGCCCGCTCAAGAGGCCGTTCGCTTTTAGGTCGGCTTCGTCAGGAGCATCCACATGAAGGAGGCCATTGTGGCCAACACCATGCCTGAGTCGCGGACCCGGACCGTTGGGGACCGCCGAGCGACCGTCCTTGCTCGCTTCACCGCCCCTAAGGTGACGACCGAGCAGTACGACGAGACGATCCGTCGACTCGAGGGGTCGGGCGAATGGCCGCCCGACGGGCTTGCCTACCACGTCGCCTTCAGCTCGGAGGGCAAGTTCCGGGTCAGCGAGATCTGGGACTCTCGCGAGCAGTTCGACGCGTTCGGTCAGCGTCTGATGCCCGTGCTGAGCGACGTCGGGATCGAGCTCTCGGGCGAGCCCGAGATGCTCGAGGTCCACAACATCATCCAGCGCTAAGGCTTGCCGACTAGAGCCGCCTCGGCGAAATCGTGCGGCTCGGAGCGCCTCTACGAGGCGAGAGTCCGCTTCGGCGGACTCTCGCCCGGGGCCGAACCCAAAGGAGCCAGTCATGGCCGCAGTCGAACCGCATCCCGATCGCAACGGGATTCCGCCCACGCCCACACCCGCCCTCGCGGAGAGGCGCGAGAAATTCGAGCAGCTGCTCGCGACCAAACTCGAGCAGGGCTACGACGTCGAGTCGCAAGGCGAGACCGAGGCGGTAGTCGTGACCCGCGGCCGGCGACGCCGCTTCCGCTCCGAGACGGTGGGGAACCGCCAGCGGATCGGCATCGACGAGCAGGGTCGCGTAACCACCGACGGCCTCGAGCGGCGGGCGAGGAGCGCCTGAGGTAGGCAGCGGGCGCGGCATAGCAAGACAGCGTTACCGCCTTCCCTCGACGGGGATAAGGCCGACCGCGCTGTGAGTCGGGCGAACGGTATGGTTGCGCGCAAACGCGGACGTAGCTCAGTTGGTAGAGCATCAGCTTCCCAAGCTGAGGGTCGCGGGTTCGATCCCCGTCGTCCGCTTCGCAGCCGGTCACCCTCACCCTTCGCCCGTTTCGCGCCGACGAGTTCGACGTCGTCTGGGAGGCGCGGAAGCTCCGCGCCAGCCCGACCTCGCCGATCACGCCCGGCGCGAGGCGCTCGATCCAGCGGCAGATCGAGCGCTCCGGGCGGCTCTACGACGGCTTCCTGAAGCTCGCTATCGACGTCGACGGACGGCTCGTCGGCGAGATCGACGCGCGCTGCCCCTCGAACGCGTTCCCGCCCGGCGTCTTCGAGGTCGGGATCGAGCTCTACGCCGACGGGGACCGGGGGCGAGGCTACGGCGTCGAGGCGGTCCGGCAGCTCGTCGACCGGCTCTTCGCCCGCGAGGGCGCGGAGCGCGTGCAGGCCTCGACTTCGGCGGGCAACGCGGCGATGCGCCGCGTGCTCGAGAAGCTCGGCTTCGTGTACGAGGGCACGCTGCGCGGCTTCATGCCGGCCGGCGGGGGGCGCGAGGACTACGTGCTCTACGCCGTCACTCGGTCCGACTGGGCCACGCAGCGCTGAGCTTCCGCCGCGTCTCGGCCAGGTGCTCCGGCAGGACCTTCACGTCGGCGAGGACCGGCATGAAGTTCGTGTCGCCCGACCAGCGCGGGACCACGTGGAGGTGGACGTGGTCGACGATCCCGGCGCCCGCGACTCGGCCGAGGTTCCAGCCCAGGTTGTGGCCGTCGGGCCGGTAGGTCGCGGCCAGCGCCTCGAGCGCCTCCCCGGCGAGCCGGTGCATCTCGAGAGCCTCGTCGTCGTCGAGATCGGCGAACTGCGCACGGTGCCGGAACGGCGCCACCATCAGGTGGCCCGACGAGTAGGGGAACTTGTTCAGCAGCACGAACGCGCGCCGCCCGCGGTGGACGACGAGCTTCTCCTCGTCGTCGCCATCCGCCGCGAGGCAGAAGACGCAGCCCTCCTGCTCGTCGGCCGCCTGGATGTACTCGAGGCGCCACGGCGCCCATAGCGGCTTCGTCACGACCGGGTCTTCTACCAAGATTCGGCGGTGCGCACCCTTCGGGCGTCCTCGGCGCTGCCCTGGCTCGGCCTGCTCGTCGGCGTCTCGACGCTCGCGCGCTTCTGGGCGGCGACGCGCATCCCCACGCCCTGGATCGCGCCGGACGAGCTCATCTACGCGGAGCTCTCGCGCAGCCTCTGGGAGCACGGGACGCTCCACCTGCTCGGCCGGCCGACGAGCTTCTTCAGCTTCGTGTACCCGGCGCTCGCGGGCGGGCCGCTCAGCCTGCCCGACGTCCACCTCGGCTACACGCTCCTGAAGGCCATGCAGGCGTTGCTCGTGTCGCTGACGGCGCTGCCGGTCTACCTGTGGGGGCGGAGCTTCCTGTCGGCGCGCCTGGCTCTCGTCGCGGCCGCCCTCGCCTTGGCCATTCCGGACCTGGCCTATTCCGGCTTGATCCTGACCGACGTGGCGCTCTACCCGGTGCTCGTGCTCGCGGCCTGGGCGATGGCGGCGACCCTCGTCCGGCCGACGCTCACACGGCAGGGCCTCCTCCTCGCCGCGATCGCGCTCGCCTCGGCGACCCGGCTCCAGGCGGTCGTCCTGGCGCCGGCGTTCGTGACGGCGGTCGGGGTCAAGGCGCTCCTCGATCGCGAGCTTCGCTGGGCCGCGCGCCTGTGGCCGAGCGCCGCCGGCTTCGCCGCGCTGGGAGCGGGGTGGGCGGGCTGGCAGCTGCGGAACGGCGGGCCCGCGAGCAAGCTCTTCGGCGCCTACCAGGCGGCGGGAGAGGTGCACTACACGCTCGGCGACGCGCTCCGGTTC
Source organism: Actinomycetota bacterium (assembly GCA_005885565.1). Lineage (GTDB taxonomy): Bacteria > Actinomycetota > Thermoleophilia > Gaiellales > Gaiellaceae > AC-50. The sequence continues at coordinate 10,319 of VAXK01000221.1, forward strand.
TGCCTCTACCACGCCGCGGACGTGCTGCTCTTCACCGGCGTCGCGCCGGTCTGCGCGCTCGTCGTGCTGCTCGCCGTGCGGCCGGCCGGCGCGGAGGCGCGCGCCTACCTCGCGGTGGCCGCGTCGGTGACCGTCTGGCTCGTCGCCGAGGTCGGCGTCTTCGCCTCGCGCCACGTCGGGCACCTCGCCGAGCGGAACCTCTTCGCCCTCGCGCCGATTCTCTTCCCCGCGCTCGCGCTCTGGCTCGACCGCGGCGCTCCGCGCCCCCGGGTCGCCATGGGAGTGGCCGTCGCGGGAGCGCTCCTCCTGGTTGCCTACCTGCCGACGGCGCGCTTCGTCAGCGCCGCGACGATCCCCGACGCGCTCACGCTCGTCCCGTTCCACCGGCTGCACGTCCACGCGCCCGGCCTGAGCCTCCGGCTCGTCGTTCTCGTGGTGATGGGGATCGCGGCGGCTGCGTTCGCCTTGCTGCCGCGGCGGCTCGCCTGGCTTCTCCCGGTTGCGCTCCTCGTCGTCTTCGCCAGCGCCTCGGTGAACGTGAGCCGCGTCGTCGCCGCCGAGGCGTCGCTCGTCCAGCCGGGAACGGTCGGCGCCCGTCCGCGCTGGATCGACGCGAGCGCTCGCGGGCCCGTCGCCTACCTCTACACCGGCGACGTCTATTGGAACTCGGTGTGGGAGAACCTGTTCTGGAACCGCCGGCTCGACCGCGTCTACGACCTCTTGCTGGCCGCCGTGCCGGGCGGCATCCCGCAGGACTCGCTCGGCCCCTACGAGGACGGCCGGCTCGTGGACAAGTTCGGTCATGGCCCGAATGTGCGGTACGTCGTCGCCTCCGACTCGCTCCTCTTCGCCGGGCGGAGGATCGCCGACGCCGGGAACGGCATCAGCCTCTGGCAGATCGACCCGCCCTTCCGCCTTCGCCAGTGGACCGAGAACGTCCGCTTCGACGGCACCGTCGAGCGGCACGCGAAGCTCGTCGTCTACGCCTGCCGCGGCGGCACGCTCCGTCTGTCGCTGCGCTTGGCGCGGCCGACCGGAATCCGGCTGTTACGGAATGAGCGTCCGGTGCGCTTCTACGCGTTCACGCTGGGGGACACGACCACGATCTCGCTCGCGGCGAAGCCGCCCCGCCCGCTCGGCAAGCACCTGTGCACCTTCGACCTTCTCACCCGGAAGCCGGTGAAGGTCGAGCGGTTCAGCTTCGTCAGAGCCAGCGCTTGAAGCGGAAGAACGCGACGAGCCCGATCCCGGTCGCGGCCATGAAGCCGACGACCGCCCAGAACGCGGCCGCGGTGCCGAAGCCGGGGAAGTGGACGTTCATCCCGAAGATCCCGGTGATGAGCGTGAGCGGCAGGAGGACGACGCTGAAGACGGTGAGGATGCGCAGGACGTCGTTCTGCCGGTGCGAGATCACCGACTCGTTCGTGTCCTCGAGCCCGTCGACGACCTCCTTGTAGTTGTCGAGGAGGTCCCAGATCCGCTCCGCGGAGTCGACGATGTCGTCGAAGTAGAGCTCGAGCTCCTCCGGCAGGAACCGCTCGACGCGACGCTCCAGCAGGCGCAGCGTCGAGCGCTCGGGCTTGATGATCTTGCGGTAGCTGATGATCTCCTGCTTGACGTTCGAGATGTCGCGGACGACGTCTTCGGCCCGCTCCTCGAACATCGCGTCCTCGATCGAGTCGAGCTTGTGCGCGATCTTGTCGAGGATCGGGAAGCAGTAGTCGAAGAGGTCGTCGAGCACCTCGTAGAGGAGGCGGCCCGAGCCCTTCGAGAAGAGCCGGTCGCGGAGCTCCTCGTCCTCCTCGCAGCGACGGAAGAGCCTCGTGACGGGAAGGAGCTCGACCGCCGGGAGGGTGACGAGGTAGTCGGGCCCGAGGAAGAGGTCGAGCTCGCCCGCGTTCAGCCGCTGGATCGCCTTGTCGTAGACCGGGAAGTGCAGGACGGCGAAGAGGTAGCCGTCGTCCGCGTACTCGTCGATCTTCGGGCGCTGGCGCTTGGAGAGGACGTCCTCGATGTCGAGCGGATGCCAGCCGAAGCGGTCGGCGAGCATGTTCGCCTCGTCGACGGTGGGCGCGTCGAGGTGGATCCAGGTCAGGCCGCCGGCCTGGAGCTCAGCGAGACGCGGCTCGGCGCGCGCGGCGGCCTCGCCCACCGTGGAGCGCGGCCGGGTGCGCTTGATGCGGGGCAGGCTTGGCATCGGTACTCAGAGGGTCGTCCACGCGCGTCGCCATCTTCGCCATGCTACCCCGAAAGGCCTGCGCCTAGACCTGCCGCCACCTTCCGCCTCCGGCCGCTCGACCCGGTCGGTCATTGGCGGGGGCGGAGGGGTCCCCGCCCCCGCGTGGCCGCAAGTTACGGGCCGACTGTCAGCTCGGCGCAGGTTGCCGCGAGGGCAGCCAGCGAGAGCAGCAGGAGAACACACTGCGCCCAGATCCGTGAAGGCATGAGTCACCTCCTTTCGAGGCATGCCTGAGCGCCCGGCCGGTGCCGGGCTTTACTGGGCGGCATCAAGCGATCGACGGCCATCCGTTGTCAAGCACCACGCTTGTCAAGCGGACTGGAGCAGGTTGACGCCGATGCAGGTCATCAACGAAGATGCGGGCGGCGACGATGAGCGTGGGCGAATCGATCGGGCAGCGCCTGCGGCGATTGCGCCTCGAGAAGGGCCTGTCGCAGCGCGAGCTCGCGGGCCCGGGCGTCAGCTACGCGTACGTCTCACGCATCGAAGGCGGCCAGCGACGCCCGTCGCTTCGCGCGATCAGGGTGCTCGCCCGGAAGCTCGGCGTATCGGCGCAGTACCTCGAGACCGGCTCGATGACGACGAGCGAGGAGGACCGCGAGATCCGGCTCTCGGACGCGGAGCTTCGGCTCAGGCTCGGCGAGTCCGTCGCCGGCGCCGAGGAGGCCTTCCACGACGTCCTGCGCGAGGCGAGCGAGGCCGGAGACGTCGACGCGGCGATCCGCGCCGAGCTCGGTCTCGGCCTCGCCGCCGCGCGGGCGGGGCGAAACGAGGAGGCCGTCGAGCACCTCGAGCGGTCGGTCGAGTCGCCGCGCGTCTCGCCGACCTCGCACCCGGACGTCTACATCACGCTCGGCAACACGTACCTCGACCTCGACCGGCCGGAGCAGGCGGCCGAGCTCTACGAGCGCTGCCTCGACGAGTTGTCCGCCCAGGATCAGGACGACACGAGCGCGCGCGTGCGCTTCGGGACGCACCTGAGCTACGCGCTGTCGAACCTCGGGCGGTTCGTGGAGGCGCGCGAGGTCCTCACCGACCTCACCTCGCGCGCGAGCGCGATCGTCGACCCGTACGCGCGCATCAGGCTCTACTGGTCGCTCGCGCGCCTGGCCGCGATGGAGGGCCACGGACGGGCGGCGCTCCGCCACCTCCGTCGTGCGATCGCGCTCCTCGAGGCGACGGAGGACACGCTCCACCTCGCGCGGGCGCACCTGCTCTCGAGCGAGATCCTCATCCTCGACGGCCTGGCCGAGGACGCGGCGCCGCACCTCGAGGCGGCGGAGCGGCTGTTCGACCTCGGCGGCGACGCGCGCGACCTCGGCGCGGTACGAGCCCAGCAGGCGAAGCGGGCCGCGCTCCTCGGCGACCACGAGGAGGCGACGCGGCGCGCGACCCAGTCGCTCGAGCTCACCGGCGACGCGCCGCTCGGGAGCGCGCACTTCGCGCTGGCGCAGGCGCACGCGCTGCGCGGCGAAATCGACGAGGCGAACGGCAGCTTCCGCACAGCCGTCGAGCTCCTCGGCCAGGGAGGCGACTGGCGCGAAGCGGTGCAGGCCTGCCGTGCGTGGGCGGAGCTCCTCCGCGAGGCGGGCCGGACCGCGGAGGCCTTCGAGGTGCTGGAGCAGGCCGCCGACCTCGCCGAGAAAGCCTCGGCGGCGCCGCCCGCGATCCTCTAGGCAGCGCCTTCCAGCCGCGGCAAGATGGCCGCAGGATGCCTCGGGTTGCTGAGCCTCTCCACCTCGCGCTGCGTCGGTTGCGCGAGCGGCTGTTCGTCGTGGCTGCCACGGCGGCCGCCGTCGGCGGCGCGGGAGCGCTCATCGGGTGGAGCAGCCTCGCCGCCGCGGACGCCCAGGAGCGGAACGTCCACCTCCACCTGCGCGCGCTGCCGCCGGCGAAACGGGCGGTCCGCGTCGTCTACACGACGGCGCCGCTCCAGGCAGATCGCCACGCTGCACCGGTCCAGAGCGCCCTCGCGGAGCTTCGGGACGTCACGGAGCCGTCTCGTGTCGTCCGCGTTTGGCACCCGCTTGCCCCGGCGGACGAGCGGGGGACGCGGGTGGTCGTCGCCGGTCGCCCGCGCCGCGACGTGAAGGTCGACGCCGGGCGCCTTCCGCGGGCGCCGTGCGCGAACGACGTCTGCGAGGGGCTCTCACTCACAGGCCGTCACCGCGTCGGCGAGCGCGTTCGGCTCGGCCCGATCACGGTCGTGGTCGTCGGCCGCGGCTCGCTCGACCCGGCGGTGCTCGCGGATCGCTCGCTGCTCGGGCGGCGCGCCGTGCTTCTGCGCTCGATGCCCCGGTCGCTCCGGCTCTTCGCCCAGGCCCGCGTCGGGACGAGCGTCGTCGCGACGGCGCCGCTCGATCCGGACCGCGTGCACGGATCCGAGCTGCGGGCGCTCGTCGAGCGGCTGCGACGCGAGATCGTCCGGCTCGATCGCAGCGACTCACCGGGTGTCGTCACTGCGACGGCGCCTCTCCCGTTCTTGACCGCGCTCGCCGACCGGGGCTCGGTCGCCCGGCGACGCCTGCTGCTCGTCGCAAGCGAGGGGGCGGCGCTCGTCCTCGCGTTCGCGGCGTTCACCGCCACCGCCCGCCGCCGCGAGGTCGCTGTCCTCGAGGAGCAGCTCGCGACCCTGGGCGCGTCTCGCGGCCAGATCTGGCTCGCACGGGCGACGGAGGCGCTCGTTCCGAGCGCGGCGGGGCTCGTCCTCACGCTCGGCGGGCTCCTCGCCGCCGGCCACGTGCCGCTCGGGACGGTGCTCGCGATCGTCGTGACGACGGCCGTCGCCGCTCTGCTCCTCGTCGCGGCCGGCGCGCCGCGCCCACCTCGCCTGCGTTTCGTCGGGCCACTCGAGACGGGTGCTCTCGCCGCCCTCGGCGTCATCGTCTGGCAGACGGCGTCGACCGGCTCGCTCGACCCCGCGCAGATCGCGGCCGCGCACCGGGCGAGCCCCATCCTCCTGCTCGTTCCGGCGCTCGCGTTCTTCGCCTCGGCCGTCCTCCTCCTTCGGCTGCTGCCCATCCTGCTCCGGCTCGCAGAGCGGGCCGCGCGAACCGGCTCGATCGGAGTGCGTCTGGCCGCGCTCGGCGCCGCCCGGCGACCCGCACAGGCGGCGGCGGTGACGACGTTCCTGGCCGTCGCGCTCGGCGCCGCCCTCTTCAGCCTGGACTACCGGGCGACGCTCGACCGCAACGCTCGCGACCAAGCCGAGTTCGCTGCGGGCGCGGCGTGGCGCGTCGTCGGCGCTCGGTCCGTGCTCGCCGGGGCGCCCGCGTTGCGGTTCCAGGCGGACGTGGCCCCGGCGCTCCCCTCGTCGTCGGACCTGCCCGTCGCCTTGCTGGGCGTGGGGGCGGGACGACTGCCGGAGG
>VAXK01000244.1 GCA_005885565.1 Actinomycetota bacterium
CGCCGACGGGAGGATCAAGGCGAAGTTCGCCGGGCCTCTCTCAGTCGGCGAGCTCGCCGCGGCGCTCCGCCGGACGCTTCTCTAGCGCGCGCGCACCGTCACCCGCACGCTCTCGGCTGGCTGGTAGCGGCCTTTCGAGGCGAAGCGGAGCTTGCCGAAGCCGACCTCCCAGTTCTGCAGGAGCGCGGGCAGCATCGCCGTCACTGCGGTGACAGCCATCGTCTCGCCGAGGCAGCGCCGGCCGCCCACGCCGAAGGCCACGTACGCGAACTTGTTCGGGGTCGGCCGGCCGTCAAGCCACCGTTCCGGGGCGAAACGTCCCGGCTCCTCGAAGAAGCGCGGGTCGCCGTGCAGCGCACCGACGTTCAGGACGATCCGCGTCAGCTCCGGGATGCGCTCGCCGCCGAGCGTGGTGTCACTCGTCGCCTGACGCGTGATCCGCTCGTTCGTCGGATGCAGGCGCGTCACCTCCCGGACGAAGGCCTCCGTGCAGTGCAGCCGCGAGCCCGGCGCGGCCTCGTCCCACTCGCGTCGGAGGCGCGCCGCCGCGTCCGGCTCGGTCGCGAAGCGCAGCAGCGTCCACGCGTAGGTCTGCGCCAAGGGTCCGACGGCGCCGAGGAAGAGCTCGACGAGCATCGCCTGCCGGTCGTCCTCCGTGAGCGACGGAGCGAGCAGCGGGAGGTCGTCGAGCGTCGCCGTCAACTCGGTCGGGCGGCTGCGATCGGCGTTCGCCACCAGGCTGCGGCTGAGCGCCACGAGCTGCGCGAAGCTCCCTCTGTGGCGCCGACGATTGAGCGTCAGGCGATCCCAGCGCTGTGCCGCGCGCGAGTTGACCGGGATGCGGCGGCCGGTCCCGCGGACCGCGCGCTCGGCTCGGACGACCTCTTCGGCGCTCAACCGGCTGCCGAAGGACGACCAGCAGGTGGCGGTGATCGCCAGGCGGCGCATCCGCGGCATGAGGCGGAAGCGCATGCCGTCGCGCCACTGCGCGACCTCCGCCTGCACGGCCGACGTGACGCTCTCGACCACGTCCGGGACGCGGCTCGGGCCCATTCCCTTCGCGAGCGCGGCCCGAAACTCGGGCACGGGGACGCCGTCGTCGGCGACCGCGGGCGCGGGCGGGCCGGTCTCGATCGCCTGCGAGCTCGGCTTCACCAGCTCCTCGGCGCGGTCGATCATCAGCTCGCGGACGAGATCGGCGCTGTTCACGACCACGAAGCGCTGGTGGCCGGTGTCGACCCAGACGAGATCGCCGCGCGCCGCGAGGTCGTCGAAGACCCGCCGGTGGTGCTTGCGGAGCGTCCGGGGCGAGATGCGGACGAGAGGGGCCGTCACCTCTCCGGCGTCACGCTCAGCGTCTGACCCACACCTCGGTCCTGGAGGTCGCCGATGTCCGCGCGGCGGACGTCGAAGTGCCGCAACGAGGGCCGGGTGAGGAAGAGGCCGGCGACGCAGGCGACGCCGACGGTCCCGGCCACGAGCATCGTCGGCCTCGCTCCGGCGGCGGCGGCGATCGGGCCGGTGAGCGCCATCGAGAGGGGCACGAGCGAGAAGGACACCACTGTGTCGAGGCTCGCCACCCTTCCCAGCAGCTCGTGGGGAACGTGATCCTGCAGCAGGGTCGTCCAGATCACGTCCCCGCCGATCATGGCCCCGATGGCCAGGAAGCAGACGACGGCGAGCTGCCAGATGCTCCCGGCGACCGCGTAGAGGAGGACGGAGGAGGCCAGGACGGTCCAGAGGAGGTACATCAAGCCCATCCTCCTCTGGGGCAGGCCGAAGTGGCTGATCAGGAGGGCGGCCAGAACCGCGCCCGCGCCGCCGGCGGACAGGACGAGGCCGAGGTCGGCGGCGTGGCCGTCGAAGTGGTTCTTGATCAGGAAGGGCAGGAGGATCGCCGTCGGCCCCTCGTAGCAGAGCAATCCGATCGAGGCCGCGACGAGCGACGTCGTCAGCCAGCCCTGTCGGCGGACGAAGCCCAGCCCCTCCTTGACGTCGGCGAGAAGACTCTTCGCCGCCCGGTCGGGCAGCGGATAAGCCGAGACCATGAGCAGCAGCGATAGCGAGACGACGAAGGTCGCCGCGTCGGCGAGGAACGCCGTCCCGGCGCCGAAGGCACCGACGATCCCGCCGCCGAGCGCGGGGCCGACCAGGCGAACGGCCAGGGCCCCGGCGAGCCGCATCAGGCCGTTGGCCTGCGCGCGCCGTTCCGCGGGGACGACCTGCGGCAGCAGCGAGATGGACGCGGGCTGGAAGAGCGACGTCCCCACGGCATAGACGGCGACGAGGCCCACGATGACCGCTAGGGACAGGGCATCGGCCAACGCCAACGCGCCGAGGGTCCCGATCGCGACCGCTCGGAGGGCGTCCGCGCTGACCATGAGCCTGCGGCGCGGGAGCCGGTCGGACAGGGCGCCGCTGAAAAGGAGGAGGACGAGCTGCGGCAGCGTCGTCGCGATGCCGACGATCGACATCGCGGTCGGCACGTTCGAGATCGCGTACGTCTGCCAGGCGATGGCGACGAGGTAGAGCCCGTCACCGAGACGGGAGATGGCCGTCGCCGCCCAGATCAGCGCGAAGTCGCGGATCGCGAGGGGCGCAAGGAAGCGCGGCCGTGTCCACGCGTCAGACACAGAGCGATCCTAAGTGCGGCGTCGGCGCGATTCATCCGCCGGAGCGCTGCGGCATGATCAGGCCGTGGGGGCGCGGACGCAACGGGCGAAGCGTGCGCTCGAGGTGACGCGGGTCGCCCGTCGCAGCGGCCTCCTGCGGGTACTGCGCGAGATCGGGGTCGTCGGCGAGCGGCCGGCGACCCGGGAGGGCGCGCGCAGCTTCCGGCTCGCCCTCGAGCAGCTCGGCACCACGTACATCAAGCTGGGGCAGCTCCTGTCGTCGCGGCCCGACCTCCTGCCCGACGTCTACATCGAGGAGCTCGGGCGGCTCGTCGACGAGGTGCCGCCCGTGCCGTTCGCCGAGCTGGAGCCGGTCATCCGGGGGGCCTTCGGCGACGTCTTCGCGAGCATCGACCCCGAGCCCGTGGCGACCGCCTCGGTCGCGCAGATCCACCCGGCGCTCCTCCGCACCGGCCGGCAGGTCGTGGTGAAGGTCCGGCTGCCCGGGATCGTCGAGCGGGTCGACCTCGACCTTGCCGTCATCCGCTCGACGGCGGGTCTCCTCGAGCGGCGCTCCGAGGCGGCACAACTGCTCCAGCTCGAGGCGCTCGCCGACGAGCTCGAGGTGCACCTGCGCGCGGAGCTCGACTTCCTCGAGGAGGCGCACAACGCCGAGCTGATCGCGCGCCTCGTCGGCGAGTACGAGCGCCTCGTCGTGCCGCAGGTGATCCGGCCGTACGTGACCGAGGAGGCGATGGTGCTGGAGCGGATCGACGGTGTGAAGGTCGGTCCCGACCACCGCCTGCCGCCCGAGCGGGCCGCGGTACTCGCGCGGGAGTTCTTTCGCGCCTACGTCCACCAGGTCACGGTCGAGGGCGTGTACCACGCCGACCCGCACCGCGGAAACGTCCTGCTCACGCCCGAGGGGCGACTCGTGCTGCTCGACTTCGGCCTGCTCGGCCGGCTGGACGACGACACGAGGCGGAGCTTCGCGCTCCTCCTGCTCGCGGTCGCCCAGAACCGGGCCTCTCGCTGACGACGATCGGCTCCGACGAGCCCGGCTTCGTCCACGAGCTGCGCCGCAAGCTCCCGCGCTACCACTGGCGGCCGCTGGCCGGGATCCGGGCCGGTGAGGCCCTCGCCGACCTCCAGCGGATCTCGCTTCGCTACGGCATCCGCCTGCCGCCGAGCTTCGCGCTCGTCGGCAAGACGCTCGCGCAGGCGGACTCGATCGCACGCACGCTCGACCCGGAGCTCGACCCCGTCGCGCTGCTCGCCGAGGACGCGCTCGAGGTGATGTTCCGCGAGGCCGAGCGGCGGCTCGAGCCGAACGCCTTCTTCACGTACCTCTTCACGCAGCTCGACTCGGCCTCGCGCCTGCCCCGCCGCGTCACCCAGGTCGTCGAGCGGCTGGAGACGGGCACGCTGAAGGTGGGCGTCGTCCCGACCGACCTGGGGGACGTCGAGCACGTTCTCCGCTCCGTGGCGAACCGGGTCGGCGCCGCGCTCATCGTCGTCGGGCTGCTCGTCTCCTCGGCGCTCCTCGCGCGGGTGCACGACCTGCGCTGGCTCGCCGCCGCGTGCTTCGTGGCGGCCACACTGCTCGGGCTCTACATGGTCTGGAAGATCGTCCGCACGCCCGGCGAGCTTTGACGCGGCACGCGCGGGGGCTCGCGCCCAACCTCCCCCAGGGGCGCTCCCGCGTCCCTGAAGACAGGCTATCGGCGGACCGGTAGCCGGTTCGCGCCGAGACCGCGCCGGATGTGTCTCGAAACCCTTGCAGGGCTCGTGGCCGCGAGCACGAACTGGGGCGTGGGGGAACCGTAAGGCTCCTCCTCTCCCCTAAGGGAGCGGGCGGCGGCGTCGATGGCGCCGTCGCCCGCCCGTATCCGGGAATATGCGGGGTTTGACTCTCGTATAAAGGGCGACCGTAGGCCTATAGACGGATGTGGCTCAGGTCCCTACAGTTCCCGGAACGCGAGCGAGGAGGACGGGGTGGAGACTGAGACCGGCCCAATCAAGCTGACCGATCTCGCGTCGTGCGGGGGGTGCGCGGCGAAGTACTCGGCGGCCCGACTCGAGCAGCTGCTCGCCGGCTTCGTGCCGGTCGAGGCGGAGAACCTCCTGGTCGGGCTCGCGCCCGCCGACGACGCGGCGGTCTACCGGCTCGACGACGAGCGCGCGTTGATCTTCACGCTCGACTTCTTCCCGCCCGTCGTCGACGACCCCGCCGACTATGGCGCCATCGCGGCAACGAACGCGCTCAACGACGTCTTCGCAATGGGCGGTACGCCGCTCCTCGCGCTCTCGATCGCCGCCTTCCCGGAAGAGCTGCCGATGGAGATGCTCGCCCAGATCTTCGCCGCGGCCGACGAGCAGGTGCGCGCGGCGGGCGGGCTCCTCGCGGGCGGGCACACCATCCGTGACGCCGAGCCGAAGTACGGTCTCGCGGTGGTCGGCACCGTTCGCCCCGACGGGATCTGGCCGAAGAACGGCGCCCGCCCGGGCGATGCGCTCTTCCTCACGAAGCCGCTCGGGACGGGCCTGATCATGACGGGCTACAAACGAGGGTACGCGGGCACGCAGCAGCTCGAGCGGGCGATCCGCTGGATGCGGACGCTGAACCGCGACACCGCGGACGTCCTCCGTCCGCTCCAGCCGCACGCGGTGACCGACGTGACCGGCTTCGGGCTCTTCGGGCACGCGCGGGAGGTCGCGGAGCGGAGCGGCGTGCGTCTTCGGCTCCAATCGGAGCGCTTCCCGGCGATCGACGGCGCGCTCGACATGGCGCGCCAGGGCGTCCGCACGAGCGGCGACCCGCGGAACCGCGACTTCGCGGCGGCGCACGTCCGGGCCGACGGCGTCTCCGGCGTGCTGGCGGCGCTCGGCTACGACCCGCAGACGGCGGGCGGCCTGCTCGTCTCGCTCCCGGCCGCGCAGGGGCCGGCGCTCGAGGCCGAGTTCGCCTCGCGACGGCTCTTCATCCGCCGGATCGGCTACGTCGAGGAGGGAAGCGGCGTCGTCGTCGAGTAACCGCCGTGGGATGATCCACGGCAGGTTCCAGCCGTTCCACAACGGCCACCTCGAGTATCTGCGCGGGGCGGCCGGGCGCTGCGGCGAGCTCTTCGTCGGGATCACGAACCCCGACCCCTGGCGCGTGAAGGAGGAGCCCTCCGATCCGCTCCGGCACCTCCCGGAGTCGAACCCGTTCACCTACGTGGAGCGGTTGCTGATGATCGAGGCGGCGGCGGCCGACGAGGGGATTGAGGCGCACGTGATCCCGTTCCCGGTGAACGAGCCGGAGCTGTGGCCGGCGTACGTGCCCCCCGGGGTGACGCAGTACCTGCGGCTCTTCTCGGACTGGGGCGGGACGAAGCTGGATCGGCTTCGGGCTGCGGGCTACGAGGTGGTCGTGCTCGACCAGGGGGCCGAGAAGGAGATCTCGGGCGCCGAAGTCCGGGCCGCGATGCGGTCCGGCGACGACTGGGAGTCGCTCGTGCCCCCCGGCGTCGCGCGGGTCATCCGCGCGCTCGAGCGCGTCCCGGTCTAGCAACCGTCGAGCTCTCGTCATGCGCGCGTGCGTCTTCGGCGACGGTGGCTGCCACGGGACACGGCTTGGCGCCGACGCTCGAACCCACTTCGCGCGGCCGGCGGTCTGGATCGGTGCGCCTTCCGTGATCCTTCTGTGACGGTGGCTGCCACCGGGACGGGGCTCACCGGGACGTGGCTCGGCAGGCCGGGTTAGGCTCGCCGAGTGCTTCCGATCGTCGTCATCCTTCTCGACGGGCTCGGCGACCGTGCGCACGACGTCCTCGGCGGCCGGACGGGCAACGAGGCCGCGGAGACGCCGAACCTCGACCGCCTGTGCGCGGACGGCTCGTGCGGCGTCCTCTACGCGGTCGGCCCGGGCCGCGCGCCCTCGAGCGAGGTCGCGCACTGGTCGATGCTCGGCTACACGCCGGCCGAGTTCCCCGGGCGCGCCGTCTTCGAGGCGCTCGGTCGCGGCCAGGAGGTGAGCCCGGAGCACGTCCTCGTCTACGCGGCGCTGCGTCCCGCCGAGCGCCGGGAGGACGGCTGGTGGCTCGTCGGCCGGCCGCACCCGGAGCGCGACGCCGAGGAGGCGGAGCGCCTCGTGACGAGCCTCGACGGGATCGAGATCGACGGCCTGACGTTCTCGCTCGCGCACGTCTGGCGCGGCGAGGCGGTGCTGCGGATCGCCGGCGGCGCAGACGACCGCGTGACCGACACCGACGCGTTCTTCCGCGACCGGCACCCGATGCTCCGGCCGCAGCCGCTCGTCCACGAGGCCGAGCGCACGGCACGCGCGGCCGAGGCGTGGACGCGGGAGGTCATGCGCCGCCTCGAGGGCGAGCGCTTCAACGTCGTCACGCTCAAATGGTGGGGCCGGTGGCGCGACTACCCGAGCTTCCTCGAGCGGCACGGCGTCGGCGGGAGCTTCGTCGCCGAGTCGGCCTTCCTCCGCGGGCTCGGCGCCGCTCTCGGCCTCGATCCGATCCACGCGCCCGAGGGCGACGATCCCGTCGCCGACCTCCGCCGGCGAGTCGAGCTCGCGCGCGAGCGCCTCGACGCCGGCGACACGTTCGTCTTCTGCCACCAGAAGACGACCGACGCCGCGGGCCACACCAAGGATCCGCACCTGAAGCAGCGGACGATCGAGGAACTCGACGCGGCGCTCGACGGCCTCCCGCTCGACCGCGCCGTCGTCTGCCTCACCGGCGACCACGCGACCCCCGCGTCGCCGGACGTCATCCACTCGGGCGACCCGGTGCCGCTCGTCGTCGCCGGCCCCGGCGTGCGAGCCGACGAGGTCGCGATCTTCGGCGAGCGCGACTGCGCCGCCGGCATCCTCGGCCACCTGCGCGGCCCCGACCTGATGCCGGTCCTCCTGAACGCGGCCGACCGGCCGCTCTTCCTCGGCTCTCGGCCGACGCCGTTCCGCGACGCGGACGGCTATCCGGCCCTGCTCGAACCCCTTCTCTAGACTCGTTTCCGTGCACGCCGAGTCGTCCGCGCCCCTGCGCACGCGTGTCTTCGAAGTCACGCCGGCGCGCTTCCGCGCCCTCGCGTTCGCCGCCGCCGGGGCGCTCTACGTCATCGTCTCGACCGGGGCGACCGTCCGCCTCACCGGCTCGGGGCTGGGCTGCGAGCACTGGCCCGGCTGCCAGCCCGGGAACCCCTTCCCGGAGAAGGGCTACCACTCCTACATCGAGTTCGGGAACCGCATGGTCGCCGGGACGACGATCGTGCTGACCCTCCTCGCCTGGCTTGCCTCGCGTCGAACGGAAGGGCTGCCGCGGTGGACGCCTCGGCTCGCGCTCGCGGTCTTCGTCGGGACGCTCCTGCAGGCGCCGCTCGGCGCGCTCGCCGTGTACGTCCACCTGCATCCCCTCGCGGTGATCCCGCACCTGCTGCTCTCGATGCTCGTCCTGGGCGCGGCGCTCCTCGTCGCGCTCGAAGCGCTGTCGCCGCCGGCGCAGGTCCTCCCGGACGAGCTTCGCCGTGCGGCGCTCGTCCTCGTCGGCGCCGCGTTCGCCCTCGTGGTCACCGGCACGTTCGCGACCGCCGCGGGGCCGCACTCCGGCGGGGACCGCGTGGCACGCTTCGGCCGGCTGGACGCGCTTCTGCCCGTGCACGCGGCCGGCGTCGCGATCTTCGGTCTCACGCTCGTCTTCGTCGTCGGCTACCTCGCCGCACAGCGGCGTGCCGCGCCGCTCCTCTTCAAGCTCGCCGTCGGGCTCGTGGGGCTCGTGCTCGTCCAGATGGGGATCGGCGAGCTCCAGTACCGGACGCACCTTCCCTGGTGGCTCGTGCTCGTCCACGTCGCCGTCGCGGCCGCGGTCTGGTCCTGGACTGTGGTCCTTGCCGCCCTCTTGCGTCGAATCGGTCGCCCCACGAGCCCGACGGCGAGCTTGAAGAGGAGCGGCGCGGCACGCCGCTGTGCGGCGAGGTAGCCGACGACGAAGACGAGCGTGAGACCGAAGATCGCGACGCCGTGCTCCTGCTCGGGATCGAGCCGAACACGCGGTGGCGCCGCTTCACCGAGCTCATCGTCGGGCTCTCGACGCAAATCGGGATCGAGCTCGTCGTGAGCCTCGGCTCGCTGCTGGCCGACGTCCCGCACACGCGGCCCTCGCCCGTGACCGGGAGCGCCACCGAGGAGAAGCTGATCGAGCAG
>VAXK01000245.1 GCA_005885565.1 Actinomycetota bacterium
CGTGACGCGCCGGCGCGGCGGCCCCCGCGCCGAGCGCGACGGGCCGCCGGCGCCCCCGCCTCTCCGCCCGCGAGCTCGCGAAGATCCTGCTCCGCGACCCGCGTGCGACCGACGTGTACTCGAACGCAAGGCACCTCCGTCGGCTCACGGCAGACCACAGTGCCGGACGCCCTCGCCGTGAGCACCCGCGGCGCGCAGCGGTTCCTCGCCGACCGAGGAGTGGGCTCCCACTGGGTGCCGCTCGGCTACGACGCGGGCTGGTTCGGGCGGAACCTCCGGCTGTCCGAGCGCGACGTCGACGTCCTCTTCCTCGGCGACCTCCATCTCGGGCGCCGCCGCCGCATCCTGCGCCGCATCGAGCGTGCGGGCGCGCGGGTCCTCGCCCCCGGGAGCTGGACCGACCCGCGGGGGTGGGGCGAAAGTCGCGCGCAGCTGCTGAAGAGGGCGAAGATCTTCCTCCACGTGACGCGCTCGCAGGGCTCGCTGTCCGACCTGCGGATGCTGCTCGGGATGGGGAACGGCGCGCTCGTCGTGTCGGAGCCGATCGACGACCCGGCGCCGTACGAGCCGGGCGTGCACTTCGTCGAGGCGCCTCCCGGTGGTCTGGAGGAGGCGGTCGTCCGAGCCCTCCACGACGCCGCCGAGCGCGAGCGCATCGTCCGCACCGCCGAGGCGTCCGTGACCCAGGAGCTCACGATGGAGCGGTCGGTCGCCGCGCTGCACGGCCTGCTCCGGTCCCGCGCCCGTGTCGGCTGAGCCCCATGCGAGCCCGGCGCGCATGCGCGTCCCGCTCTTCCGGCCGGCGATCCGCGAGGGAGCGGTCGAGGCCGCGGCGCGGGTGCTCCGGTCGGGCTGGATCGGCTCGGGGCCGGTCGCGGAAGCGTTCGAGCATGCCTTCGCGGAGTACGTCGGCGCGCCGAGCTGCGTCGCCGTCAGCTCCTGCACCGCGGCGCTCCAGCTGGCCCTGCGCGTCCTCAACCTGCCCGAGGGTGCCGAGGTGATCACGTCGCCGGTCACGTTCGTGTCGGCCGCGCAGGTGATCGTCCAGGAGGGCCTGCGGCCGGTCTTCACCGACGTCGATCCCGAGACCGGCAACCTCGACGTGGAATCCGTCCGCGCGCGGCTCACCGACCGGACCGGCGCGGTGATCCCGCTCCGCTACGGCGGCGGCCGTGCGACCTCGACGAGCTGGTACGAGGCGGCGGGCAAGGCCGGAGCGACGATTGTCGAGGACTGCGCGCACGCGGCTGGCGCGGCGTACAAGGGCCGGCGGATCGGAAGCCACGGGAGCTTCCACGCCTTCTCCTTCAACGCCGTCAAGAACCTCCCGGCGCCGGGAGGCGGCGCGCTCACCCTCGGCTCCGACGAGCACGAGGCCCGGCTGCGCCGGCTCCGCGTGCTGGGGCTCCGGCTGCTCCGCGAGGTCGAGCCCGACCGGACGAGCAGCAACCACCTCTTCTGCGTCCTCGCCGAGGAGCGGGACAGCCTCGTTGAGCGGCTTCGCGAGGCGGGCGTCGACTCGAGCGTCCACTACCGCCCGAACGACACGTACGAGCTCTTCGAGGAGCAGACCTCCCCGGCGCCGAGCGCTTCTCGAGCCGAGTGATCTCACTGCCGCTCTTCGTCGGGCTCACCGACGAGCAGGTGGACTACGTGGTCGAGGTCGTCCGCGGCGGCTGGTGACCGAAGCTCCGCAGCCGCTCCTCGTCCTCGGGACGCGCACCCTGGCCGAGGAGGTGGCCGACCTTGCCGCCGACGTGCCGGCCTTCCGGGTCGCGGGCTTCGTCGAGAACCTCGACCGGGGCTGCCGCGAGCCGCTCCGGGGGCTGCCCGTCCACTGGATCGACGACGTGCGTGAGCTTGCGCGCAACCACGTCGGCGTCTGCGCGCTCGCGACGACCAAACGGCGCCGCTTCGTGGAGCAGGCGGCCGCGCTCGGCCTCCGCTTCGCCGTGCTGGTGCACCCGACCGCGCACGTCTCCGGGACGGCGCGGGTGGGGGAGGGTGGCATCGTCGGGGCCGGCGCCGTCGTCGGCGCGCACTCGGCGCTCGGGCGCCACGTCCTCCTTAACCGCGGCGTGCTCGTCGGGCACCACACCGAGATCGCCGACTACGTCACGTTGCAGCCGGGCGCGAACGTCGCCGGCGCCTGCCGGGTGGGCGAGGGAGCCTACGTCGGAATGGGCGCGATCGTGCTCGACCACCTCGCGATCGGCGAGGGCGCGGTCGTCGGGGCGGGAGCCGTGGTGACGAAAGACGTGCCGCCGCACGTGCAGGTCGTCGGCGTGCCGGCGCGGATCGTGAAGGAGGGCGTCGACGGGCGCTGAAACGCTTGCGCTCTTTGCGAGACTGAAGGGAGGAACCGAAACGAAAGGAACGACGTGCCTGCAAAGGTGAGGAAGACGGAGGCGGAGTGGCGGCGCGACCTGACGCTGGAGCAGTTCCGCGTCCTCCGGGAGAAGGGAACAGAGCGGCCATGGAGCGGCGAGTACGACCACGTGTTCGAGCCGGGCGTCTACCGGTGTGCCGGCTGCGGCGCGGAGCTCTTCCGCTCGGACGCGAAGTACGACTCCGGCTGCGGCTGGCCCGCGTTCTACGAGCCGACGAGCGAGGACGCGCTCGAGACCGAGGAGGACAGGAGCCTCTTCATGCGCCGGACCGAGGTGCTCTGCGCCTCGTGCGAAGGCCATCTTGGACATGTCTTCCCGGACGGGCCGCATCCGACCGGGCTGCGCTACTGCATCAACTCGGCGGCGCTCAAGCTGGAGGAGGAGTGATGGAGCGGAAGGCGACGTTCGGCGCGGGCTGCTTCTGGGGCGTCGAGGCAGCGTTCCGGCAGCTCGAGGGCGTGACGAAGACGGAGGTCGGCTACGAGGGCGGCTCGCTCGAGCGTCCGACGTACGAGGACGTCTGCTCGCACACGACCGGGCACGCCGAGGCGGTCGAGGTCACGTACGACCCGGAGCGGATCTCGTACGACGAGCTCCTCGACGTCTTCTGGCGCAAGCACGACCCGACGCAGCTCAACCGTCAGGGCTGGGACGTCGGCGACCAGTACCGCTCGGTCGTCTTCGTCCACGACGAGGAGCAGCGGGCGGCGGCGGAGGCCTCGAAGGAGCATGAGCAGGCGAGCCGGCGACGGCCGGTCGTGACCGCGATCGAGCCGGCGCAGACGTTCTGGCCGGCCGAGGACTACCACCAGCAGTACCTGGAGAAGCGCGGTCGGGCGAGCTGCACGGCTGCGCTCCGCGAGTCCGCCGCTTGAGGACTTGAAGAGCGCGCCCGCGCGGCCGACGATAGATCGGTGAGCGCGACCAGGGGCGAGCCACTCCTGCAGATGACCCTGCTCGGCGAGGCGGTCGAGCACGCGCCCGTCGGCGTCTTCGTCTTCGACGAGCAGGGTCGCTACCTCGCCGCGAACGCGTACGCGTGCGAGCAGCTCGGCTATACGCGCGACGAGCTGCTCGAGCTTCGCCTCGGCGAGCTCGCGGTCTCGCAGCGCGACGCGCTCCAGGAGTACGAGCGGGTCGTGAGCGGTGGCGCGGCCGAGGGCGTGACGCGCGCGCGGCGCAAGGACGGCTCGGTCGTCGCGCTGCGCTTCCGCGCGCGCGAGACGACGATTGCCGGGATGACGTTCTACATCGGTATCGCCTGGGCAGACGCCGCGAGCTGAGCGCCGTCGCGTTTCGCCGCGCCTCGCGCGCGGAACGTTCACCGGCGCGATGGTCGTCCTCGCGATCGCCGCGGCGGCGACCCGGCCGCTCCTCGCCGCCTTCCTCGCGGTTGCCTCGGCGCGCGCGGTCACGGCCAGCGGCGAGGCAGGCGTGCGGCAGGCGCTCTAGCCGCGCGTGACGCGGCCGCTGCGGGTCGGGATCCAGCTCCCGGAGGTGGAGCGCGAGGTGCGCTGGCCGGAAGTCGTGGCCATAGCGCGCGCGGCCGAGCAGGCCGGCTTCGACTCGATCTGGCTCGGCGACCACCTGCTCTACCGGGGCGACGACCGGCCCGAGCGCGGGCCGTGGGACGTCTGGACGCAGCTCGCCGGGCTGGCCGCGACGACGGAGCGGGTGAAGCTGGGGCCGCTCGTCGCCTGCACCGCGTTCCACCCGCCCGGGCTCCTCGCGCGGATGGCGGCCTCGGTGGACGAGGTGAGCGGCGGCCGCCTCGTCTTCGGGATCGGCGCCGGTTGGAACGAGGCCGAGTTCCGCGCCTTCGGGATCCCGTACGACCGGCGCGTGTCGCGCTTCGAGGAAGCGTTCGAGATCGTCCGGCGGCTCGTGGCGGGAGAGCGAGTCACGTTCCGCGGGCGGTTCCACGAGGTCGAGGATGCGGTGCTGCTCCCTCCGCCCGCGCGCCGAATCCCGCTGATGATCGGCGCGAACGCTCCGCGGATGCTTTCGATCGCGCTCCCGCACGTCGAGTCGTGGAACACCTGGCACACGCACTACCGGAACACGCCCGAAGGCTTCTCGCTACACAACGCGCAGGTGAGCGAAGCGGCGGAGCGCGCAGGGCGTGACCCCGCGACGCTCGAGCGGAGCGCTTGCGTACTCGTCTCAGCCGGCGGGAACGACGAGCGGCCTGAGACTTCGCCGCCGGTCGAGGCGGAGCGGCTCGCCGATCACCTGCGGGAGCTCGAGGAGGCCGGCGCGGACGAGGCGATCCTCGTCGCCTCGCCGATCACGGAGACGTCGGTCCGCGAGCTCGCGGCCGTGCTCTCGAGCTGACGAACGCGGCCCAGCCGCCGTGCTCGGAGACGTCGATACCGCGCGCGTTGAGCTGAGCGTCGCCGACGAACGCCTCCACCGTGGGCCCGTCCTCGAGCTCGACCGGGCCGCGGCTCCAGCCCGGCGGTTCGACCCGCGCGAGGCGCTCGAGCAGCTTCTCCGAGCACTCGTAGAGCTCGCACTCGATGTCGACGCCGTCGTCGTATGGCACGAGCGCGGGCCAGCGACCGTCCACGAGCAAGAGGCGGTACCGCGGCGCCGTTCGCGACCGCTCGACGAAGCGCGCTCCGGCGAGGTTCCCGTGCCCGGGCTGAGTGCTCGTGAACGTGCCGTAGAAGGCGAAGAGCGTCACGCGCGCGCGGCGGCGAGCTGCCCGCAGGCGGCCTCGATGTCCCGGCCGCGGGTCAGGCGCACGGTCGCCGGGAGGCCGTGATCCTGGAGGGCGCGCCGGAAGGCGGCGATCGCCTTCCGCGACGAGCCCTCGAACCTGCCTGTCGGGTTGTACGGGATCAGGTTGACCTTGAAGAAGCGCGGATTCAGCAGCCTCGCGAGCTCTTGCGCCTGCTCGTACCGGTCGTTCACGCCCGCCAGCATCACGTACTCGACGAAGACCTTGCGGCGGCGCAGGGCGAAGTACTTCGTGCACTGGTGCACGAGCTCGGCGAGGGGGTAGCGCGCGTTCACGGGCATCAGCTCGCTACGCAGCTCGTCGGTCGGCGCGTGGAGCGAGAGCGCGAGCCGCACGGGCTCCTCGACCTCGTCGACGAAGCGGCGCATCCCCGGGAGCCAGCCGACGGTCG
>VAXK01000246.1 GCA_005885565.1 Actinomycetota bacterium
CGAGGTCACGGTCCAGACCCGCGCGTAGGAGGAAACCGCCGTTCGGGTATCGAGCGCGCCGGGCCGCCGACACAGACTGAGGCTGTATGCGCGTCTTGATCGCCGAGGATCATCCGCTTGCCGCCGCGGCGATGCGCGCCGTGCTCGAGGCCGACGGCGGGTTCGAGGTCGTCGGCGAGGCGCGATCGGGAAGCCAGGTGCTCCCGCGGGCGCGCGACCTTCGGCCCGACCTCGTCCTGCTCGACCTGATGCTTCCCGAGCTCGACGGGCTGGCGTGCCTGGAGCGGCTCGCGACCGAGTTCCCCGAGGTGCCCGTCGTCGTGTGCTCGGGCCAGGCGGAGCAGGAGGACGTCGACGCGGTGCGGCAGCGCGGCGCCTGCGCGTTCGTGACGAAGGCCGGCGATCCGAGCCGGCTCCCGATCGCGCTGCGCGGAGCGGCCGACGGCGATCCGTTCGAGGTCTACGGCGAGGTCGAGTCCGCGCGGCGGCCGAGCGAGGACCTCGGCCTGAGCGAGCGCGAGGCAGCCTTGCTCGTAACGCTCGCGCGCGGGCTCTCGAACCAGGAGATCGGCAAGGAGCTCTGGATCACGGAGCAGACGGTGAAGTTCCACCTCACCAACGTCTACCGGAAGCTCGGAGTCGAGAACCGGACGCAGGCGACCCGCGTCGCCTACGAGCACGGCCTCGCCTAGGGATTCACGAGCCCGCTTCTGATCGCGTAGGCGGCGGCCTCGGTGCGGTTCGCGATCTGGAGCTTCGAGAGGATGCTCGAGATGTGGTTCCGAACCGTATGCGGGCTGAGGAACAGGTCACGCGCGATGTCGGCGTTCGCCTTCCCCGCCGCGAGCAGCCGGAGCACCTCGAGCTCTCGCTCGCTCAGCAGGGCGCCGTTCCTGGACACGACCGGGGCGGCGGCCTGGACCCGCCCGAGCAGCTTCGCGGCCAGCCCGGGAGAGAGCAGCGCGTCGCCGGCGGCGGCGGCACGGATGCCGGCGACGAGCGCGGTCGGCCCTGTTCCCTTCACGAGATAGCCCGTCGCGCCCGCGAGCATCGCCTCGAGCACGTCGTCGCCGTCGCCGGAGACGGTGAGCATCACGACCCGCGTCTCGGGGCATGCCTCCAGCACGCCACGCGCAGCGTCGATTCCGTTCATGGCGGGCATCTGGACGTCCATCAGCACGACGTCCGGACGGAGCATCCGACACACGTCGATCGCGTCCCTGCCGTTCCTTGCGGTGGCGACGACGTCCAGGCCGTGCGCCGACAGGAGCTCCGCGAGACCGTCGCGGAAGTGCTCGTCGTCGTCGACGACGAGCACGTGCACGGTGTCGCTCGGATGCCCCGTCACGCTCGATCTCCCGGCCGCGGGGAGCGCTTCACTCGGGTCCTTCCGTCGAGGTTTCTCTATCTCTAGTGGGGGGTCTGTGGAAAGTCAATCACGAAAGGCTGTGGATTTCGCCGTATGCGGGGCACGGCATGCGCGTCTTTTGTCTGCAATTCGCCGATTAGTACGGATGTCCTATTGATGGATACGTGATACCCGTGCAATCGTGCGGCTTGTGGAAAACGCAAGCCCGGCGGCGCCATGCGGGGCGCGCCGCTCGCCGGGGGCGCTGGGGAAAGGGAGCGCGAATGGCGATCCGGGTTCTGCTGGCGGATGACCACAGGCTGATCCTCGAGGCCCTCGAGCGGACCTTCGACGAGGTGGAGGGAATCGAGATCGTGGGCACGGCCAACGACGGCCGTCAGGTCGTCCCGCTGATCACGCGCACCAACCCGGACCTCGTGCTCCTGGACATGCGGATGCCCGAGATGGACGGCCTGACCTGCCTCGAGCGGATCCGGAAGCAGCATCCGCGGGTGAAGGTCGTGATGCTGTCCGCCTTCGACGACCCGGAGCGGGTCCGCGCCGCGCTGAAGCGCGGCGCGAGCGCGTACATCGTGAAGACCGTGAACCCGCTCGACCTGCCCGCGGCACTGCGGCAGGTCGTCCAGCCGACGATCTACTTCGGCCTACCTCCGCAGGAGGACGACCCCGCTGCGGCCGCAGGCTTGACGGAGCGCGAGACGGCGATGCTGCGCGCGCTCGCACGCGGCCTCTCCAACGCCGCGATCAGCAGGGAGTTCTGGGTCACCGAGCAGACGGTGAAGTTCCACCTGACGAACATCTACCGGAAGCTCGGCGTCAAGAACCGAACGGAAGCCACGCGGTACGCGTACCAGCACGGGCTGGCCGACGAGCTCGCGGTCGCCTGAGCGCCGGTCCCGCGGCGAGCACGCTCAGCGCCGCGGTGAGCGCGAGGACGAAGACGACCTTCCAGACGTGCGGCGGAGGCTCGAGCGGCGAGATCCAGTAGGCGATCGTCGCCAGCCAGGCCGCGCCGGCGCGCCGGTGGGCGACGGCCAGGGGGACGAACAGGATGACGAGGTAGTGCGTCCACATGATCGGTGAGGCGAGGAGGCCGAAGGCGAGGGCGGCCGTGAAGGCGCCGAGGTCTCGGTCGCCCGCGAGGCGGACGACGATCGCGGCGACGGCGAGCGCCACCGCGATCGCGAGCAGCCGGGCGACGTGCGGCGTCGTGCCAAGCCGGAGCGTCGCCGCGACCACCGAGTGCGACCTGACTTGGAACGCCGTGGCGTCGGCCTCGAGCAGGTGCCGGTACTGCGAGAGTCCCTTGAACCCGATCAGCGCCCAGCTGCCGCTGAGCTCCGCGGCCGCGACCGCGGCCGCCACCGCCGCCTGCTTGAAACGCTTCGTCGCCAGGAACCAGGCCAGGAGCGGCCACGCGAGGAGCTTCAGCGCGACCACGGTCCCGACGGCGGCGGCGCCGCGCCACGAGCTTCGATAGCGCCAGGCGAGCGCGACGCCGAGCGCGAGGAGCCCGTCCGGCTGGCCGAGGCCGATGGTGGCGACGAACGGGAACGACGTCAGCGCCAGGCCGTACACGCGCAGGTCGCGGACGCCGAGCACCCGCAGGGCGAGCACGAGCGCAGCGGTGCACGCGGTACCCCACACGACGACGGCGGGCACGAACGGCAGGAGCGAGAGCGGGATGCACAGAACCGCCAGGAGCGGCGGCGGGATGTAGGAGTTGCCGGCCGCGAGGAGCTTCACCGGATCCGGAGCCGCGTACGGCGACCGGCCCGCCAGGACGTCCCTCCCGGCCGTCCATGCTCCCCCGTGGAAGTCGAAGCCGTAGATCCGGCCCTTTACGGCGAGGGTCAGCGTCAGCGCGGCCATGGCGGCGCCCAGGAGCACGGATGGCCCTGCCGAGAGGTCGAGCAGGCTCCTCTGCTCCCGTAGCGGTGCGAGCCGCGCCGTAGTGGCTGCCACTGAGACGGATTCAACGTCCGCGGCCGCTCACGGCCACCGCGAGAAGGTCGAGCCACGCCTATCCGCGCGGGTATGTTCTCCCGGCTTCGAGGCGCCCACGATTGGGCGATGAGCGCTGCCCCGCAGCGTTGGGAGGTCGCGCCTCAGCTCGAGGTGCTCGACGTCGCGCCGCCGAGCGCGGCACCCGCGCCGCGGATCAGCTTCATCGTGCCGGTGTTCAACGAGAGCCGGACGATCGGCGAGGTCCTCGACCGCGTCGACGAGCTCGGGGTGGACGCCCAGGTGATCGCCGTCGACGACGGCTCGTGGGACGGGACGTCCGAGCTGCTCGACCGCTGGGCCACGGGGGGCGCCGGGCGCCACGTCCTCCACCAGCCGAACCGAGGGAAGGGCGCGGCGATCCGCGCGGCGATTCCGCTCGTCGACGGGGAGATCGTGGTCGTCCAGGACGCGGACATGGAGTACGACCCCGCCGACGTCCCGACGCTCGTGGAGCCGATCGTGCGCGGCGTGGCGGACGTCGTGTACGGGTCGCGGCTCTCCGGCGGGCGGCCCCAGCGCGCGTACCTCTTCTGGCACCTGGTCGGGAACCGGGCGCTCAGCCTGCTGACGAACGTGCTCTTCAACACGACGCTCTCGGACATGGAGACGGGGTACAAGGCGTTCCGGGTCGACGTCCTGCGCTCGCTCACCCTGACGCAGGACGACTTCGCGATCGAGCCCGAGATCACCGGTGAGGTCTGCGCGCGCAAGCTCCGCGTCTACGAGGTGCCGATCGCCTACTACGGGCGCACGTACGCCGAGGGCAAGAAGATCACCTGGACGGACGGGCTGAAGGCGATCAGGACGCTCGTCGCCGTCCGCCTTCGTGGCTGAGCCGCTCGCCCAGGCGGGTTTCGCGCCGCGTCGCGCGCGGCCCTTGCGGCGCTGCGCGCTCGCGGCCGCCGGCCTCTGCGTCTCGGCCGTGCTCGCATGGCTCGCGATCCGGAGCGTCGACCCGCACGCGTTCGTCGGCGCGTTCCGTCGGACCGAGTGGTGGTACCTGCTTCCGTCGGGCGCGGCGCTCGTGGCCGCAGTCCTGGCCCGCTGGCTGCGTTGGTGGCTCCTCTTCGCGCCCGGAAGGCGACCGCCGCTCGGAGCCGTCGGCCGCGCCTTCCTCATCGGCCACCTGTTCAACAACCTCCTGCCCGCACGGCCGGGCGAGCTCGCCCGTGCGATTGCGCTCAGGCGGGAGGCGGGGACGCCCGTCGTCGAGGCCCTCGCGACGACCGCCGCGGAGCGCGTCTACGACGTGCTCGCGCTGGTCGTCCTGTTCGGGGCGAGCGCCCCCTTTGCACCCGTGGGACGGGACGCGCGGACGGCCGCCGTCGCTGCGGGCACGATCGCGGCAGCCGCGCTCGTCGTAGTCGTCGTCTTCGGGAGGGACGGCGCTCGGCTGGAGCGCGTGCTGTCGCGGGTTCCCCGGCTGTCCGCGGAAACGGCCCGCCGGTGGTCGGCAAGCGTCGTGCACGGCGTCGTCTCGTTGCGAGACCCGCGGCTCGCCGTCCCGGCGGTCCTGCTCACGGCGACGTCGTGGGTGCTCCTCGCCCTCTCGGGCTGGGCGCTCCTGCTGGCGTTCCAGCTTCACCTGGGCTTCGTCGCGGGGCTGCTCGTCGTCGCCGCCGCGAATCTCGCGCTCCTCGTGCCGGCCTCGCCCGGGGGCGTGGGGGTCTTCGAGGCCGCCGCGGTCACCGTCCTCGCCGGCTTCTCGGTCGACCGCTCGGCCGCGCTCTCGTACGCCGTCGCCCTGCACGGCCTGAACCTCTTCCCGTACGTCCTCGTCGGCGCGCTCGCGCTGCTCCACCACACACGGGCCGTACGCGAACGCCGCTCTCCGTGATGGTCCTCCCGGCATTCGCTCTGCTCGGCGCGACCGCCTTCCTCGGGTCCGCGTCGCTTCGGCTGCGGGGGCTCGCCGCGTCGCTGCTCGCGGCGTACCTCCTCGCCGCCGCCGAGGTCGTCGGCCTGACGCTCGCTCTGTCGCCCTTCCACGCGGTGGCCGCCCCGGGATACGTCGCCGGAGAGGCTCTCGTGGGCGCGGTTGTCCTCCTCGTCTGGCACCGCCTGGGGCGGCCGCTCCCGAGCCGGCCCGCGCTCGAGCGCCGGATGCTCGCGCGGCACCCGCTGCTCCTCACACTCGGCCTCGTCGTCGGCCTGACGCTGCTCTTCGAGCTCTTCCTCGCCGTCGTCGCTCCGCCGAACAACTGGGACTCGATGACCTACCACCTGGCGCGCGCGGCGGC
>VAXK01000247.1 GCA_005885565.1 Actinomycetota bacterium
ATGATGTGGACGACGTGCTTCGCGGCGAAGCTCCTGACGGGCGCGATCGAGTCGACGATCGCGACGGGACCCTCGACCGGCACCTCCTCGTCGATCCCGATCTCCTCGGCCAGCTCGCGGTGCAGCGCGTCGACGAGGCTCTCGCCGGAGTTGACCCCTCCGCCGGGAAGCAGCCAGTACTCCTTTCCCGGCTTCTCGTGGCGGCAGAGGAGCACACGGTCGCGCCAGCGCAGGATCGCCGAGACGCGGATCCGGGGCTCGGCGCCCATCACGCAGACGACCCGAACCCGCGGACCCCGCGCTCGCTTGCCGGAAGCTCGTCCACCTCGAGGAGCTCGACCTCGGGAACCGGCAGGACGACGAGCTGCGCGATCCGCATCCCCGGCTCGACGACGAAGGGGCGCTCCCGATCGGTGTTGAGCAGGATCACCTGGAGCTCGCCCCGGTAGCCCGAGTCGACGAGGCCGGGAGTGTTCACAATCGTCACGCCGTCCCGGGCCGCGAGCCCCGAGCGCGGCTGGACGAACCCGGCGTACCCCTCGGGAAT
>VAXK01000249.1 GCA_005885565.1 Actinomycetota bacterium
CCGGCGCCGCGGACGACGCTCACGCCGACCCAGATCTGCGGCAGCGATGCCGCGCCGTCGGTGGCGAGCACGTCCCCGGTGAACGGCGCCACCGAGGTCGCGGTGAACGCGAACGTCTCCATCACGTTCACCGAGCCCGTCGACGTGACCGGCAGCTGGTACTCGATCTCGTGCGCCACGAGCGACGGGCACAGCGCGACCGTGAG
>VAXK01000248.1:0-4058 GCA_005885565.1 Actinomycetota bacterium
TCCGCCGGTCGGTCTCGAGCTGCGTCTCCCCCGGGCCGCGCGTCCCGACGCCGCCGCCGAGCCGCTCGAGATGCTGCCACAGGCCGCGCATCCGCGGCAGGTTGTACTCGAGCTGCGCGAGCTCGACCTGGAGCTTGCCCTCGGCGCTCACCGCGTGCTGGGCGAAGATGTCGAGGATCAGCTGCGTCCGGTCGACGACCCGTGCCTGGAGTGCGTTCTCGAGCGCCCGCTGCTGCACCGGGTCGAGCTCGTCGTCGGCGACGAGCACCTCGGCGCCGGAGGTGCCGTAGACCTCCTTCAGCTCCTCGAGCTTGCCCTTCCCCACGTAGGTGCGCGGATCGGGCCGAGGCCGGTGCTGGACGAGCTCGCCGACGACCTCGACGCCCGCGGTGGCGGAGAGCTCTCCCAGCTCGCCGAGCTCCTCCCTCGCGTCCACTCCCGGCGCGAGCACCGCGACGACGAACCCGCGCTCGGGCTGTGCGCCCGGGGCGGGGTCGGGCTGACGGTGACTCACGCTCTTGATTATGGCTCCGATAGCGTCTGACCGTGCGCATCTCCCCGACGCTCACCGAGATGGCGACGTACCCGTTCGTTCGGCTCGAGGAGGAGCGGCGCCGGCTCGAGGCCGACGGCGTGCCGGTGATCGACTTCGGCAAGGGCGACCCGAACGAGCCGACCGACCCGCGCATCCGGCAGGCGCTCGTCGAGAACCTCACCGAGCGGTCGAGCTACCCGCTCGCGCAGGGCCTCCCCGAGCTCCGCGCGGCGGTCGCCCGCTGGTGCGAGCGGCGCTTCGGCGTGGCGCTCGACCCCGACACGGAGGTCGTGCCGACGCTCGGCTCGAAAGAGGCGATCTTCAGCCTCGCGCAGGTGCTCGTCGACCCGCCCGACAAGCGGCTCGTCGTCTATACCGAGCCCGGCTACCCGGTCTACGAGCGCGGCGCCCTCTTCGCCGGCGCCGAGCCGCTTGCCCTCCCGCTCCGGGCGGAGAACGACTTCCTTCCCGACCTCGACACGGTGGACGAGGAGACGTGGCGCCGCACGGCGATCCTCTGGGTGAACTACCCCAACAACCCGACCGGCGCGACGGCGCGGCTCGACTTCTACCAGCGTGCGGCGGAGCTCGCGGCTCGGTGGGATTTCGCGCTCGCCTCCGACGAGGCGTACACCGAGCTCTGGTTCGACGAGCCGCCGGTGTCGGCGCTCCAGGCGCCGGACCGCAGCCAGGTCGTCGTCTTCCAGACGCTCTCGAAGCGCTCGTCGATGACGGGCTATCGGTCGGGGTTCGTCGCCGCCGCCCCCGAGGTGATCGCGGCGCTGAAGGCGTTCCGGCCGACGGTCGGCACGGCGCCGCAGGAGTTCGTGCAGCGCGCGTCGGTCGTCGCCTGGGACGACGAGGAGCACGTCGCGCGCGCGCGCGAGACCTACCGGCGCAAGCGCGAGATCCTCCTCGGCGCGCTCGAACGGCGCGGGTTCCGCGTCGCGGGGAGCCGCGCGGGCATGTACCTCTGGGTCGAGATGGCGGGGGAGCTCGTGCCGCGCCTGCTCGAGCACGGCGTCGTCGTCTCGCCGGGCGAGTTCTTCGGCCCTTCCGGCGCCGGCTACGTCCGCTTCGCGCTCGTGCCCACGGAGGCCGAGTGCCGCCGCGCGGCCGAGATCCTCGAGGAGGTGCTGTGAGCGACGTCGAGGCGATCATCGCGGCGCTCGACCGCGGCGAGATCCGGGTCGCCGAGAAGGTGGACGGCGAGTGGCGCGTGAACGAGGAGGCGAAGCAGGCGATCCTCGACTATTTCCGCCTCCGCGACATGGAGCCGCTCGAGGCCGGGCCGTTCGAGTACCTGGACAAGATCCCGCTGAAGCGCGACTACGCGCGGCTCGGCGTGCGCGTCGTCCCCCCCGCGACGGCCCGCTACGGCTCGTTCCTCTCCCCCGGGGTCGTGATGATGCCGAGCTACGTGAACATCGGCGCCTGGGTCGGCCCGAGGACGATGGTCGACACATGGGCCACCGTGGGCTCGTGCGCCCAGATCGGCGCCGACGTACACCTGGCGGGCGGCGTCGGCATCGGCGGCGTGCTGGAGCCGGTGAACGCGCGTCCGGTGATCGTCGAGGACGGCGCGTTCCTCGGCTCGCGCTGCATCGTCACCGAGGGCGTAGTGATCGGCGAGGGCGCGGTGCTGGGCCCGAACGTCGTGCTGACCGCCTCGGTGCCGGTCATCGACGTGACCGGCGAGGAGCCGGTGGCCTGCCCGGGACGCGCCCGCGGGAATTCCCGGCGGGGACGTACAACCTCGCGTGCGCGCTGATCGTCGGCCGGCGAAGCGAGTCGACCGATCTCAAAGTGAGCCTCAACGAGGCGCTCCGCGAGCACGGGATCGGCGCCTAACCGCAGGCTCGGCCGGCCGGGACGATCGGCCGTCCGGCAGACGCCGATGTGGCGCCGACCGACTCCGTCCGGTCGCATCTCTAAAGTTTTATGCCCTCGCTAAGCCCCGAACGCAGGTTCGACCGAGCGAAAGCACCAACTAATCCGAGGAGTCCAGGTTGAGCAAGTACGCACCGCGCACCAGGCAGATCGAGCGGCAAGGTATCGCGCTGATCGCCACCGTCTTCACCGCCCTTGGCCACAACTGGAACGAGAACCAGGTCGATGTCGGCATCGACGGCTGGGTCGAGCTGGTCAAGAAGCCGAAGCGGAAGGCGACGGGGCGGATCGTTCTAGTCCAGAGCAAAGCCACTGGCGTCCCGTTCCGTCCCGACGCGCCGGTCACCTACGTCTGTCGCGAGGAAGATCTGCGGTATTGGCTGAACGGGAACGCGCCGGTGATTTTCGTCCGGTCGCACCTGGCCAGCGGCGAAGCCTATTGGGTTTCGGTCAAGGACTACTTCGCCGCGCATCCGGAGCAGCGGGCGGCGCGCAAGATCATCTTCGACCGCGACAGCGACCGCTTCGACAAAGACATGGACGAGGCGCTCTGGCAGCTCGCCCGCCCGCGGCACGATGGCCTCTACCTCGGCCCGCCGCCGGTGCGTGAGATGCTCCTCAGCAACCTGCTGCCAATCACCCGGGTGCCGGAGGTGTTTTACGCCGCACCGGCCGACGTGAGGACGTATTTCCAAGCCCGCGGACGTCTCCGTGAGGCCGACGCGCGATCGCTGCGCGCGTGGGGCCTAGCAAGCGACACCATCTTCACGTTCCACGATCCGGCCGCGACGGCGATCGAGTGCCTCTGTGCTGGCCCGGCCGACGCAATCGCAACCGAGGAGTGGGCACAAAGCGACGACTCAGTCGTGCAGCGTCAGTTCGTGCAGCTCCTGAACGGCGCGCTCGAGGAACAGACCTGGCCAGCTGCGCGCCGCGGCAAGGATCACGACACGCTGTACATCGCGGCGCCAGAGGATCTGTCGTCGGTCGAGGTTCCCGGCCGCAGCAGTCAGATGCGGACGATCGTCAAGACTTATCGTCGCGACGACGGCTCGGTGAGGTACGTCCGCCACCTGGCGCTCGACCGCCGCTTCCGTCGCTACGACGACGTTTGGTATCTCGAGATCGTTCCGACCTACTTCTTCTCGCTCGACGGCTACTGGCAGTCGAAGTTCGCGGCCAAGCAGTTGTCCGGGATCAAGCGGATCGAGCGCCACAGGGATGTCCGCCGCCATGTCGAGACCTGGTCTTGGATCTTGCGTGGCGAGGTCGACCTCGGCGGTATGGCGCCAGATCCGAACCGGCGGCTGCTGGAGTTCGGGCCGCTCGCTGACGTCGAGCTCGACAACTCGCCGGAACATGAGATGGCCTCGCCAGAGGAGACCGCCGACAGCGGTTTCAACGTCGGCAGCGACGAAGCGATCGACAACGGGAAGGCCGCCTGATGCGCGCGGATTTACTGGAAGAGCCCGAGCTCCAGTTCGGCAACGGCCGTCATGTGGACCCGCGTTTCGGTCTCCTCGAGCTCGGGCCTGCTGACGGTGACGCCGCCGCCGCGCCGCGGACGATCAGCGTCGGCGTCGTCGGCACCGAAGAGACGATCGACGGCATCGTCAAGTGGCTCACCCGCTGC
>VAXK01000248.1:4128-9410 GCA_005885565.1 Actinomycetota bacterium
CGGCATCGGCTTCAACTGCGAACTGCGCTTCGACGAACGCCATCAGCGGCCGATCTCCGGGCGCGTCATGCGCGATCTGCGCAAGATCGAGGACCGCGCCGAGCGCGTTCGTGCGGTCGCCGGTGTGTTCGTAGATGAAATCGGCGTGCTGGCCGAGCGCGCGCTTCCGCAGGTGGTGATCGTGGCGCCGTCGATCGAGATGCTGCAGGTGGTATCCGGCGCCCAAGGCGGCGGCGGGCAACCGCAGCTGCACGACGTGCTGAAGGCGCGGGCGATGGTCCATCCGGTGCCGCTGCAGTACGTGCGGCCGGCGACGTACGACAAATCGAAGCTGCGCAAGCAGAACGAGGTGACCGAGCGTCCGTCGCAGCCGCAGGACGAGGCGACGCGCGCCTGGAACCTTCACACGGCGCTTTACTACAAGGCTGGCGGCTATCCGTGGGCGCTGGTGCGCGAGCCAAGTGATCTGCAAACCTGTTTCATCGGCATCTCGTTCTACTGGGACCACGAGGAGGTGCTGGCGACGAGCTTGGCCCAGGTGTTCAACGAGCGCGGCGAGGGCGTGATCGTTCGGGGCGGCCCGGCAAAGCTGTCGGAGGTCGACCGCACGCCGTACCTACCGCGCGATGACGCCGAAGCGCTGCTGCGCGAGGCGCTCGCGCAGTATCGCGAGGAGCACCGCCACCTGCCCGCGCGCGTCGCCATCCATAAGACATCGCGCTTTACCGACACCGAGATCGATGGCTTTCACGCCGCCGCCGATACTGCCAACATCGACACGCTCGAGCTGATAGCGATCGGCGACGCCTCCACGCGCTTCTTCACCCCGCGCGCGTCGCCACCCTTCCGCGGCACGCACATCGTCCTCGACGACCGCTCGCAGCTGCTCTACACGACCGGGAGCATCCCGTTTTATGAAACGTATCCCGGCCCGTACGTGCCGACTCCGCTCAGCATCACTCTCGAGTCATCCGATGGCGGGCGCCGTCACGGGATCGAACTGCTGGCGCTGACGAAGCTGAACTGGAACCACAGCCGCCTCGACGGCCACGACCCAATCACGACTCATGCGGCGCGGATGATCGGCAGCATCCTCAGGCACGTCGAGCGAGATGGGTCGATCGGCAACCGGTACGCCTTCTACATGTAAGTGGCGTTACGAGAGGTGCGCGGGATACGGGTTCACGCGACCCTCTCCCACTTGGAGCGCATGTTGAACGTGCCCTTTCGCCACTCAATTCGCCAACGGCTC
This sequence comes from Actinomycetota bacterium, assembly GCA_005885565.1. Lineage (GTDB taxonomy): Bacteria > Actinomycetota > Thermoleophilia > Gaiellales > Gaiellaceae > AC-50. The sequence goes on from VAXK01000248.1 coordinate 5,381, forward strand.
GGCTGGCCCAACCACGACGGCTCGGCCGCACTCTAGGCGCACGTCCAGGATGCCGCCGGGAAAGCGAACGCGAGCCGCCTCCTGCCCTAGCGCCGCCGCGACGGCGACCGCGCTCGTGCCTGACGCGGTCGTCTCCCCCACGCCGCGCTCCCACACCCGCGCGGTGATCTCGCCGGGCTCATCCAGGCGGGCGACCTGCACGTTCGTCCGCTCGGGGAAGCGCGGGTGCGTCTCGAGCAGCGGGCCGATCAGCGGCAGGTCGTCCGGATCGCCCTCAACGACCGCGTGCGGGTTTCCGACCGACACCGGCGTCACCTCGAGCCCGGCCACGCGTTCGCGCTCGTAGACCTCCACCTCGCCGAGGTCGGTCTCGACCCGGCCGTCGCCGAGCATCCGCGCCTCGACCACCCGAGGCCCGACCGCGAGCCGCACCCGATCGACATCGTTCCGGTTCGCCAGCCAGCGTGCGGCGATGCGCGTGCCGTTCCCGGAGAGCTCCGCCTGCGAGCCGTCGGGGTTCCAGATCGTCACGTCCGCCGTATCCCGGCCGGTCACCCGCACCGCAAGGATTCCGCCGGCGTCGCCCACGAGCTCACGGACGCGCTCCGGCGTGAGGTCAGCGTCCTCCAGGAGCAGGTAGGAGTTGCCGAGCGCGTGCCACCTCGAGGATCTCATCCGCGATCTCGCCCGCCGGGCGATCGGCCGCAACGCTAACGAGGCCCGGCATGCGCCGCATCCACTTGCGCTGGTAGGCGGCGTAGCGGCGCGTCCGCGTGACGATCGCCTCCCGCGCCTCCTCCGACGGGAGCGTCGCCGCCTCCTCGAGGCCGAGCGTCTTGCGGGCCGTCTCCGAGATCGGGCCCGCGAGCGCGCGCCGCGCCTCCTCGGCCACGCCCGTCTCGAACATGACCCGCGTCCGCGCCTCGATCCGTCGCTCGAGCTCGGCCTTCGGCACTTCGAGTCCGAGGACGAGCGTCGGGTGCCGCGTCGCCTCGCTCCAGAGGCGGTCCTCCGACGGCGCGAGCGACTCGCCGACGACGGCGAGCTCGAGCGCGCGCACCATCCGCCGCCGGTCGTTCGGGTGGACGAGGGCCGCTGCTGCGGGATCGAGCTCCGCAAGCCGCGCGTGCGCCGCCTCGCCGCCGCGCTCGTCGTAGAACGCCTCCCAGCGGGCGCGCTCGCCCGAGGGCGCCGGCGGGTCGAGGTCGGCCAGCGCGGCACGCAGATAGAGGCCGGTTCCGCCGACCACAATCGGCGTCCGCCCGGCGGCGAGGATCTCGTCGATCGCCGCGTGCGCCAGCGCCGCGTACTCGCCGACCGAGCCCTCGTGGTCGAGCGGCCAGATGGCCACGAGTCGCATCGCGGCGCCCGACTGGTTCGTGAGGATCGGCAGGCCGCGGTAGGCCTGCATTGCGTCGGCGGAGACGAGCTCGGCCGGGATGCGCGCTCCGAGCGCCTCGGCCGCGGCGGACTTGCCCGACGCCGTCGGGCCGAAGATCGCGACGACTCCCACCGCTAGAGGAGCCGCGCGGCGGCCGCGTCGATCGTCTCGTCAGGCACGCCGGCCGCGCCGAGGTACTCGCGGACGCTGCTGTAGCGGCGCTCGAGCTCCTCCAGCACGGCCACCATCGCCTCGGCCGGAGCCGACCCGATCCGCCGTCGCCGCTCCCGCTCGAGGTCGTCCTCCGCGGCGACGACCCAGGCCGCGGTCTGCTCACGCAGGTTGTAGCCGCTCAGGGCGTAGTCGGCGGCGATCGTCCCGATGTCGACGTCGACGAGCCGGAGCAAGAGCGCGACGACGAGGCCGGTGCGGTCCTTGCCGCCGTGGCAGTGGACGACGACTGTGCCTTCCGGCGCGTTCGCGACGGCGGCGAACGCCTCCGCGAACTGCGGGCGGCGCCGCTCGAGGAACTCCAGGTAAACGGCGCGAGTCGAGCCGGCCGCGTCAGGCTGGGCGTCGCCCACGGCGTCGATCTCGACCCACTCCTCGTCGTCGAGGTCGGGCATAAGCGGCACGTGCACGACCTCGACCGTGAGCTCCCGCGGCGGGTCGAGCGCCAGCTCGCTGTGCAGCCGCAGGTCGACGATCCGCGATACCCCGTAGCCGAGGAGCGCCTCCCAGCCCGCGTCGGTGAGGAGCCGGACGCTGTCGGCGCGCACGACGGCGCCGAAGCGCGTGGCGCGGCCGTCCGCGGTCGGGTGGCCGCCGAGGTCCCGGATGTTGACGCACCCGTCCCAGCTGAGGGTGCGGCTGCTAAGTGGCAACGAGTACGGCTTGGACGCCGCGGAGCGTCGTCGAGGTCGCCCCCTCGATGCGAACGTCGACGAGCTCGCCCGGGCGGGCCTCGCCGGGGAAGTTCACGGTCGTGTTGCGCCGTGTCCGCCCGCGCAGACGCGCGGGGTCCGTGCGGCTCGGGCCTTCGACGAGCACCTGCTCGACGCGGCCGACGCGGCCCCGGTTCCGCTCGAGCGCGACGCGCTGGCAGAGCTCGATCAAACGCTCGATCCGCTCCGCCTTGACCTCGTCCGGCAGCTGGCCGGACATCGTCGCCGCCTCAGTCCCGCGGCGCGGCGAGAAGACGAACGTGAACGCGCCGTCGAACCCGACCTCCTCCACGACGTCGAGCGTGGCCCGGAAGTCCTCTTCCGTCTCGCCCGGGAAGCCGACGATGAGGTCGGTCGTGAGCGCGAGGTCGGGGATTCCCGCGCGGAGCTCGTCGACGAGCCGCAGGTAGCGCTCGCGGGAGTACGTGCGGCGCATCGCCTTCAGGATCCGGGTCGAGCCGGACTGGAGCGGCAGGTGTGCGTGCTCGCACACCGCGTCGCACTCGGCCATCGCCGCGATCACGGGCGCACGGAAGTCCTTCGGGTGCGGGCTCGTGAAGCGGATGCGCTCGATCCCCTCCACGGCGTCGCACGCGCGCAGGAGCTCGCCGAACTCGATCCGCGCCTCCGGCGGCAGGTCGCGCCCGTACGAGTTGACGTTCTGGCCGAGGAGCGTGATCTCGCGCACGCCCTCGCGCGCCAGCCCGGTCACCTCGGCGACGACCTCGCCCGGCCGGCGGCTCTGCTCGCGGCCGCGCACCGAGGGGACGATGCAGTACGCGCACTTCGAGTTGCAGCCCATCGAGATCTGCACCCAGGCCTGGAAGGCCCGCTCGCGCCGCATCGGCAGCTCGCCGGCGAAGCTCCGCTCCTCGAGGCCGAAGGCTCCGCGGCCGATGCCCTCGCCGCCCGCGCCGATCCAGTCCGCGAGGTGCGGGATCGAACCCGGCCCGAAGGCGACGTCGACGTACGGGTAGAGCTCGAAGAGCCGCTCCCGTTGGGCCTCGGCGTAGCAGCCGCCGACGGCAATCACCTTCTCGGGCTCGCGCTGCTTCAGCGCCGCGGCCTGGGCGAGGTGCGCGGCGAAGCGCTGGTCGGGCTTCTCGCGGATCGTGCACGTGTTGAAGACGAGGACGTCCGCCTCGTCCTGCGACACCGCCTCCCCGAGGCCGAGCGACTCGAGCATGCCCTTGATCCGCTCCGAGTCGTGGGCGTTCATCTGGCACCCGAACGTGGTGACGTGGTAGCGCTTCACGGCCGGGCGAATGCTAGCCGGGCTGTCCCGAACTACCACCTTCCTTCCGGACAGTGTTACGGTTGCCTCTGGTCGTCGTCAGGGGAGGTAGGTACATGCCGTCGTTCCGCATGCGGCTCTGCGCCGCGCTCGTCGTTGCCGTTGCGTGCTTGCTCGGGTTGGCCCGTCCGGCCGGCGCCGTTTCGAGCACGGTCGTGATCAGCCAGATCTACGGGGGCGGTGGGAACTCCACCGCGCCGTACCAGAACGACTACGTCGAGCTCTTCAACAAGAGCACGTCGCTCGTCGACCTCTCCGGCTGGTCGATCCAGTACACGAGCGCCGCCGGCACCGGGAACTTCGGCTCCGCGACGAACCTGATCACCCCGCTCCGCTCCGGCCTCTTGCTCTCGCCGGGGCAGTACGTGCTCGTGCAGGAGGCCTCCGGCGGCGCCGTCGGCTCACCGCTGC
>VAXK01000250.1 GCA_005885565.1 Actinomycetota bacterium
GTCTTCCCCGAGCCCTGGAGGCCGGCGAGCAGGATCACCGTCGGCGGGCGCCCGCCGAACGCGAGCTGCGAGCTGCCGGAGCCCATGAGCGCCGTCAGCTCCTCGTGGACGATCTTCACGACCTGCTGCCCCGGCGTGAGGCTCTTCGCCACGTCGGCCCCGAGCGCCCGCTCGCGCACGCGCGCGACGAAGTCCTTCACGACCTTGAAGTTGACGTCCGCCTCGAGCAGCGCGAGGCGGATCTCCCGCATCGCCCGCGAGATCGCCTCCTCGTCGAGGCGCCCGCGGCCGCGAAGGTCGCCGAGGGCCGCCTGGAGCTTGTCGGACAGCGTGTCGAACATCGGCGGCGAAGTGTAGACGGCGGCCTCGGCGCCCAGCCCCTACGTGGTCATTCCGACCGGCGGAGCCGGAGCGGCATCGACCCGCCGCGGCCGCCCGACCGGCTCAGCACCCTCGACCGCGTCCGTATCGTCTCGAAAGAGGCAGAGCGTCAGGCCATCCGGCCGCGCGGCGCTCGGGGCCACCAAGCCGCGGCGGCCCTCACGCCAGAGCTCCTCGCCCACGGCCTGAAACGCGGCCACGTGCCACGCCCGGGCGCGGGTGAAGCCAGCCCCACCCTCGCAAGCTGCTCTTCCGTCCGCAGATCGGCGACCTCCACGTCGACGCGCCAGCGCCAGAGATCCCGGGGAAGCGCGCGCTCGGGCGGAATTCCGCTTTCGGCAAGGTGGCGATACCACTCCGCCCACACCGTCTCTTCCGATTCCGCGAGGTAGAGCGCATCGACGACTGCGCCACGCTGCCAGCGATTGTCCGGCGCGTCGTCCCGCAGAGGAAGGGGCGGGAGGCCGGATGCGGCGTGTTTGAGCCACTCGCCGCGGATGCGAGCTGCGTCGAGCGAGAGGCCCAAGGCTACGCCGCGCCCGGGTGCTCGAGCCCCCGCACCACCGCAGCCACTCGTCGGTACTCGCCGCGGGCGAGCACGTCGATCGGCTTCTCGTCGTCGAGAGCCTCGACCGGCTTGGTCATCCAGACCGGGATGTAGTCGGCGTCGACGACGCGCCTGAGTCGGCTCACGAGCGCCGAGAGCTCTGCGATCCGCTCGGCACGCGCTCCGGTGGGAGCGCTCCGTCCGTTCAGCCAGCTGCGGACTGTGCTCGGCGCCGCGCCTGTCGCGCGAGCGATCTGACGGTCGCTCAAGTGGCCGCCTTCGTGGATCCGTACCGCTTCCTCGGCGAATGCAGTCGTCGTGGCCCACACCGTAGCAGTCGATCGACGTTTAATCAACAGAATTTCGTCACTATTCAGTCACGGTGTTTCGAGGTGCCGCTGCGGGTACCTGCTGGGCGTCCCCCACGAAAGGAGCGGAAATGGCAGACGTCGCAAAGGTCGTGACGATCATCGGCTCGTCGAGCGAGGGCTTCGCGGAGGCGGCCGCTGCAGCCGTGTCGGAGGCGGCGAAGACGCTGCGCGGAATCACCGGCGCGGACGTGATCTCGATGAGCGCCGTCGTCGGAAACGACCGCATCACCGAGTACCGCACGACCGTGAACATCGCCTTTGCAGTAGAGCGCTGACTTCAGGCGCAACAGCGCTTTCTTCCACAACAGACGCGGCCGTCCTAGACTCGGCGAATGGCCGCCTGCCCGAACTGCGGACAGGAGAACCCGGACGGCGCCCGCTTCTGCCAGGCGTGCGCGGCCCCGCTCGTCGCGCCGGCCGCCTCGCACGAGGTGCGGAAGACCGTCACCGTCGTCTTCTCCGACATCGTCGACTCGACGCCGCTCGGCGAGCGGCTCGACCCCGAGTCGCTGCGCCGCGTGATGTCGCGCTATTTCGGCGAGATGCGCGCCGCGCTCGAGGCCCACGGCGGCACGGTCGAGAAGTTCATCGGCGACGCGGTCATGGCCGTCTTCGGCGTGCCCACGCTGCACGAGGACGACGCGCTCCGCGCCGTTCGGGCCGCGAACGAGATGCGGGAGCGCCTCGCCGAGCTGAACGACGAGCTCCGGGGCGCGTACGGCGTCGAGCTCCAGATGCGCGTCGGCATCAACACGGGACAGGTCGTCGCGGGCAGGGCCGGCGCGCCCACGCTCGCGACCGGTGACGCGGTGAACCTCGCGAAGCGGCTCGAGGAGGCGGCGGGAGCGGGCGAGATCCTGATCGGCGCCGAGACTTTCCGGCTCGTCCGGGACTGCGTCGAGGCGATCCCGCTCGAGTCGCGCGCGCTGAAGGGGAAGGCGGACGCGGTCGCGTCGTGGCGGCTCGACGCCGTCGCCGCGCCGACCGCCGCGGCGCGCAAGCGCCAGACCCCCCACGTCGGCCGCGAGGCCGAGCTCGAGGCGCTCGTCGCCGAGTTCGAGCGCGTCGCCGCGGAGCGGTCGTCACGCCTCGTCACCGTCCTCGGCGCAGCCGGGCTCGGCAAGTCGCGCCTGGCCGACGAGTTCCTGGACCGGGTCGGCGACCGCTCGACGACGCTCCGCGGCCAGTGCCTGCCCTACGGCGACGGCATCACGTTCTGGCCGCTCGTCCAGATGGTGCACGCGCTCGGCGGCGAGCCGGCGATCCGGGAAGCGCTCGAGGGCCGGAGCGACGCCGAGCTGATCGCCGAGCGCATCCTCGGTGCGACCGGCGCCGCCGGCGAGGCCGGCGGCAGCGAGGAGACCTCGTGGGCGCTGCGCAGGCTCTTCGAGGCGCTCGCCCGACCGCGGCCGCTCGTCCTCGTCTTCGAGGACATCCACTGGGGCGAGCCGACGCTCCTCGACCTGATCGACTACTTCGCCGGCTGGATCCGCGACGCCCCGGTCCTCCTCCTCTGCCTCGCGCGCCCCGACCTGCTCGACCGGCAGCCGACCTGGCTCGCGCCGCGCGCCAACGCGACCGCCGTCCCGCTCGCGCCGCTCTCGGACGCCGATACGCACCGGCTGCTGGCGGACAGCGAGCTCGCCCCGGCCGTCCGGGCCCGCGTCGGCGCCGCCGCCGAGGGCAACCCGCTCTTTGTCGAGCAGATGGTCGCCCTCCTCGCCGAGGAGGGCGAGCCGGGCGAGACGATCCCGATCCCGCCGTCGATCCAAGCGCTCCTCGCGGCGCGACTCGACCGCCTGACGGTCGAGGAACGTGCGGTGATCGAGACCGCCGCCGTCGTGGGGCGCGGCTTCTGGCGCGGCGCGGTGCGCGACCTCGCGCCGCCTGGGCTCCGCGACGTGGTCGGGACGCATCTCATGGCGCTCGTCCGCAGGGACCTCGTCGAGCCGGAGGCCTCGACGCTCGTACACGAGGACGCCTTCCGCTTTCGCCACGTGCTGATCCGCGACGCGGCCTACGAGGGCACGCCCAAGGAGCGCCGCGCGGAGCTGCACGAGCGCTTCACGGCTTGGATCGGCACCAACATGCCGGACCGCGTGACCGAGCGCGAGGAGATCACCGGCTACCACCTCGAGCAGGCCTACCGGCTGCGGGCCGAGCTCGGCCCGGTGGGCGAGCGGGAGCGCGCCCTCGCTCGCGAGGCCGCCTCCGTGCTGAGCGCCGCCGGACGCCGCGCGCTCCTGCGCTCGGACCTGCCCGCTGCGACGAACCTCCTCGCACGGACGCTCGAGCTGGGCGGCGACGAGCTCGAGGACCGCGCACTCCTCCTACGCGACCTGAGCTCGTCGCTGTGGGCGACCGGTGAGCTCGCGCAGGCGGAGGAGGCACTCGCGGAGGCGCTCGCGGCCGCGCAGCTCAGGGGCGACCGGCGGCTCGAGTTCTACGCGCGCCTCGACCACGGCGCCCGCCGCGGCTACACGGAGTCGAACTTCGCCGCCGAGCTCGCCCGTGTCGCATCCGAGTCGGTCGACGTCTTCAACGAGCTCGGCGACGACCTCGGGCTCGCACGCGCGTGGCGCTGCCTCGCCCAGCTCGCAAGCCGGGCTTGCCGCTTCGGCGAGGCGCAGCAGGCGGCCGACCAGGCGCTCGCGCACGCCGAGGCCGCGGGCGACTCGGGCGAGGTCGCTGGCATCGTCGACCTGCTCTGCACGGCGCTCCTCTACGGGCCCGCCCAGGCCGAGCGCGCGTCGGCCCGCTGCGCCGAGATCGCCGCCGCGCGTCCCGGCAACCTCATCCTGGAGGCGAACGCCGCGAGCTCGCGGGCCGGCCTCGAGGCGATGCTCGGCAACTTCGACGAGGCGCGGCGGCTCGTCGCGAGCGCCGCGGCGACCTACGACGAGCTCGGCCACCGGCTCTTCCGCGCCGGCCTGAGCGAGGTGGCGGGGCCGATCGAGCTCCTTGCCGGCCGCCCCGACTCAGCCGAGCGCGAGCTCCGCCACGCCTGGGACGCGCTCGCCGCGACGGGCGACACGGCGCTCCTCGGCTCGCCGGCGCTCATGCTGGCCGAGGCGCTGCTCGCGCAGGGGCGCGAGGAGGAGGCGCGCCACTTCGCCGAGATCGGAAAGGCCGCGATGTCGCCGGACGACATCACCGACCAGGTGCTGGCGAGCAGCGTCGAGGCGAGGGTCGCGGCGCGCGCCGGTGACCTCGCGGCGGCGGAGGCGGAAGCGCGCCGGGCGGTCGAGGTCGCGTCCGGAACGGACGCGCTCGCCCTGCACGCCGACGCGCTCGTCTTGATCGGGGAGGTTCTCGGCCTCGCGGAGCGGCCCGGCGAGGTGCTCGACGCGCTCCAGCGCGCGCTCGACCTCTACGAGCGGAAGGGCCACCGGGTCGGTGCGCAGCGCGCAGCGGAGGCGATCGACGCTCTCGCCGACCGGACGGCGGTGCGATGAAAGGGTTGCGGGCACACCAACGAGGAAGGAGGCTGCGGCATGGCTGCTGAGCATCAAGAAGGTCGCTCGACGGACGGGTTCAGCGAGGCGGTACGCCACGCGCTCGACCAGGCGGCGCAGAAGGCCCCGGGGAAGAAGCTGACGTTCAGGGTCGTCGACCACTACGGCGAGTACAGCGCGAACCCAGGGACGATCAACTTCATCGTCCGGGTGGCGGTTGATACCTAGGAAACGAGGGCCCGAGCGAAGTCCTGCGGGTCGAACGGCCGGAGGTCCTCGAGGCGCTCGCCGACGCCGAT
>VAXK01000251.1 GCA_005885565.1 Actinomycetota bacterium
GCTCCACCGTCAGCGTCACGTCGAGGTTGTCGAGCTGCGGCACGACGCCGCACAGGGCGCGGGCAGCCTTCGACTCCTCGGGCAGGCGGAAGCCGAGCACCTCGAGCTCGCCCTCGTCGGCGATCGCCTGCGCCGTGAGCAGGCGCATCGTCGTGGACTTGCCGGCGCCGTTCGGCCCGAGCAGGCCGACGCACGTCCCGTAGGGAACGTCGAGGTCGAGGCCGTCCACCGCGGTGATCGGGCCATAGCGCTTGACGGCTCTGCGGAGCCGGATGGCGAGCTCGCCGCTCATGCCCTCATCCTGCCAGTCGTGGGTGTCCGCGACCCGCGCGCGTACGCGAGCCATGGGAGCGGCGCGTCGCGGCCTATGTGATCTCTGCCAATGCCTTGAGCTCGGCGGGTGTGACCGTCCCGTGGTGGTAGACGTTGAAGGGCAGATCCGGTACTTCGTGCACGCTCTGGACGAGGCGCTTGATCGGGAGGTGAGAGTGCCCGTGCTCCGAGAAGCACCCGAGCGTCGGTCGAAGCTTTCCCCGGTCGAAGAAGCGAGCCCAGTCCTCGACGCATTGGATCGGCTTCAGAGCCCCGGCGTTGAGGTTCTCGTAGGCCTGCGGCATCCCGAGGAACCCTTCCTTCGCCCAGGTAGCCCAGTCCAGCCCCGGATGGAGCTGCGGGCGGCCAAAGGACGACAAGTACGTCCGAAAGCCGGGCTTCAGGCGGCGATACGCAGCGACGAAGCCGCGCGACGCGCGGCCGCCCGCTTCCTCGTACTCGCCCTCGGCGTCGACGATCGCGAAGTCGGCCTCGGAAACGTCGATCGCCTTCGCCGTCGCCTTGGCCTCGGCGGCCGGCTTCGGGTGCGGTCGTCCGACATAGCCGTGGACGCCGAGACGTAGCGCGTGCTTCCTCGTCGCCCGGCGCATCGCGCGCAGCCAGTCGGCGTCGAGCACGTCGTCGCCTCTGAAAGCTTGAGCGGTGAGCCACTTGAGCCCGTGGCGCTGCGCCCGCGCGGCCACGGCTTCGGGATCGGGGCGCGGCCCGAGCTCCTGGTAGACCCAGAGACCCGTCAGCCGCGCCACCGATAGCTCAGTCCGGACCCTCCGCGAGCTTCGCGGCGACGTCCCTCTTGAACGCGTCCAGGCCGCTCCCGAGCACGCCGGGACACTCGGTGGGGTTGAACTCGCGGTGTGGATGGATCGCGCTCGGCTTGATGCCGGTCTTGCGGCAGATGTGAGCGAAGAGCCAGACGCTCGCCTCACGCTGGGCCGGGGTCATCTGCTCCCCGCCCTTGTGCTCATGCTCGACGCCAGGGTTCGTGTTGTGGCCCAGGCAGTGTGCCGAGACGACCATCCGGCCGCCCTCGATCGCCCTCAACGAGCCGTGCCGGCCCTCGAGGATGTGTCCCGAGCGGGTGACGAGGAAGTTGTGACCTGAGTCGATGAACGGCCCCTTCGGGGGCGGACGGTGCATGTGGTCGTTCTGGATCGCTCTCGCGAAGGCCTTCGCCTCGTCGAGCGACTCCGTGGGCTTGTGGTCGAGCTCCGGATGATGGCCGTCCGTGTGGTGGAAGATGATCTCGTGCGGCGTTCCCGCGGGCGTGATCGCTTCCTTCGCGGGAACCGCGCCCCACTCTCCGGTCGGGATGATCCTGTGCTGAGCCACCCCGCGCTCCCTTCTTCGAGCCAGTGGCCAAATCGAGCGACCCCCTTCGTCGAAGCGCCTGCCCCGAATCAGAAGTCGCCGCACGAGTGTCTCACTCTTGACCTAAAAAGGTCAAGTACGCCGGAGCGGTACGTCAGTCGAGCCCGACGACTTCGTCGAAGCTGACCGGCACACGGGTGAGCTCCCGGCCGGTCGCGTCGCGGAGAGCCGAGAGGATCGCCGCCGTGGAGACGACCGTCGGCGGCTCGCCGACGCCCTTGACGCCGTAGGGCGCATCCGGCTCCGGGTCTTCGACGAGGACGGACTCGACCGGCGGCATGTCGAGCGTCGTCGGGACGAGGTAGTCGGTGAAGCTCGCGTTCGTGATCAGGCCGCCGCGTGTCTGCACCTCCTCCATCAGCGCGAGCCCGAGGCCCTGCGCCGTGCCGCCCTCGATCTGGCCCTCGACGGCCTGCGGGTTGACCGCGCGGCCGACGTCCTGCGCCGTCCCGATCCACACGACGCGCGTCAGGCCGAGCTCGACGTCCACCTCGGCGACGACCCTCATCGCTGCGCACGCGTAGGCGACGTGCGCGCGCTCGCCGGTGACCTGGCCCGTCTCCGGGTCGAAGGGCGTCGTGCGGGGGTGGCGGTACACGCGTTCCACGTCGACCTCGCCGCCGGTTCGCTCGCGTTCAGCGAGGGCCGCGCGGCATGCCTCGCGGACGGCGCCGGCGGCCATCCAGGTCATGCGCGAAGCCGAAGCGGACCCGGCGGAGCCGACGGAGCTCGTCGTCGCAGGCGCGAGTACCAAGTCGTCGGTGTCCAGCTCGGTGCGGGCCGTCTGGAGGATGACGTTCGCAACGCCCTGTCCCACCTCGGCCGCCGCGCAGTGAACCTCGGCGCTGCCGTCGGCGAGCAGCCGGACGCGGGCGGTGCAGTAGTCGTCGAAGCCCTCCGAGTAGCCGATGTTCTTGAACCCGACCGCGAAGCCGACGCCGCGCCTGACGCCCTCGCCGCGGGTCGTGTTTCCGGCTCCGCCGGGGAGGCGGATCGGGTCGCGCGGGAGCTCCTCGGCCTCCGGCACCGGCAGCTCCGCGCAGCGGCGGATGACGTCGGCGACCGGCAGCGTGCCCGTGATCCGCTGGCCGGTCGGCAGCGAGTCGCCCGGCGCGAGCGCGTTCCGCAGCCGCAGCTCGATCGGGTCGATCCGAAGCGCCGCCGCGAGCTTGTCCATCTGCGCCTCGTGCGCGAAGCAGCTCTGCACCGCTCCGAAGCCGCGCATCGCGCCGCAGGGCGGGTTGTTCGTGTACACGCAGGTGCTCTCGACGAGGGCGTTCTCCACCGCGTACGGGCCGCACGCGAACGAGGCCGCATTGGACGTGACCGCCGTCGAGCTCGAAGCGTAGGCGCCGCCGTCGAGCAGGATCCGCACGCGGATGCAGACGAGCTTGCCGTCGCGCGTCGCGCGGTGCTCCGCCCAGATCTTCGCCGGGTGCCGGTGGATGTGGCCGACGAACGACTCCTGGCGGTCGTAGACGATTTTCACCGGCCGGTTGGTGTGCAGCGCGAGCAGCGCGCCGTGGATCTGCATCGAGAGGTCCTCGCGGCCGCCGAAGGCGCCGCCGACCCCTGCGAGGTGGATGCGCACCTGCTCCGGCCGGAGCCCGAGGCAGGGCGCGACCTGGTCGCGGTCGACGTGCAGCCACTGCGTCGCGACGTAGACGTCGACGCCGCCCTCGCCGTCGGGCACGGCGAGCCCCGACTCCGGGCCGAGGAAGGCCTGGTCCTGGATGCCGAGCTCGTACACGCCCGAGACGGACACGTCGCCCCGCGCGTCCGGGTCGCCGCGGCGGATGACGAGCGACCGCACGACGTTCGGCCGCGGGTCGTCGCGGTAGCCGTGCCCCATCGTCGGCCGGTCGGGGTGCAGCGGCTCCTGCTCGGTCGCCCGCTCGGGGTCGACGATCGGCTCGAGCGGCTCGTACTCGATCCGCACCCGGTCGGCCGCGCGCCGCGCCTGCTCGGGGTGCTCCGCCGCGACGACGACGACCGGCTCGCCGAAGTAGCGAACGCGGTCGAAGGCGAGGACGGGCTGATCCCGGAACTCGAGCCCGTAGCGCTTCTCACCCGGCACGTCCTCGTGCGTCAGGACGGCGTGCACGCCGGGCATGGCGAGCGCCTCCGAGACGTCGATCGACCGGATCCGCGCGTGCGCGTGCGGGCTCCGCACCGTGCGCCCCCAGAGCATCCCCGCCGCGTAGGCGTCGCTCGAGTACGCGAACTCGCCCGTCACCTTGGGCACCGCGTCCGTCCTCCGGGCGCTCTCGCCGACCCGGCCGAGCCGGAGCTTCTCCGCTGGAACCGTCACTGCGACGCGGCCAGCCGGACGGCATCGAAGATCTTGGCGTAGCCGGTGCAGCGACAGAGGTTCCCGGACAGCGCCTCGCGGATCTCGTCGTCCGACGGGTCGGCGTTGTGCTCGAGGAGATCCGCGGCGGCGACGACGAAGCCCGGCGTGCAGAATCCGCACTGGACGGCGCCGGTGGCGGCGAAGGCCTCCTGCACGCGGTGGAGCCGTCCGTCCTCGGCCAGCCCCTCCACGGTGACGACGTCGTGGCCATCGGCCTGCACCGCCAGGACGAGGCACGAGCAGACGAGCCGGTCGTCGAGGAGGACAGAGCACGAGCCGCACTCGCCCTGCTCGCACGCGTTCTTCGACCCGGGCAGCCCGAGCCGCTCGCGAAGCGCGAAGAGCAGGCTCTCGCCCTCCCAGACCTCGGCCTCGTGCGGCTCGCCGTTGACCGTGAGCCGGACGTTCATGCGAGGCAGCGGGCGAGGGCGCGCTCGGTCAGGACGCGCAGCGCGTGCCGACGGTAGGCGGCGGTGCCGCGGACGTCGTCGATCGGCCGCGCAGCGGCGGCGACCCGCTCCGGGAAGGAGTCGACCTCGTCGCGCGGGGCACACACGAGCGTCGGCACCGGCCCCGCCGAGCCGAACGCGGCCCGCACCTCCCCGTCCACCTCGAGCGCGAGCGACACGACGGCGATCACCATCGCGTTCCGTGGGCCGACCTTCATGAACGTCTGGCTGCCACCCGGCTCGACGGTGACGCCGGCGATCAGCTCGTCCTCGGCGACGTCTGCCTGCTTCGGGCCGAGGAGGAAGTCCTGGAGCGCGACGCGCCGCTCGCCGCGCACGCTCACGAGGTGTACCTCGCACCCGCAGACGAGGAGCGGCGGCATCGCGTCGCCTGCCGGCGAGGCGGTCGCGAGGTTCCCGCCGATCGTGCCGCGGTTCCGGATCTGCGGCCCGCCGACGGTCCTCGCCGCCTCGGCGAGCGCGGGCAGGAGCTCGGCGAGCGGCGGCTGCATCGCCTCGGTGTAGGTGAGGGCGGCGCCGAGGAAGATCGTGCCGTCCCGCCTCGAC
>VAXK01000252.1 GCA_005885565.1 Actinomycetota bacterium
ACCGCGATGAAGAGGGTGCGCTTCGCACCGAGCCCGACCGGCTCGCTCCACGTCGGCAACGCGCTGAGCGCGGTCGCGAACCGACAGCTCGGCGACTGGATGCTCCTGCGGATCGACGACACCGATCCGGCGCGGAACGTCCCCGGCGGCGAGGAGGAACTCCTCCGCGACATCGCCTGGCTCGGGCTCGAATGGGACGAGGGGCCGGTGCGGCAGAGCGAGCGGCAGGAGCGCTACCGCGAGGCCGCCGAGCCGCTCGGCGCCCGCTTCGAGGGCACGACGCTCCTCCGCGACGACGGCAGCGCGACCTACCAGCTCGCGAGCGTCGTCGACGACGTCGACTTCGGCATCACGCACGTCGTGCGCGGGAACGACCACCGGCCGAACGAGCCGCTCCAGCGCAGGCTCTTCGAGGCGCTCGGCGCGCAGCCGCCGGAGTTCGTCCACCACGGCCTCATCCTCGGCCCCGACGGGAAGAAGCTCGCGAAGCGCGAGCCGGGCGCGACCGTCGCGTCGCTCCGCAAGGCCGGGACTCCCGCCGAGGCGGTGCGCGCGTACCTCGAGGAGCTCGGGTTGCCGCGCCACGACGTCCACTACGACCTGTCGCGGATCAGGCGGCTCTCGATGCAGGCGATCGAGGCCATGTCCGACGAGGAGCTGGCCGAGCGGGTCGGGGTGCCGGTCGCTGCGGCCGTCGTGATGCGGGGCGCCCGCGACCTCGTCGAGGCGCGCGCGTTCGCCGACCTCGTCCTGAATGCGCCCGAGGACGTGGCCCTCGAGGCCGGGAACGAGACGCTCGCGCGGTTCCGCGAGCTCGCGCGCGACGGCCTCGACGCGAAGGGCATCGTCCGCGAGCTGAAGGCGGTCGGCGGCGACCTGCGCTCGCTCCGCCTCGCGCTGACCGGGAAGGAGCGCGGCCCCGAGCTCTGGGCGGTGATCGCCGCGCTCCCGCGTGACGAGGCGCTGCGCCGCGCCGAGCGCGCGCTCGGCGCCGTGGGCTAGAGGTCAGCGCGGCGTCGGAGCGAGAGTGACGCGATTCTTGCCCTCGGCCTTCGCCCGGTAGAGGGCTGCGTCGGCGGCGCGGAGCAGCTCGTCCACGCTCTGCGCCTCCGGGTACACCGCGACGCCGAAGCTCGCGGTCACGCCGAACCTCTCTCCTTCCGGAGCCTTCAGCTCGAGGGAGGCGAGGCCGGCGCGGAGCCGCTCGGCGACACCGGCGGCGCCGGGGTAGTCGGTCTCCGGTAGGAGCACCGCGAACTCCTCGCCGCCGAGCCGAGCCGCGAGGTCGACGTCCCGCAGGCTCTCGCGGAAGACGTCGCTGAGCGCGCGCAGGACCTCGTCGCCGGTGCCGTGGCCGAAGCGGTCGTTCACGAGCTTGAAGTCGTCGAGGTCGACGAGCAGGAGGCCGAGCGGGCTCTGGAAGCGCTCGGCGCGCTTGAGCTCGAGCTCGACGACCTCCATGAACCGGCGGCGGTTCGCAAGCCCGGTGAGCTCGTCGGTCACCGCCTGCGCCTTGACGAGGCCGTGCAGGTGCGCGTTCTCGAGGGCGATCGACGCCTGGGTCGCGAGCCAGTGCGCGAGCTCCAGGGATTCCTCGGTGAAGCCGCCCGGCGGCGGGTAGAGCGCCAGCGTGCGCTCCTCGTCGGGGCCGGCCAGCCGGACGACGAGCGGCTCGACGTCCTCGGCAAGGCGGCCGCGCACCGCGAGCTCCCGCGTCCCCTCCACGAGCCGCCCGGCAACGGCACCCGTAGCCTCGATCGCGACGCCGAGGATCACCGGCAGGAGCGCTTCCGGGTCGTGCGTGGCCGCCAGGGCGTCGCCCACGAACGCGAGGGCGTCGCGACCGTCGGAGGCGGCCGAGCGTGGCCCGAGCACGCGGCGTCGCTCGCCGCCGCCCCGGCGGCGGCGGAGGACGTCCCGCAGGGCCAGCCCAAGCAGGACGATGGTCGCAAGCGTCGCGAGCGCGGCGAGCAGGGCCCAGCGGCGCCGTCCGCCGCCCGAGTCGACGAGCGTCTTCGGCAGGAGCGCGCCGAGCTCCGTCGCCTGCGGCGCGGCGAGGATCGGCGTTCCCAGCGTCCGGTACCGCTCCGCGCCCACCGTTCGCTCGCGTCCCACGGCCGGCGGTGAGAACCGCTGTCCGCGGAGGTTCGCAGGCCCGGCTGCGACGACGCCGCTACGGACGAGGACGAGGAGGATGCCCTTCCGCGCGTCGGAGGGACGCTCGATGCGGGCGAGCAGGGCGTCGTCGAGAGGCACGAAGGCGGTGACCTCGCCCACGCTGCCGACCGTCGCGGAGCGTTGGACGGCGTCGGTCACCCGCCGGCCGATCGCGAGGCTCCCGCTCGTCTGGAGGAGGATCGGATCCGGAGTGGCGCGCGTGACCGCGGCCAGCTCGTTGCGATCGCCGGCGGCGAGCGCGCGCTGGACGCGGCGGGACGTCGCGAGGCGCTCGGCCTCGGCGCTCGCGTGCGCGACCCGCGCGTTGAGCGCGTCACTCGAGGCACGAAGAGCGGCGGCGAGCCTCGCGTCGGCCCGCTCCACGCCGTTGTCGCGCAGCGCCCGGTCGACGGCGAAGGCCACGCCGAAGATCGCCGCCGCCGCGAGAACCGCGGCGACGGCGGCCTTGCCGGCCGGTCGGCGGCCCCGGGTTGCCACAGCAAACAGGACCCTAGCCGACCGCTATAAGTGCGCCATGGGGAAGGATCACGTCGTGCGTTTGTACAACACGCTCACGCGGAGGCTCGAAGAGCTGCCGCCGCCGCCCGGGCCGATCCGGATGTACGTCTGCGGCCCGACCGTCTACGCGCGTGCCCACGTGGGGAACGCGCGGCCGTTCGTGCTCGGGACGTGGCTTCGGAGCTGGCTCCGCCGACGCGGCTACGACGTCACGTTCGTCCACAACATCACGGACATCAACGACAAGATCTACAAGGCCGCTCCCGGTGCGAGCGCCGACCTCGCCGAGCGCGCGACGCAGTGGTACCTCGAGGACACGGACGATCTCGGCCTCGGCCGGCCCGACCACCTCCCTCGGGCGACCGAGACGGTCCCGCAGATCGTCCGCTTCATCTCGGAGCTCGTCGAGCGCGGCTTTGCGTACGACGTCGAGGGCGACGTCTACTTCCGCGTCGCCCGCTATCCGGAGTACGGGCAGCTCTCCGGCCAGCGCCCCGACCGGCTCCTCGACGAGGACGAGGAGCCGAACCCGCTGAAGGAGGATCCGCGCGACTTCGCGCTCTGGAAGGCGAACAAACCGGACGAGGACACCTGGTGGGACTCGCCTTGGGGACGCGGCCGGCCGGGCTGGCACATCGAGTGCTCGGTCATGGCCGAGGAGCTCCTCGGCCCCGTCTTCGAGATCCACGGCGGCGGGCTCGACCTCGTCTTCCCGCACCACGAGAACGAGCTGGCGCAGTCGCGCGCGCTCGGGCACGACTTCGCGCGCATCTGGACGCACAACGGGATGCTCCGCTTCACCGGTGCGAAGATGGGGAAGTCGGAGGGGAACGTCGTCACGATCCGGGACGCGCTCGATCGCTGGGGGCGCGAGGCGCTCCTCCTCTACTTCATGACCGGCCACTGGTCGAAGCCGATCGACTTCTCCGACGACACCATGGAGCAGGCGGCCGCGCAGCTCGCGACCTTCCGCGACGCGCTTCTCCTGGACGCCCAGGCCGACGTGGACGAGTCCGAGCTCGACACGGCTCTCGCGGAGGACTTCAACACGCCGGACGCGCTCGCGATCCTGCACCGCTGGCGCGCCGCGGGGGCGAACGCGCAGCTTCGACGCGGGCTCGAGCTCTTCGGCATCTCGGCCGCCCTGCCGAGCGCGCCGGCCGGTGTGGTCGAGCTGGCGGAGGAGCGCGAGGCGGCTCGCGCGGCGCGCGACTTCGAGCGCGCCGACCGCCTGCGAGAGTCGATCGGCGCCGAGGGGTGGGAGGTCCGCGACGTCGAGGGCGGCTTCCAGCTCGTCCCCAGGTGACGCGGGAGCAGGTCTACGGCCGCCGCGCGGTGCGCGAGGCGCTTCGCGGCCCGCGCGAGGTGCTGGAGCTCTGGGCCACCGAGCGTGCGCTCAAGGCGGAGCCATGGCTCCGCGAGCCGGGGCCGAGTGCCAGGCACCAGGTCAAGGCCGAGCGGGACCTGACCGAAGCGGCCGGCACGCGCGACCACCAGGGCGTGCTCGCGTTCTGCGAGCCGTACCGCTACGCCGACGCGTACGAGCTCGCCGCGGCGAAGCACCCGCTCCTCGCCTGTCTCGACCAGGTCACCGATCCGCGCAACCTCGGCGCGGTGTGCCGCGCCGCCGAGGGGGCCGGGGCGACCGGGGTCGTGCTCCCGGCGCACGGGACCGCGCGGGTCACGCCCGCGGTCTGCCGGGCCTCCGCGGGCGCGGTGGAGCACCTTCCCGTCGCGGTCGTGACCAATCTGGCTCGGTACCTGGCCGACGTGAAAGGGCCCGCGCTCTGGGCCTACGCAGCCGCAGCCGACGCGCCCACCGAGATGTGGGACGCCGATCTCTCCGGCGGGATTGCGTTCGTCTTCGGGGCGGAGGGGAGGGGCCTTCGGCCACTCGTCCGCCGGACGTGCGACGACGCGGTGCGGATTCCGCTCGCCGGGCGGACGGAGTCGCTCAACGTGAGCGTCGCCGCCGCGCTGCTCCTCTACGAGGCCCGCCGCCAGCGGAGCCGCGGCCATGGCTGATCCGACCCTGTACCTCTTCGACGGGTACAACCTGCTCCACGCGGGCGGCTTCGAGGACGTCCGCGAGCTCCGCGACACGCTCGCCAGCTTCGTCGCGGTGAGCGGCGCCCGCGGCGTGGTCGTCTTCGACGGGCACGGGGTCGACGAGGCGTACGGCCCGCTCGAGGTTCGCTACGCCGAGCACGCCGACACGCTGCTCGAGCGGCTTGCGGCCGAGCACCGCGCCGGCGAGGAGGTCTGCGTCGTCTCCTCCGACCTGACGATTCGGGGCACGGCCGGCGCAGAGGTGGCGAAGATCAGCTCGCAGACGTTTCTCGGCGACCTGGAGCGCGTCGCCCACCGCGACGAGCGGCCGTCCCAGCTCCGGCACCGGCTCGACGACGAGACGCGCGAGCGGCTCGAGCGCTTGCGCCGCGGCGGCGCGTGAGGAAGCATCCCGACGATGGTCCCCGAGGCTCAGCTGAAGGACGGCGGCGCCGGGCTCGTCCCCGCGAGCACCGGCTGGTTCGTGATGAACGCGCGCGACGCGCGCTGGTCCGAGAACCCGGGTCGGGGATACAGCCTGCCGCTCACCGGCGAGGACGAGTACGAGGCCGAGACGTTCTTCCCGATGCTCGGGATGGCGATCCGAGTCGTGAACTCCGGCGAGCCGACCGGGACATACCACTGGGAGACGGAGCAAGAGGACTTCCTCGTGCTGTCGGGGGAGGGGCTGCTCGTCGTTGAGGGTCAGGAGCGCCCGCTGAAGCAGTGGGACTTCGTGCACTGCCCGCCGGAGATCCGGCATGCATTCGTCGGCGCCGGCGACGCACCGTGCGTGCTCCTGTGCGCGAGCTCGCGGCAGTTCCAGAAGGACGGGCCGTGGGGCTTCTACTGCGCCGACGAGACTGCCGCTCGGTACAACGCGAGCTCGCCCGAGGACACCCAGGACGGAGCGCTCGCGTACGCCCGCTTCTCGCCGTCGCAGCCCGTGCGCTACCGCGACGGGCTCCTGCCCGACTAGGGTCGGGTCAG
>VAXK01000253.1 GCA_005885565.1 Actinomycetota bacterium
TCGAGCACCAGGACGTACGAGACGAAGTCCGCGCCCGCGCCGCCGTACTCCTCCGGGATGCAGACGCCCATCAGGCCGAGCTCGGCGAGTTCCGTGAAGAGCTCGCGCGGGAACCGGTGCTCGCGGTCCCACTCGGCCGCGTGGGGCTCGATCTTCTCCTTCGCGACCTCCCGGGCGAGCGCCTGGATCTCGCGCTGATCGTCCGACAGCCCGAAGTCCATCAGCCGCCCGAGTATAGTCGGGTGGGTCGTGCGTCCCTGGCTCGCCGCGGCCTTTGTCCTGGCTCTGCTGGCGGGCTGCGGCGGCGCCGATCACTCGCCCGCCGGCGTCGTCCGCGCGTGGAGCAAGGCGCTGAACGCCGGCGACAACCACGCCGCCGCCGACCTCTTCGCGCCGGGCGCGCAGGTGATCCAGGGCCCGGTCGTGATCAGGCTTCGCACGCACGCCGACGCGATCGTCTGGAACGCCGGCCTTCCCTGCTCGGGCAAGATCGTCGCCCTCTCGACGAGCGGGGCCACGGTCACGGCGACCTTCCTCCTCGGTGACCGGCCGACGAGCGCCTGCGACGGCCCCGGCCATCGCGCGACGGCGGTCTTCCGCATTCGCGGCGGCAAGATCGTGCTCTGGCACCAGGTGCCCGACACGGCGCCGCCGCCCCCGCCGCCCGCGGTCTGAGACTCACTCCGATTTGACGCCGCGGCAGGCGTGTACGTAATGTCCAGCAACCTCATGGACAAAGTCGGAAGATGAGAGGTGTCAATGAAAGCTATTAGTCTGATCGCTGCGGTCGGACTGGCCGCCGGAGTCCTCCTGACGAGCGCCGGAGCCTCGACGAAGGGCGGCTCGATCTCGCTCGTCGCCTACTCGACCCCGAAGGAGGCGTACGGCCAGCTCATCGAGGCCTTCCAGAAGACGAAGGCCGGCAAGGGTGTGAGCTTCACGCAGTCGTACGGCGCGTCAGGCGACCAGGCCCAGGCGGTCGTGAACGGACTGCACGCCGACGTCGTCGCGTTCTCGCTCGAGCCGGACGTCACCACCCTCGTGAAGGCGCACCTCGTCAGCCCGAGCTGGAACAAGAACCCCTGGCACGGGATGGTCACCCGCTCGGTCGAATGGCAACCCGAAGCACATCCGCGACTGGGAGGACCTCGTCAAGCCGGGCGTCCAGGTCGTGACGCCGAACCCGTTCACCTCCGGCGGCGCGCGCTGGAACGTCATGGCCGCCTACGGCGCGATGCGCCGCAAGGGCAAGACCGACGCGCAGGCGATCGCGTACCTGAGCAAGCTCTTCCACCACGTGGTCTCGCAGGACAAGAGCGCGCGCGAGGCCCTGCAGACCTTCCTCGCCGGCCGCGGCGACGTGATGCTCGCCTACGAGAACGAGGCGATCCTCGCCCAGCGCAAGGGCCAGCCCGTCTACTACCTGATCCCGAAGGCGACGATCCGGATCGAGAACCCGGTCGCGGTGACGACGAAGGCCTCCGCGCCGGCGCGTGCCTTCGTCCCGTTCCTGCACACCGCGAAGGCCCAGACGATCTTCGGGCAGAACGGCTACCGGCCGGTGCTGCGGAGCGTGGTGAAGAAGTTCAACTACCCCGTCCGGCCGTGGCTCTTCACGATCCAGAAGCTCGGCGGCTGGAGCAAGGTCGAGAAGCGCTTCTTCGACCCGAAAGGTGGCGTCATGGCCAAGATCGAGGCGGGGCTTGGCAAGTAACGCGGCCGCGGTTGCGGCGCCGCGGCCCCTGGGCGTCCGGGCTCCGGTCGTGCAGGGGCTCGCGACGATGTATCTCGGCTTCGTCGTCCTCCTCCCGCTCGCCGCGCTCGTCTGGCGCTCGAGCCGAGAGGGACGCCACGGCTTCTGGCAGGCCGTCTCGGCGCCCGAGGCCGTGGCCGCGCTGAAGCTGACACTCGTCGCCGCGGTCGTCGTCGCGGCGATCAACGCCGTGATGGGGACCGTGCTCGCGTGGGTGCTCGTGCGTGACCGCTTCGTCGGCCGGGGCGTCGTGAACGCGCTGATCGACCTGCCGTTCGCGCTGCCGACGATCGTCGCCGGGCTCACGCTCGTCGCGCTGTACGGGCCGCGCAGCCCGGTCGGCATCAGCGCCGCCTACACCCGCGGCGCGGTCGTCCTCGCCCTCCTCTTCGTGACGCTGCCCTTCGTCGTCCGGACCGTGCAGCCGACCCTGCTCGAGCTCGACCGCGAGATGGAGGAGGCCGCCGCGTCGCTCGGGGCCGGCAGGCTCACCGTGTTCCGGCGCATCGTGCTGCCGAACCTCGTGCCGGCGATCCTCTCCGGCGTCGCGCTCGCCTACGCGCGGGCGATCGGCGAGTTCGGCTCGGTCGTCCTCATCACCGGGAACCTGCCCTTCAAGACGGAGGTCTCGTCGGTCTACATCTACGGGCAGATCCAGAGCGGCGCGCCGGGGACCGCGGCCGCCGTGTCGGTGCTCCTGCTCTCGATCTCGCTGGGCGTGCTGCTCCTGATCGGCGCGGTGCGGCGCTGGGCCTGGAGGCACGACGTTGGCTAGATACGCGCTGCGCTTCGCCGGTCTCTCGTACCTCGCGGTGCTGCTCGTCGCACCCGTGGGGCTCGTCTTCTGGCGCACCTTCGAGCACGGGCTCGCGCCGGTCTGGCACGCGGTGACGACGCACGACGCGCGGCACGCCTTCTGGCTCACGATCCTGATCGCGCTGATCGCGGTGCCTGCGAACACCGTCTTCGGCGTCGGGCTCGCGCTCGCGATCGTGCGGCGGCGGTTCCCCGGCAAGGGGCTCGTGAACGCGGTGGTCGACCTGCCGCTCGCGCTCTCGCCGGTCGTCGTCGGGTTGGCGCTCCTCCTGCTCTACGGGCGGCTCGGCTGGTTCGGGCCGTTCTTCGAGCGGCACGGGATCCACGTCGTCTTCGCTCTGCCGAGCATGATCCTGGCCACGATCTTCGTCTCGCTGCCGTTCGTCGTCCGCGAGGTCGTCCCGGTCCTGCGCGAGATCGGGACGGAGCAGGAGCAGGCCGCCTCGACGCTCGGCGCGTCGAGCCTCCAGACACTGGTGCGGATCACGCTCCCGGCCATACGCTGGGCGATCGCGTACGGCGTCGTCCTGACGACCGCGCGGTGCCTCGGCGAGTTCGGCGCGGTGAGCGTCGTCTCGGGCCACCTCGTCGGCCGGACGGAGACGGCCACGCTCTACGTCCAGGACCAGTTCGAGGGCTTCGACCTCACCGGCGCGTACGCTGCGTCCGTCCTGCTGGCGTTGATCGCGATCGCGACGCTCGTGGCGATGAACGCCTTCCGCCCCAAGGAGGCGACGCGGTGAGCATCGTCGTCCGCGAGATCTCGAAGAGCTTCGGCGAGTTCGCCGCTCTGCGGGACGTCTCGCTCGAGGTGCCGACCGGCTCGCTCACGGCACTCCTCGGCCCGAGCGGGAGCGGGAAGTCGACGCTCCTACGCGTGATCGCCGGCCTGGAGCGGCCGGACACGGGCGGCGTGTCGATCGCGGAGGAGGACGTGACGGCGGAGGCGCCGCAGCGGCGCGGCGTCGGCTTCGTCTTCCAGCACTACGCGGCCTTCAAGCACATGACCGTGTACGAGAACGTCGCCTTCGGCCTGCGGATCCGGCACCGGCCGCGCACGGAGATCCGCGAGCGCGTCGGCGAGCTCCTGCGGCTGGTGCAGCTCGAGGGGTTCGCCGAGCGCTACCCCGCTCAGCTCTCGGGCGGCCAGCGGCAGCGGATGGGCCTCGCGCGGGCGCTCGCCGTCGACCCGAAGGTGCTCCTCCTGGACGAGCCGTTCGGCGCGCTGGACGCACGCGTGCGGAAGGAGCTCCGCGCCTGGCTGCGGCGGCTCCACGACGAGACGCACACGACGACCGTGATCGTCACGCACGACCAGGAGGAGGCGATGGAGGTCGCCGACCGGATCGCCCTGATGAACGAGGGCCGGATCGAGCAGGTCGGGACGCCGCGCGACCTCTACGAGCGGCCGGGGAACGAGTTCGTGATGAGCTTCGTCGGGCCGGTGAACCGCGTCGGCGACGCGTACATCCGCCCGCACGACCTGGAGCTCTGCTCGGAGCCGAACGGGTCGACGCAGGAGGCGATGGTGGAGCGGCTCGTCCACCTCGGCTTCGAGGTGCGCGTAGAGCTCGTCCGCGACGACGGCACGCGCCTCTCCGCCCAGGTGACGCGCGAGGAGGCCGCCGCGCTCGAGCTCGACGTGGGCCAGATCGTCTACGTCCGCGCAGTCCGCCAGACGACCTTCACCTCGTAGAGCCACCCTCTTCTCCGTTAGACGCGGGCGCGGGCGCGAACCGGGAGCCCCTGACCCCGCCCACCAGCCGTCAGGCTATCGCCGCGCGACGTACGGGTCTGTGCCGACTCGGCGCCGAAAAGACGCAGCCGCCGCACCGCCGCTCGCCGGCTAGTGCGGAGACCAGGCGTCCGGGTCGCGGGCGAGCGCCTCGACCGCCGGCGGCAGCTCGCCGCGGGCGAGGTCGGCGACGGTCGTCTCCTCGAGCACGGAGCGCAGGCTCGCCCGAACCGCGATCCACACCTCGCGGAGGCGGCCCGCCGGCCCCGGGTACTCGACGTCCTGCGGCCCGACGCCGCGCACGTTCGCGATCGGCCCCTCAACGGCCCGGATCACCTCGGCAAGGCTGACCTCCTCGGCCGCGCGCGCGAGCCAGTAGCCGCCCTCGACGCCGCGTTGGCTGCGGACGATCCCCGCATGCCGCAGCTCGAGGAGGATGTTCTCGAGGAACTTGAGCGGGATCTCCTGGGCCTGCGCGATCCGCTCGCCCTTCACCGGCCCGTCGCCGGCCGCGGCGAGCTCGATCACCGCGCGCAACGCGTAGTCCGCCTTCGCCGAGACGCGCACGACCCCATTCTCGCCAAAGCTAGGCCGCGAGCTCGAAACGCCGGCAGATCTCGCGCAACGCCGGCTCGCGCTCGCGGAACGCCTCCACCACCGTCGGATCGAACTGGCGCCCCGACTGGCCGCGGATCTCGGCGCCGGCCGTCTCCCACGAGCCGCGCCGGCGGTAGGGCCGGTCGCTCGTCATCGCGTCGAGCGTGTCGGCGACCGCAAAGATCCGCGCCGCGAGCGGGATCTCCTCGCCGCCGACGCCGTCCGGGTAGCCGTCGCCGTCCCAGCGCTCGTGGTGCGAGCGCACGACGAGCAGTCCCTGCCCCTTGAGGAAGGCGACGCCGCCGAGCATCTGCTCGCCGAGCACGGTGTGCGTCTGCATCAGCCGCCGCTCGTCCTCGGTCAGCGGGCCCGGCTTCTGGAGCACGCTGTCCGGGATCCCGATCTTGCCCACATCGTGGAGGAGGAAGCCGTACTCGGCCGACGGCTGCTCCACGAGCTCGGGGGCGAGCGCCCCTCCGAGCTCGACCGCGTACTCCTGCACCCGCTGGGAGTGGGCGCGCGTCCCCGTGTCCTTCGACTCGAGCGCGCTCGCGAGCGCGGCGACCGTCTCGCGGTAGGCCTCCTGCACGAGGACGCGCTGCCCTCGCTCGAGGTCGAGCAGATGCCGGAGGTCGCGCGCGTAGAGCAGCAGCTGCTCCTCGGGATCCTTGTTCTTCCCCGCGCGGAACGGCACGCCGTACAGGCCTCCCGCGAGCCGCTCGACGACGGCGAGGAGCTCGAGCGGGCTGAACGGCTTGCGGATGTACGCGTCCGCGCCGGCCGCATCCGAGGCGACGAGGCTCCCGCCGTCCGAGCCGGAGAGGAGCACGATCGGGATCGAGCTCGTCGCCGGGTCGGACTTCAGCGAACGGCAGAGATCGAGCCCGCTCTCGCCCGGCATGAGCACGTCGAGGACGATCACGTCGGGACGGCGCGCCTCGATCCGGCGGCGCGCCTCGCGCGCGTCCTCCGCCTCCTCCACCTGGAGATCGACCACCTCGAACGTCGTGCGGACGAGTGCCCGAAGAGCCGCATCGTCGTCGACCAGCAAGAGCCGCAAGCGAAACCCCCTTTCGCAGAGCTCGCCCGCGGTATCGGCGCGAGAGGAGAGCGGCTTTAGCCCCTAGGACGAGTAGTCGTAGAAACCGCGTCCGCTCTTCCGCCCGAGCCGCCCGGCCTGGACGTACTGGCGAAGCAGCGGGCACGGCGCGTACTTCGCCTGCCCGAGCCCTCGGTGCAGCACCTCCATGATCGCGACGCAGGTGTCGAGGCCGATCAGGTCGGCGAGCGCGAGCGGGCCCAGCGGGTGCGCGAAGCCGAGCTTCGCGATCGTGTCGATCGCCTCCGGCTCCGCGACCCCCTCCATGAGGGCGTAGGCGGCCTCGTTGATGAAGGGCATGAGGATCCGGTTCGAGACGAAGCCGGGAAAGTCGCGCGCCTCGGCCGGCTCCTTGCCGAGGTCGCGGGCGAGCTCGACGATCGCGGCCGCGGTCTCGTCCGAGGTCTCGAGGCCGCGGATCACCTCGACGAGCCGGAGCACGGGCACGGGGTTGAAGAAGTGCATCCCGACGACCCGCTCCGGTCGCCCGGTCACGGCCGCGAGCGACGTGATCGGGATCGACGACGTGTTGGAGGCGAGGATCGCCTCCGGCGGGAGGAGCTCGTCGGCGCGGCGGAAGACGTCCTCCTTCACCGCTGCGTCCTCGACCACGGCCTCGATCATCAGGTCGGCAGCGGCCAGGTCGTCGACCGGCTCGACCCGCACGAGCACCTCGTCCGGATCGGCCCCGCCCTTCTCCGCCAGCTTCGCGAGGCTCCGCCGCATCGTCTCGAGCCCGTGCTCCACGGCGCCCGGGGCGGCGTCGTGGAGGAGCACCCGCCGCCCCGAGGCGGCGACGACCTGCGCGATCCCGCCCCCCATCTGGCCGGCGCCGACGACGAGGACGCGCTCGAGCTTCACGCGCGGAGGCTAACCGCGTAGGCTGGCGCGAGTCGACAAGGGAGGGAGATGTGGCATACGCACGCGCGGTGACGTTCGAGGGCGTCGACCGAGACCGGATCGGCCAGCTCACCCGGCAGCTCCAGGAAGACGAGCGCCCGGAGGAGATCCCGGCGACCGAGA
The DNA here is from genome assembly GCA_005885565.1 of Actinomycetota bacterium. Taxonomy (GTDB): domain Bacteria; phylum Actinomycetota; class Thermoleophilia; order Gaiellales; family Gaiellaceae; genus AC-50. The sequence continues at coordinate 7,024 of VAXK01000253.1, forward strand.
TCGTCCTGCTCTACGACGCCGACGGGGAGAAGTCGCTCGTGCTCGTGTTCTTCGAGAACGAGGACGACTACAGGCGGGGCGACGCCGCGCTCAACGCCATGGATCCGGGCGAGACGCCCGGCAAGCGGACGTCCGTGACGAAGTACGAGGTCGCCGTCAGGCGCAGCGAATAGCCACCCGTTTAGCCGGCACCGCGATCTTCGCCCGGCGGCTGCCGGTCGAGCGGCGCGTGCCGTTCCTCCCCGAGGAGCGGGTGCGATCGCTCGCCGACGTGCGGGCGCGGGCGATCGCGGACCACGCGGCGCGGTGGGTTCCTCACTACCGCGCCCTCTTCCGCCCGGGCGAGATCCGCGGCGTCGCGGACCTCGCCGAGCTTCCGCTGCTCGACAAGGCGGCGGTCCGCGACGACCCGGCGGCGTTCCGCTCGTCCGCGCCGGACACGTCCGAGGGACTGTCCCTCCGGACGACCGGCTCGACGTGGGATCCGCTCACCGTCTTCCACGACCGGCGCTCGCTGCTCCTGAACATCGCCTACGCCGAGCGCGAGCGCGCGGTCGAGACGCGCTTCATCGGGCGCAGCTTCCGCTACCTCGCGCTCGACCTCGGCCTCGGCACGACGATCACGACGCCGCAGGAGGTCCGTGCCTACTACGACCGCTCCTGCTACCGGCCGCTCCGGCCGCGGCACCACTCGGCCGGCGTCGACGAGCCGCTCGAGGACGTCGTGGCGACGATCAACCGCCTGCGGCCGGACGTCGTGCGCGGCTACGGCACCTACCTCGAGCTCCTATTCCGAACGGCCGCCGCCGAGGGACTGTCCCTCCACCTCCCCAAGGTGACCGTGTACACGGCGGACGGGATGACCGACGAGGGGCGGCGCCTGGTCGAGGAGCGCTTCGGCGTGCCGGTGCTGTCGCAGTACAGCGCCGTCGAGGTGTTCCGCATCGGCTACTTCTGCGAGGAGCGGCGCGGGCACCACCTCCACGAGGATCTCTGCGCGCTCTCGATCGTCGGCGCGGACGGCCGGCCGGTGCCCGACGGTGAGCCCGGCGAGGTCGTCGTCTCGAACCTCGTCAACCGCGGCACCGTGCTCCTGAGCTACCGGCTCGGCGACGTCGCCCGCATCGTCCCCGGCCGCTGCGCCTGCGGCCGCACGTCGCGCCTCCTGTCGGTCGTCGAGGGACGCGTGAGCCAGATCGTCCACCTCCGCGACGGGAGCTTCGTGCACCCGTTCGCGGTCTGGGCGCCCGTGAAGCTGCTCGACGGCGTCGTCCGCTACCAGCTCGTCCAGCACGAGCCCGACCGCTTCGAGCTGCGGCTCGTGACCGTCGACCGCGCCACGTACGACTCGGTCGCCCCGCGCGTGGCCGCGGAGCTGCGGACGACGCTCCGCGGCGCGGCGGTCGAGCCGAGCTACCACGAGCGCCTCGAGCAGGGACACGGCGGCAAGTTCAGCCCGGTCGTCGCCCTGCCGCGCGAGACCGTCGCGGCCGCGCGCGCGTGACGAGTCATGACTGGGACGCAGTCGTCCGCACGTGGCGGGAGACGCGCGGGAGCTCGCTCCTCCGCGCCTACAGCGACGAGGTCAACCGGAGGCTGCTCCGGCGGTGGCTGCCGCAGGACTGCGGCCGCGTGCTGAAGACGGACGTGTTCGACGAGGCCGTGGCCGAGGGACTGTCCCCCTTCCTCGCGGCCCGCGCCCAGGCGTTCGTGGCAATCGACGCGTCGCCCGAGACCGTCGCGGCCGCGCGACGGCGCCACCCGGAGCTCGACGCCCGCGTCGCGGACGTGCGCGCTCTGCCCTTCGAGGCCGCGAGCTTCGACGTCGTCGTCTCGACGTCGACGCTCGACCACTTCCCGTCGCGCGCGGGAGTCGAGGCGGCGCTCCGCGAGCTCCACCGCGTTCTCGTCCCGGGCGGCCTCGCCGTCGTGACGCTCGACAATCCCCGGAACCCGCTCGTCGCGCTGCGGAACGCGCTCCCCTTCCGGCCGCTCGTCCTCGTGCCCTACTACGTCGGCGCGACGCTCGGCCCGCGCGGCCTCGGCGCCGCTCTCGAGAGCGTGGGCTTCGCCGTCGAGGAGCTCGCCGCGGTGATGCACGTCCCGCGTATCGCGGCGCGCGCGCTTCGGCCGCCGCTCCGGCTCCTCCTCGCGGCGGAGCGCCTGGAGCGGTGGCCGACGCGCTTTCTGACGGGTCAGTTCGTGGCCGCGCGGGCCCGCAGGCCGTAGCCCACCCGCCGCAGGGCAAGCAGGAGGAGCGCCCCGCCTCCCGCGACCCCGAGGATCCACCACGGGAAGCCGGATCCCGAGCCGGATCGCGCCGCAGCGCCCGGGTGCGAGATCCGCCATGTGTCCCTCGCGATCGCGAGGTACTCGCGGCCGCTCGGCCACCGCAGAGTGAGCGCTCGGCCGCCGTCGCGGACGGACAGCCGCAGCCGCCAGAGCACGTTCTGGTTCCCGTGCCAGGGGATGCCGACGCAGTGCGCCACACCGCGCACGGCGTCGAGCGCGTGCACGAACGGATAGCCGGACGGTCGCATGTAGAGCGTGTAGATCCAGCGCCCGTCGGCGCTCGTCGCCCGCGTCACCGGGTACCCGGCCATCACCCAGCCGCGCTGCGTCCGGTCGGCGATCCGGCCGGGCAGGAGCCGGTGCCGGTCGAGCGCGTACGCACGCACGACGTAGCGGCTCAGGTTCTGCTGCGACACGTGCTGGATGAGGTAGAGCCGCGAGCCGTCAGGCGAAAGCGCGTCGAACGCGAAGTTCCCCTTCAGGACCACCCGCTGCACCGGGGCGAGGTCGCTCGTCCGCACGATCTGGAAGACGCTTCGCGTCGGGAGCGGCGCCGTCTGGGCCTGCATCAGGACGAGCGTCCGTCCGTCACCGCTGAGGCCGCCGGCAGTGCCGTCGAACGCGACTCCCGGAACCGCCCAGTGGCCGCGGATGTCCCTCCAACGGATGACGACCCCGTTCGTTCGGCTTGCGTTCACCGTCGTCGATCGACCGTTCGTGAGGGTGGCGTACCGGATCTTCCCGCCCGGCGCGAGCACGCCCTCCGCGGCGACCGGCGCCGATCCTCCGTCGGCGAGGGCTATCGGCGCGGCGACGAGCGCGACAAGGGCGACAAGGGCGAACGGGAGCAGGCGGCGAAGCATGGCGACCTCCTTCGGGTGATCTCTCCGGTCTACGCGCGGCGGAGGCAGAGCGGTCCCCGCGCGGCGATCCATCGCCGTCCGAGGACTCCGGCGGCGGCCGCCGCGACGACCGCGAGCGCGGCGCCGACGATCCACCATCGGAACCCGGACGGCGAGGCGGCCCCTGCGCGACGCGGGTACGAGATCCGCCAGGTGCCAACGCCGATCGCGAGGTACGGCCGCCCGCTGCGCCAGTGGAGGCTCAGCGTGCGGCCTCCGTCGCGCACCGACATGCGCAGCTTCCACAGGTTGTTCTCGGAGCCCTTCCACGGGACGCCGATGCAGTGCGCGACGCCTCGCACGGTGTCGAGCGCGTGCACGAACGGGTAGCCGCCCGGGTTGTCGTAGAACGTGTAGACCCACCGGCCGCCGGCGCTCGTCGTCCTCGTCAGCGGCATGCCGTTCATCACCCAGCCGCGCTGCGACTTGTCGGCGATCCGGCCGGGCAGGAGGCTGCGGTGCACGAGGTCGTACGCGCGCACGACGTAGTGGGTCAGGGTCTGCGCGGAGACGTGCTGGATCAGGTACAGCCGCGACCCGTCGGGCGAGAGGGCGTCGAAGGTGTAGTGGCCCGGGAGCTCCACCCGCGCGCGGAGGCGAAGGCTCTTCGCGTCGACGACGGCGAACGAGCTGTGCCGCTTGAGCGGGTACTCCCCGTTGCCGGTCCGGATGTCTGCGAGGACGAGGGTCGACCCGTCGCTGCTGACGCCGCCCCTTGCGCCGTCGAAGGTGACCGCCGGGACGCCGTATGCGCCGCCGTAGGTCGCCGACCGGACGATGCTGCCGTCGCGAGCTCGGATGACGACGAGGGTCGTCGTCGCCCTTCTGCCTCCGACGGCCACGTACCGGATCTTCCCACCCGGGGCCGCGACGCCTTGTCCGCCCACCGTGACCCCTGGATCCGGCCCGGCCGCGAACGCCGCAGGCGCGGTGCAGAGTCCGAGGGCGAGGGAGGCGAGGAGGAGGCGCATCACCGGTCGTACACCGGTGGCGGCCGACGGGTTCCTAGACCTCGATCAGAACCGCGTCGCCCTGGCCTCCGCCCGAACATATGGCGGCAAGGCCGAGCCCGCCGCCGTTCCGGCGGAGCTCGTGGACCATCGTCCCGAGGATGCGCGCGCCCGACGCGCCGATCGGGTGGCCGAGCGCGACCGCGCCGCCGTTCACGTTCACCTGCTCCGGGTCGGCG
>VAXK01000254.1 GCA_005885565.1 Actinomycetota bacterium
CTGAGCCGCCGGAGACGGTGGTGGTGCCGAAGGCGTCGTAGCTGTAGCTCTTGCCCACGGAGCCGGTCGCGTCCATGATGCCGACGACGGAGCCGAGGCCGTCGTAGAGGAAGTAGTAGTTGGAGCCGAAGTTGGTCACTCGCTCGCCGAGCGTGGAGCCGGTGGGGTCGTTGGTGTAGTAGGTGCCGCCGTCGGATGATTCCTCGGCGAGGCCGAGCGGTGACCAGGCGAGCGTGCGCGAGCCGATCGTGACCCGCTCGCTCTGGTCGGCGTCGGCGTACGAGTAGCTGGTCGCCGAGCCGCCGACCGGGGTGCGGCTGGTCGTCTGGTCCTTCGCGTTGTAGGCGAGCGAGGAGAAGACGGAGCTCGAGGCCAGGTTGCGTTCCTGGCGCCACTCAGCGTTTCCGTGCCCAGCTGATAATAGCCAACAGCATGCCTACGCCCGCCACAAGCGCGATCATGCCGAACACGATAAGAGGATGATCTCTCGCCGAGGCGGCGCGGCCATCAAGACGGCTAAGAGGAAGAGAAAGCTGCAAAGCCTCCAACATTCTTAGGATCTTTCAGGCGTAGGCCTCTCGCCCGCCGGCCAGCTGGCCTTGCTGACCGCCAACCATGAGAGCCAAAGTAATGGAAGGAGCCCAAGGAGAGCGCTGCCGATGATCCACAACACCCAATGTCGACGATCGGGAGGAAAGGCGCGACAGATCAGAACGACAGCAATGAGGAGGTACAAAACCACTGCGGCAATCGGTCGCAGTGCTCCGGTTACCGCCCCGACGACTATAACGATTACCAATGCAGATCCGATCTCCGCGACAACAAGGAGAATGGTGAGGGCTAAATTGTATTTGCCTTCACGCTGATGAGCCTTTTCGATTTCGTTCCTCGTCGGCGATAGAAACACCGTCGGCTTCAGCTTCCAGCTATTAGGCAATCGAGCACGACGCTTGAGAGGCCGGTTTTGACGACCTCACGCCAAGAGTTGTACTCATCGGTGCCAGGATGGCCTTTAATAGCCTGCAAGCACTTCTCGAAGTTGAAGTTAGGAGGAGGACAGCTGCGCCGATGTTTTGCGCGGTAACTGGCTTTCGTGCAAAGAACGGCGTGCGGCGGAAGGATTACAGAGAGTCCAGAAGGATCTACGGCGTCGGTTGGGTCGTTGTCGGCGTAGACATACGGATCGACCTGGCCCGCATTAATCGAGCCGGGAAGCGGATCCTGTTGTGTCCAGCGGCCGATGGTGGGGTCGTAGGAGCGGGTGCCGAATTGGTACAGGTTGTGCGGGGCGGGCTCGTGGTAACCGCTCGCGAAGCGCAGGTTCGAGTTCACGGCTGAGCCGCCGGAGACGGTGGTGGTGCCGAAGGCGTCGTAGCTGTAGTTCTTGCCCACGGAGCCGTTGGCGTCCATGATGCCGACGACGGAGCCGAGGCCGTCGTAGAGGAAGTAGTAGTTGGAGCCGAAGTTGGTCACCCGCTCGCCGAGCGTGGAGCCGGTGGGGTCGTTGGTGTAGTAGGTGCCGCCGTCGGATGATTCCTCGGCGAGGCCGAGCGGTGACCAGGCGAGCGTGCGGGAGCCGATCGTGACCCGCTCGCTCTGGTCGGCGTCGGCGTACGAGTAGCTGGTCGCCGAGCCGCCGACCGGGGTGCGGCTGGTCGTCTGGTCCTTCGCGTTGTAGGCGAGCGAGGAGAAGACGGGGCTCGAGCTCAGGTTGCCGTTCCCGTCGTAGGTGTAGTTCGGCGTCGAGCAGCTCGGGGTGCCGGTCGAGGTCGCGCACAGCTCGTCGTCGGCGTTGTAGGCGTAGTTCGTCGTCGTCCCGCCGGCGACCATCTTCGTCCTGTTCCCGTTCCCGTCGTAGGTGAAGCTCGTCGAGCCAGTGGGCGGGGACGAGCACGCGTTCGCCGACGAGCCGACCAGGAACCAGCACAAGCGGCGCGAGTGGTCGTACTGGTAGGCCGTCGTCGCGCCCGAGGTGTCGGTCATCGACTTGCGCACCTCGACGTCCTTCGTCCCGTTCACGTACGTGTAGCTGAAGCTCGTGAGCGTGCTCGCGCCCTTCTTGGCGACGATCGAGGTTAGGTTTGCGGCGTTGTCGTAGGCCATCGTCATCACCGCCCCCGTCGAGGGCGGGAACGTCACGCTCGTCCGCCGGCCGTCCTGGAACTTGCCGTTCGAGTCGACGTAGGAGATCGTCGTGCACGCGCCCGTGACCGGGATGGCCGCGCAGTTCCCGCTCGGCTCCTGGATCGAGGTGAGCTCGTTGGCCGCGTCGTAGCCGTAGACGACGGTTCCACGGGCGTCGCAGTCGGAGGTGACGTTGCTCGCCGCGTCGTAGGTGAGCTTCATGCCGTTGTCGCCCGCGCAGGCATCGACGAGCGGCCCGGGCAGCGCCTTCTTCGTCAGGCGGCCGAGGAGGTCGTAGCTGTAGCTCGTCGTGCCGATGTTCGAGACGCGGCTCGTGAGGTTGCCGTCCTTGTCATAGCTGTAGGTGATGCAGGTGGTCGCAGTGTCACAGGTGACGGCGCCGCCGAAGAGGATCTTCGTGATGCGATCGGCCTTGTCGTACGTGAAGGTCGTCTTCTGGCCCTTCGGGTCGGTGACGCTGGCCGAGCGGCCGAGGGCGTCGGGGACGATCGTCGTCGCCGCCATCGGCGCCGGCGGATGGACGGCGGTGAGATTGCCGTTCGCGTCGTAGTTGTAGGTGGTGACGTTGTTGCGGCCGTCGGTAGTCGAGCAGAGCTCGCCCGTCTTGGCCGAGCAATTGACGCCGGTGTCGCCCTGGTAGGCGTTCTTGAAGTGCGTGCCGCCGGTGAGGCCGTCGCACGGGGAGGCCTGGTTGTCGTAGACGTCGGTGAGGTTGCCGGCCGTGTCATAGCGGAAGGCGCGGCAGTCGCTGCTCGGGTTCGTTGCGCTCGACGGCAGGTAGAGCTGGCCGGGCGCTGCGAACTTGAACGTCGTCGAGGCGGCTGTGTTCGTGCCGTTCGAGGACGGCTTCGTGAACGCCGTCATGTTGTTGTTTGCGTCGTAGGTGAGGTTGTAGACGGCCGAGACGTTGTCGCCGTTGAAGCTCGTCACGTTGCTGTTGGCGTCGAAGCTCTTGTCGCGGCCGTGGCCGTTGGCGTCCGTGACCTTCGAGATCCGGGCCACGTGGTCGCTGCCGGTCAGGTCACGCGTGAAGGTCGTCGTGTGCGAGTCGGGGTCGGTCAGGAGCGTCTTCGCCGGCTGCGAGTTCGCGTCGTACGTGGTGGTCGGGCCGGTGCCCGCCCCTGGGTTGTCGACGCGGACGATCTTCGTCAGTCGGTTCATGCCGCCGAAGAAGGTGTACTTCGTGATCCGGTTCGCCGGCGTCGTTGCCTGGCTCATCCAGCCGTCGTTTCCCTCCGGCCCGTAGACGTAGCTCGTGGTCGCCGAGCCCGACGGGTCGTTCGGGTCGCTCGTCGTGACGGTCGCGAGCTGGTTGCTCCCGTCGTAGCCGTACGTGACCGTGCGGCCGGTCGGGTCGGTGATGTGGTCGAGGAAGCCGTTCGCGTTGTAGCCGAACGAGTAGGTGCGCCCCTGGGTGTCCACCAGTGACGTGACCTTGGCGTTCGCGTCGCGGGTGATCTGGATCGTGTTCCCGTTGCGATCGGCCACCTTCGTGAGCGCGCCGCTCGTGAGCGTGTAGGTGATCTTCGGGTGCAGACGCGTGACCGTGCGGGTGCCGTCCGAATGGTCCGTCATCGTCCCGAAGTCGGAGCCCGCCGGAGCGCTCCAAGTGGTGGTGCCGGTCTTCGTGAAGTAGTAGTGGTGCCCGTCCGGCCCGACGAGCAGCTTCGAGCCGTCCGGCTCGGCGTACGTCGCGACGTCGAGGAGCCCGAGCGTCCAGGGGCCGGGAAGCTCGAGCGAGTTCCCCCAGGCGAGGTTGTTCTGCTGGCGCTCGATCGTCAGGTCGAGCCCGACGCCGGAGACGTCGAGGTCGGTGGCGCGGTAGACGAGGTTCTCGTTCGCCGGATTGGCGTGGTCGTCCGCCTGGTCGGTGATTCGCGAGTCCTGGAGGTTGTACTGCGACTGGAAGCCCACGTCGGCGAAGTCGATCCGGAAGTCGTCGTTGATCCGCTGGGTCGGCGCCTGCCCGCCGAGGTAGACGAGCTGGCCGTTCGTGGGTGTTTGCGCCAGAGCGCCGTCGACCTCACCCGGCACGTTGTTCCACGAGGCTGTGAGGAAGCTCCCGCCGAGCTCCCAGCTCGTGCCGTCCCAGGCCCAGAAGTCGTCGAAGTACGTGTTCGCGGTGTCGCGGCCGCCCTGGAGGAGCGGCACCTTCAGCATCGGGTCGTACGCGAACGTGAAGCGCTCGAGCGGTCCCGGCGTGGCCGCCGGCGACTGCTGCGTCCATGCGGTGCCGTTGAAGAGCCACGTGTCGCCGAGCAAGCCGGCGCTTCCGCGGCCGCCGTACAGCACGAGCTGGGTCGAGGCGCCCGCATACGTCAGGCCGCCCTCGGCGCGGGCCGTGGGCGAGGTCGCCGGCGACAGCTTCGTCCACGCCGAGCCGTTCCACGTCCAGGTCTCGTTGCTGTAGTTCGAGCCCGAGACACCGCCGAACAGCACCACCTTCCCCGCCGAGGGCAGGTAGGCGGCCTGGGCTCCGTGTCGCGCGGAGGGGGCGGTCGCCGGCGTCCGCTGGGTCCAGTTCGAGCCGTCCCAGGTCCAAGTGTCGGCGAGGTCTTGGCCGTTCGAGTCGATGCCGCCGAAGAGAACGGCGTTCCCGTGCGCGACGTCGAAGACGAGCGTCGCGTCGTAGCGCGCGGGCGGCGAGCTCGCCGGCGTCTTCTTCGTCCAGAAGTCGCCGTCGAAGACCCACGTCTCGTTGGTGGCGCAGGGGGTCGACGTCGTGCAGCCGCCGAACAGCACCGTCTGCTTGCGCACCGAGTCGTAGTCCATCGCCGACTCGACCCATGCGGCCGGGCCGACCTGGCTCTGCGGCAGGTTCAGGAACGACGGCGCATGGAAGATCTGCGGGTTGCCCGTGCCGGCGGCCGGAATCGCGGGCCCGGACGGCGCGGCACGCTTGCCGTCGGGCAGTGCGCGAACGTGGGACGCGAAGCTGGGCCGCCGAGAGGACGCGGCGGCATGGCGCGGCGCGCCGCGACGGGCCGGAAGCGCCCGGGCCGCTCCGGCGACCAGCCCGATGGCGACGGCCAGCAAGACAGAAACGGCGAGGTAGCGCGAACCGCGCATAGCAGCCTCCTGGACTCGAGGGACGGCCAGGGCGGACAGCGGGGGCTTGCTAGCGCGCGTCGTGGCCTGACCGGTGACGCTACGCCCCTGACCGTTTTGTGTCAATCACCCGCGACAGGACGCCCCGAACGGGCATACCGGTGTTCTACTCGTCGTGTACCGACGGGCAGCCGCGCGGCCTAGCTCCTACCGCGCCAGCCACTCGCGCAGCTCAGTGTGTCGCGCAGGGCGCGCGCCTTCGTCCAGCTCGGCGCGCAGCTCGCCGACGGTTCCGGAGCGCTCCGCGATGACGTCGTGGTTGTGGATCGTCTCGAGGTTGACCTGGCGCGCGAGGAGGAAGTCGGCGTCGTCGAGCACCGGGTAGGCCTCGAGCACGCCCGCGAGCGCGAGTCGCACCGAGTCCTCGGCGAACCGCGGCTGGAGGTGCGCGTGCTCGACGACGAAGAGCTCGTCAGGCCGCTTCAGGAGCTCGTACACCGGCGAGCTCATCGACGACTCGACCACGGCGACGAGCTGCTCGGCGTTCACCGGCGCTTCGGTGCCGACGTAGAGCGTGCCGCGGCCCCGCTGGTTGTGGGTCGCGAGCGGGACGAGCTCGAGGATGCGCTCGACGTCGTCCTCGTCGAAGCCGCCCTCGAGCAGCCGCTCGGCCGCCCGGCCCCGGACGAGCCCCTGCGCGCACGGGCAGGCGTTGATCCCGGTCGCCTCGACGCCGACGACGCGCCGGACGCCGCGATCCGACGCCGTCGCGATCCCGATCAGGCCGACCATCTCCTGCGTCGGGAGGCCGCTCACCGGCGTCCGCCGCTCGAGCGGGTAGCGCGCGTCGATCCTGACCTCGGCCCGCAGCGCGCGCTGCCGCTCGGCGATGTGCCGGGCGATGTGCTCGGCGAGCGCCTCGACGAGCAGCGCCTCGCCGATCACGACCTCGTCGATCGCCTCCTCGAAGAGCTCCGGGAAGCGCGACATGTGCACGCCCTTCTGGCTCGCGTCGAGGTCGACGGTGCACTCGATCTCGGCCGAGATGAGCTTCTCGGTGCCCGCGTGCGACAGCCGGATCGCCTTGCTGACGCCGGTGACGCCGACGCGCGAGAGGCCGATGCGCACCTCGGGCGAGGACGCCTGGAGGTCGTCTGTGAGAATCCGTGACTCCATGTCTTCAGAGCAGGATACGTCCTTCGCCCGCCTCGTCTCGCTCGCGTGCCACGACCTGCGCACGCCGCTCGCGACGGTGCACGGCTTTGCGCGCACGATCGCGCGGACGGGCGACCTCGAGGAGCCGACGAGCCGCTACGTCGAGATGATCGAGACCGCCTCGAGACAGCTGGCCGACCTGCTCGACGAGCTGGGTCTCGCCGCGCGGATCGAGGCAGGGCGCTACGAGCCGACGACGACGCAGGTCGAGCTCGGGGAGCTCGTGCGCGCCGCGGCGGCGCGTCTCGATCCGGAGCTCGGCGAGCCGGTGACCGTCGACGCGCCGGCAACCGAGCGGGCGCTCGCGGCGCTCGTGCGCTGCGCGCTCCGTCACGGCGGCCTGGAGCGCGTCGACGTGCGGCTCGACGGCCGTGGCGTCCTCGTCTCGCCGATCACTCCGTCCTCGGCCCCGGTCGTCCTCGGCGAGGACCTCCGCGACCTCGGCGCGGCCGTGGCGGTGCGCCTCCTCCGCAGGCTCGGCGGCTCGGTCGCGGTCGAGGGCGAGACCTTGCAGATCACGCTTCCGGGCGGATAGTGGCCGAGGGCTTCGTCCCCTTCCGGGGCTACCGCACGTGGTACCGCGTCGTCGGAGAGGGCGAGAAGCCGGGCAAGCCGCCGCTCCTCCTGTTGCACGGAGGCCCAGGCGGGACGCACGACTATCTCGAGCCGCTGGAGGGGATGGCCGAGACCGGCCGCCGCGCGATCTTCTACGACCAGCTCGGCTGCGGGAAGTCCGATCTTCCCGACGATCCGTCGCTCTGGACGGTAGAGCTCTTCGTCGACGAGGTCGGCGCGGTGCGCGAGGCGCTCGGCCTCGAGCGCGTCCACCTCTTCGGCAACTCGTGGGGCGGCATGCTGGCGATGGAGTACGCACTCACGCGGCCGCCCGGCCTCGCGAGCCTCGTCCTCGCGAGCGCGCCGGCGAGCATCCCGCAGTGGGTCGAGGAGACCGGGCGCCTGCGCGCGCAGCTTCCGGCGGAGGTGCGAGGCGTCCTCGACCGGCACGAAGCGGCGGGGACGACCGACGACCCGGAGTACGGCGAGGCGGCGATGGTCTTCTACCGGCGGCACGTCTGCCGGGTCGACCCGTGGCCCGACTGCGTGCTCCGCTCCTTCGACTTCATCGAGCGGCACGGGGTCGTCTACCGGACGATGAACGGGCCCAGCGAGTTCCACGTCACGGGGACGCTGCGCGAGTGGAGCGTCGTCGACCGGCTCGGTGAGATCGACGTGCCGACGCTCGTCGTCACGGGCGAGCACGACGAGGCGACGCCGGCGATCAACCGCACCGTCGCGGAGGGCATCCCGGGCGCGGAGTCGGTCGTGCTCGAGGACGCCTCGCACATGGCGCACGTCGAGCGAACGGAGGACTACCTGCGCCTGCTGGACGGGTTCCTGTCGCGCGTCGAACTCAGCGCAGGAGGCGGGAAAGCCGCCGGTCCTTGAGGACCCGGCCGCCGGTCTGGCACTCGGGGCAGTAGTAGATCGTGTGCTCCTCGAAGTCGACGCGGGCGATCGGCGTGCCGCACACGTAGCACGGCGTCCCGAGCTTGTCGTGCACGCGGTAGGTCTTCTTGTCGCCGGTGCCGCGCTCGCGCAGCTCGAGGCCCCGCTCGAGCTCGGCGTCGATCGCCTCGGCCAGCCGCTCGACCTCGGCCGGCGTCAGGTCAGGCGACAGCGCGTACGGCGAGAGGCGCGCGCGGTGGAGGATCTCGTTCGCCCACGCGCGGCCGATCCCGGCGACGAGCCGCTGGTCGCGGAGGAGCGAGTGCAGGCGCCGCGACTCCTCGGCGCAGATCTCGCCCAGGCGCTCCGCGCCGAGGCCGAGTGCCTCCGGGCCGAGGTGCGCGAGCTCCTCCTCGGCCGCCTCGGGCGTCAGGAGCCAGACACCGGCGCGCTTCTTCGCCCCGGCCTCGGTGAGGACGAGACGCGAGCCGCCCTCGAAGACGAGTTGGAAGGCGGGCGTCTTCGGGCCTGCCTCGCCGAAGCGCAGGTAGCGAAGCCGCCCGGCGGTCATCAGGTGCACGAGCACGACGAGCTCGCCGTCGTCGGTCGGGAAGAGGAGACGCTTCGCCCGGCGGCGCGCGCCCTCGAGGCGTCGGCCCTCGAGCGTGGAGAGCGGCGGGTCGTAGGTCTTCAGCGTCGCGACGTGCGCCGGCCCGGCCTTCACGATCGGGAAGGCGCTGACGGGATCGTCGAGGGCGCGGCGCCAGGCCTCCATCTCGGGTAGCTCAGGCACGACTAGGGTTCCCGCGCATTGGAGCCGCTCAGGGTAGTCGTTCGGCGCGGGACGGTCGTGGAGGCGGTGCACGTCGTCCACGCCGTCGCCGTCCGGGAGGGACACGTCGTGGCCGCGGCCGGTGAGGCGGAGCTCGTCGCCTACATGCGCTCGTCGGCGAAGCCGCTCCAGGCGCTCCCCCTCGCGCGCGCGCGCGACGACCTGGACGGGCGCGACCTCGCGATCGCGTCCGCATCGCACCGCGCCGATCCCGACCAGCTCGAGGCGGTCCGGGCGCTGCTCGCAAAGGCGGAGGCGACGGAGGACGACCTCGAGTGCGGGCAAGAGGACGGGTCGCGGCTCCGCCACAACTGCTCCGGCAAGCACGCCGGGATGCTCGCGCTGTGCCGGGCGCGGGGATGGCCGTCGCGCGGCTACCGGCTGGCGGGCCACCCCGTGCAGGAGGGCTGCCTCGCCGAGGTCGCGGCCGCGGCCGAAGTGGACGCGTCCGTCATTCCCACGGCCGTCGACGGCTGCGGCGTCGTCACCTTCGCCCTCTCGCTCGAGCGGATGGCTCACGCGTTCTCGCGGCTCGAGTCGCTCGACGCCGGGGCTCGGGTCGCGGCCGCGATGCGGGCGCACCCCGAGCTGATCCGCGGCGGCGAGGCGGCCGACACGCTCCTGATGAAGGGCTTCGCAGGCTGGACGGCGAAGGGCGGGGCCGAGGGCCTCCTCTGCGCCGCCGGGCCCGACGGGCTGGGCGTGGCGCTCAAGGTCGCGGACGGGAGCGGTCGCGGCGTGCGGCCGGCGCTCGGAGCCTTCCTCGCTCGGCTCGGCCTCGACGGGAAGACGCTCGCGGCGGCCGGGCTCGGACGGCTGCCCCTCCTGAACAGCCGCGGCGAGGAATGTGGCGAGATCGTGACCGGAGTGTGAAAAAAGTGGTTCCGATTTCGCTCCTACCTGTGTAAGATCCCGCGCGTTCAGGTGAGCCGGGGGCAGTGCGTACCGGCTCTTTGCGTGCCTAGGCAGTTCGAGTCCCCCGTCCCGCCGAGCGCAGAAAGCCGAGGTCCCACTTGCTCACCGTCGACATCTCCCTCCCGGACGTCGAAGAACTCCAGAAGCTCGTCCAGGACGGGCAAGAGAAGGGGTTCCTCACCTACGACGAGATCGTCTCCGGGCTCGAGGACGTCGAGCTCACGAAGGAGCAGATCGAGGACTTCTACACGTACTTGATCGACCACTCGATCGAGCTCGTCGAGGGAGAGACGCACAAGCACCCGCCGCACGAGCAGCCGGCGCTGGCAGAGGAGGAGAAGGGGCCGAAGCTCGACCTGACCGTGGAGCCCTCGCTCGACTCGCTGCGGCTGTACCTGCGCGAGATCGGCAAGGTGCCGCTTCTGACGGCCGACCAGGAGGTCTACCTCGCGAAGCGGATCGAGCGTGGGGACATGGCCGCGAAGACGCAGATGATCGAGGCGAACCTGCGGTTGGTCGTGTCGATCGCGAAGTCGTACCTCGGCCGGGGCCTGTCGTTTTTGGATCTGATCCAAGAAGGCTCGCTCGGCCTGATCCGGGCGGTGGAGAAGTTCGACTACCGGAAGGGCTACAAGTTCTCCACGTACGCGACGTGGTGGATCCGGCAGGCCGTCACGCGCGCGATCGCGGACAAGGCGCGCACGATCCGGATCCCGGTGCACATGGTCGAGAAGCTGAACAAGGTCGTCCACATCGAGCGCCAGCTCGTCCAGCGCCTCGGGCGGGAGCCGCGGCCGGACGAGATCGCCTCCGAGCTCGAGATAACGACCGAGGAGGTGCGCGAGATCCTCCGCATGTCGCAGCTGCCGGTCTCGCTCGAGAAGCCGATCGGCGAGGAGGAGGAGTCCGAGCTCGGGGACTTCGTCCAGGACGAGCAGGCCGAGTCGCCGTTCGACTCGGCCTCGTTGTCTCTGCGGCGGGGCGACATCGAGAGCGCGCTCTCGTCGCTCCCGGAGCGGGAGCGCAAGGTGATCGAGCTGCGGTTCGGGCTGAAGGGCGAGCAGCCGTGCACGCTGGAGGAGGTCGGCCGCGCGTTCGGCGTGACGCGCGAGCGCATCCGCCAGATCGAGAACAACACGCTGAAGAAGCTCGAGTCACTTCCCGAGGCACAGGGCCTCAAAGACTGCGTCTAAAGGCGTGGGGGAACCCCTGGTTCCCCCACGAGCCCCCTCCTTCCGGGGCGGCCGCTTAGTTCGATCGTTTCAGGAGCCGGCGAAGCTTTCTGGGCAGGGCGGGACCGCCGTAGTTGGCCTCTCGCCGGGCGAAGCCCGGCTCCGGCGGCCATTCGCTTCGCCCCCAGTTAGCCGCGGACGAAGCGTGGGGCCGCGGCCTTCACGCTGATCGCTCGGCCGTCGCCGAGGAAGCCTGTTTGCGTCGTGCGGAACACCAGGCGCCACGGGCCGCGCGCGCGGACCTCGAACCGGACGACGCGGTGCTCGCCAGGCGACACCCACACGCGCCGGTCGACGCCCGGCCCGCGGAAGTGGAGCGGCGTCCGCTCCGT
>VAXK01000255.1 GCA_005885565.1 Actinomycetota bacterium
GGACCAGGGGAAGACCTGGTCGGCGCCGGTCCGCGTCGGCGCCCAGGGCGGCACGATGTCGCTCGACGAGTGGTGGATCGACGGCGACATCGCCATGGACGCAGGCGGGAACCTCTACGCGACCTGGGACACGCAGGGCACGAACCCCGACGGAAGCGCGAACGACGTCGGGTGGCTGTCGTACTCGACCGACCACGGCCTGCACTGGTCGGCTCCTCTGCAGGCGCCGACCGATCGGCTCGCCGTGCCGCACGTCATGCAGGTCGCCGGCGGAGGCGCCGGCGTCGCGTACGTCGGCTGGCTCTCGAGCAGCGACCCGCGAGGCTACGCGCAGTACCTGCGCGCCTTCTCGATCAAGTCGGGCTGGCTCTCGGCGCCTGTGCAGGTCTCGACCGAGTTCGGCGACACCTCGGTCTGGCCGGGCGATACGTTCGGCATCGCGACGCTCTCACCGACCGACCTCGTCCTGAGCTGGGGCAGCGCCACCCCCTCGAGCGGCAAGAAGTCGGACATCTTTGCGACCCGCGTCGCCGTGCATTAGCGGCGGCGGCGCCGGGGCAGGCGCCGCTCGACCAGGCGCGCGAAGACACTCATCAGGCCGCCGAGGAACGCGCGCTCGAGCCGGAGGAGCGCTTTCCGCCGCCGCCTCACCCTCGCCTACCCGCGCGGCGTCGGCTCGTGCTCCGCCTCGGGCTCGGGCTCCGCGTCCAGCTCCTCCTCCCACGGGTCGAGCGGCTCGGCGTGGCCCTCGACCTCGGCGGGGAGCACGCGGACGTGCTTCGGCCGGTCCTCGTCCTGCTCGGCCTCGCCCTCCTCCGCGGCAGGACGCTCTCGGCTCCAGAAACGCCTGCGGCGCCGCGGCTCCTCGGCGACGGGCTCTTCGGGAGGCTCCGGCGGCGGCTCTGGCGCGGCTTCGGCCTCCGGCTCTTCGGCCTCGACGACGGCCTCCGCGATCTCCCGCCGACGTAGGAGCCCGCGACGAGGCGGCCTCTCGGCAGGCTCCTCGGGCTCTGCCGGCTCCGCCGGCTCCGCCTCCGCGGCCTCCGCCACGATCGTGAGCTCCTCCTGCTGCTCCGCCTCCGGCTCCTCGGCGGGCGGAGGAAGCGTCCACTCGGTCGCCTCGCCGGGTGGAGGCTCCGCAGGCGGCAGGGCGACCGGCGGCTCTTCGGCGGCGGGAGCGGGAGGCGCGGGGGGCGCCGGGGCCGCGGCGGGTAGGACGTCGCGCTCCCGCGAGGCGGCCCACTCGGTGATCGCGACGATCGCGAACGCGCCGGCCGCGGCGGCGACGATCCAGAGCGACCTCAGGTCGGCGATCGACGCCGCGACCGGAACGGCGATTACGAAGCACGCCTCGACCGCCCAGCGGAAGACGGCCTCCGGCACGCCGGGGCGCGCGTGCTCGCGCGTCGAGTACGACGGGAGCCACGGCTGCTGCGTCCAGCCGGCAGTGCGGAGCGCGCGCAGCTCCTTGCGGAGCTCGCCGGCCTGGTCGCGGAAGACCTCGACCGCCTCGATCGTCCGCAGGGTCGCGTCGAGCCGGGCGAGGTGGCGGTAGAAGGCGTCGAACGCCTCGCGCACGCGCTCGGGGTCGTAGCCGCGCTCGGCGTACGGGATGTCCTCGACGCGCGGAAGCGGTGAGGCGCGCTGCTCCTCGTGCTCGGCGGAAGGCCAGGAATCCTGCATCTCGCCCAAGTATGACCACAGGGGCCGGCGACGGGTTCGGCTACACCTTCGGCACGATCCGCATCGTCGGCTTCGGAAGCGGTGTCTTCGCGTCCTCGGCCCAGGTCACCCGGTTCAGCGCCTCCGCGACGACCGGCGAGGTCCTCGGCCACCAGTCCGGCTCGTGGCCGGCGTACGTCGGCCAGGTCTCGAGCGGGATGTCGTCCCCCGCCTCCGTGCGGAACTCCGCGAGCTTCTTCTGCGCCGCGTCGGGGCCGAGCTGCTCGTGGAGCATCTCCACGAGCGTCAGGAAGCGTGTGAACCGGTGGCTCTTCCAGTCGAACTGCGTGCACACGGCCTCACCGGCCTCCGCGCCGCGAACGACGAGCGTGTCGACGACCTCCTTCTTCATGTCCAGGTTGAGCCCGCCCTCGGTCTTCGTCAGCCGGATCTGGCAGATGCGATCGCGGTAGCCGGGCAGCTCGCCCTGGAGGCTGTCGCGCCAATTGAGCGCGGCGTCCAGGAGCTGGCGGAAGAACGTGAAGAGGTTGTTCACCGACGAGAAGCCGGGTCGCCGCGGCGCGCCGAAGAGGACGTAGGGCTCCTTCTCCCGATCTCGCGCCTCCTGCTCCTTCGGATCGGGGTACGGCTGGAGGTCGAGCCCAAAGGTCGGACGGCCAGGGAAGAGGGCGTCGAAGAAGTGAATCGGGAAGTTGCTCGAGATGCCGCCGTCCGACATGCAGTGCTCGACGAGCTCACCTTCACGCGTCGGGTGCGCCGACCAGAGGGGAAGCGTCGAGAGCAGGATCGGAAAGCTGAGGCTGAGCCGGGCGGCTGCGACGATCGGGAGGTCGTCGGCCGGGAATGGGTAGAGCATCCGCGAGCCGTGCGGTCGCGGCCGGCCGGAGCCCTTCATCGCCTCGACGACCGATGGCGGGAAGAAGCGCGCCATCTCGTCGGGGTCGAAGAGGTAGGACGTCCAACCCTCTCGGTTCGCGGGTAGGTCGACCGGCCGCGAGTAGCTCAGATCCGTCGTGATGAGCCGCAGGTTGACGACCGGATGCTCGAGGTCGGCGCCCTTCAG
Source organism: Actinomycetota bacterium (assembly GCA_005885565.1). Classification (GTDB taxonomy): domain Bacteria; phylum Actinomycetota; class Thermoleophilia; order Gaiellales; family Gaiellaceae; genus AC-50. The sequence continues at coordinate 2,747 of VAXK01000255.1, forward strand.
CATGCTGAACGTGAGCGGCTCGTCGAGGCCGAGCCCGGCGGATTCCTGGATCGTCCGGTGGAGCCAGTCGGTGAGGGCGGGCGGCCCGTCGGGATCCGAGTTGTGGCCGGTGACGAGGCCGAGCGAGTTGTCCATGAGGGCCTGGTTGGCGGCGAGGACGAACCGCGCGAGCGCGCCGAGCGCGACCGGGACGACGAGGGCGATCGTGACGGGGACGAGGAGGACCGCGCCGAGGACGAGAGCGACCCATCCCTTCCACGAGACGCCTGCGTCGACGATCGCCCAGGCACCGAAGGAGGCGAGCGCGAACCACGAAGCGACGAGCACGCCGGCGAGCACGGCGAACAACCAGGAACGCCGCAGCACGAAGCCGGCGACGGTGAGGATCCGGCGCACCGTCGAGCCGCTGCCCGTCACCAGCGCGAGGCCCAGGTCGAGCACCGGCTTTCCCGCCGGAGTCGCCTGGAAGAGTCCCCGGATGAAGCCGGGCTGCGTGATCTCCGTCGTGACCGCCTCCAGGTGGTCGAAGGCCGTCGGGGTGGGCTCTACGCCTCTCGTGGGGTCGCCTTGGCGCCGGTACTCGCACGCCGCCGCGACGACGGCGGCGATCGCACCCGCCGACGTGCCGCCGATGTTCAGCAGCCGGTAGTCCTGCGTGATCCTCCTGATCGCGCGGGGGTAGACCACACCGCTCGTGATCCCGCCCTTCATGACGAGATCGCATTGCTTGTCGGGAACCTCGACCATCGTGCCCTCCTCTCTTCACGCGCTCGGGTCAACACGCGCGGGTCCGGCTCCTGACTCTGAGTCAGCCGACGGGATCCGTCAAGGCGGCCGGGCTAGGATCGCGGCGTTGGCATCCGGTTCTCCTCGTCCGAACGTCCTCTTCCAGACCTACATCGCGGGACAGCGCCTCACAGCGCTGCTCGACCGGCACCTGGAGACGGCGGGGGTCACGAGCAACCCCTTCGGACTTCTGAGCGCCCTCGGGATCTGGGGACCGATCACCCCCACCGAGCTCGCCGGCCGAACCGGCATGCCCCCGACGACACTCTCGAGCGCGCTCGCCCGCGCCTCCGCGCGCGGCTACGTCCGGCGCCGGCCGAATCCGGACGACGGCCGTTCCCACCTCGTCGAGCTGAGCGAGGAAGGCGACCGCGCGTGGCGGGCCGGCTGGCCGGCGCTCCGCTCGGCGCTCGCGCGGTTGGAGCACGAGCTCGCCGGGTCGCTGGACGACGTGCAGGCCGCGATCGACCGGCTCGACGCTGCTGCCCGGGCGGCGCTTGACGAAGCTACGATCTCGCAGTAAAACTCCTGCGATATCGTACTACCCTCTTGGAGGCCGACATGCGCCGACCCCGTCCCGCCACCGTCCTGACGTGTCTCCTCGTCGTCGCGGCCGCGTGCAGCGGCGCCTCGAGCGGTCGCGCTTCGCACAACGCCGCGCCGACGGTCGTCGCGCGCATCCGCACGGGCTACAAGCCGTGCGCGAGCGTCGCGTACCGAGGCTCGCTCTACGTGGTCAACTACGGCGCGGGCACGATCGTCCGGATCGACCCGACGCGGAACCGAGTCACGCGCCGAGCACGGCTCGGGCCGCGGCCGTGCGGCCTGGTGAGCGGAGGCGGTGCCCTCTGGATCGACGGGTTCGGCGACGACACCATCGACAAGTTCGATCCGCGCCGGTTCCGCGTCGTCCGGCGGATCCACGTCGGCTCGCAGCCGTACGACGTCGCGTACGCGGCAGGCTCGGTGTGGTCGTCGAACTTCGGGGACGGGACGGTCTCGCGCATCGACCCGCGACGCGGACGCGTCGTGGCGACGATCCGCACCGGTGGACAGCCCGGCGGCCTGCGCTGGGCCGCCGGCTCGGTATGGGTGGGCTCGAACCGAGGCCAGGAGATCTACCGGATCGACCCGGCGACGAACCGCGTCACCACCGTCCAGGTCGGCCGCGACTCGCCGACGTGGCTCGAGGCGACCGACACCGCGGTCTGGGCGGCCTCGGGACCGACCAACACGGTCGTCCGTCTCGATCCGGCGACGAACCGCGTGACGGCGGACGTCCCGGTCGGGACGTTCCCGGTCGACGGCGTCGTCGGGCCGGACGGCCTCGTCTGGATCCCGAACCAGGGCGACAACAGCGTCTCGCGGATCGATCCGGCGACGAACAAGGTCGTCGACACCGTGAAGGTCGGACCGCTTCCGTTCGTCGTCCGACGCGGCTTCGGCGACATGTGGGTCTCGAACTTCGGCGGCTTCGCCGTCTGGCGCCTACGCGCCGGCTAGTTCCCGCTCGCCGAGGCGCCGCTCGCGGCGCCGACCTCAGGACGGGCGGGCTTCGCCCGCGCGTCCGTCTGAAACGACCGGTCGACCGCTCTGGGCTACGAAAGCTCGCGCTCGAGCACGGCCGCGACGGCGGTGAGGGCGACGCGGGTCTCCTCGAGTGAGGGCTCGCGCGTCGTCAGCCGCTGGAGGGCCAGGCCCGGAAGGAGCAGCGCGCGCGCCGCGCGCCGGTTCGACGACTGGACGAGCTGCCAGAGCTCCATCGTCAGCGCGAGCGAGACGAGCGTGACGGCGAGCGGCGTGAAGACCGCCGTCGGCAGCACCCAGAGCCGGTCGAAGAGGAAGGTGACGGGCGCCACGAGAGCGGCGAAGTTCGTCCCGCAGCGGGGCGAG
>VAXK01000256.1 GCA_005885565.1 Actinomycetota bacterium
TGCGGAAACCGGCCGCCTTCAGCTCGCGCTTGAGATCCGTGTCGCGCTCCTCGTAGCGCCGCTCCAGCCGTGCATGGAGGACGACGTGCGTGAGCGCCCCGCGCCGCAGCCGGTCGCGGAAGGAGAGGACGTTGCGGAGCTCCTGCGGCGAGATCCCGTCGATCGAGCCACGCAGCCACGGCTGGAACGGCACGCCCTTCCAGGCCTCGAGCAGGAGCGGATAGAGGAAGAGCATGCAGAACTGCCGGTAGCCGGCCCAGGGCTCGCCCTCGCGGAGCGGCTCGAACGAGCCCACGTCGACGAACACCGGCCGCGCGCCGCGGAACTGGACGTTGTACGGCGACGAGTCCTTCAGCTGGAGGCCAGCCTCGACCGCGCGCCGGACGAGCTCGAGCTGGAGGAGCGCGGCGTCGCGGAGCATCCCGAAGCTCCACTCGTACGGATAGGAGACGAACGGGACGACGTCGTGCTCGAGGACTCCCGCGACGCCGTCGTGAAGGCCGGGCAGCGCCGACACGTCGCCCGCCTCGCGCGTGCCGACGAGCTTCCCCTCCCGGACGAGCTCCGCGAAGAGCGGCGACGCGGAAAATGCGCGCCAGTCGGCCAGGCCACGCTCGCTGAGGAGGCGCAGGATGCGCCCGTGAGTGCGGAAGACGCGGCTGTCCGGATCGCGAAAGGAGCCCGGCTCGAGGGCCGCGCTCGTGACGTCCACCTCGGTCAAGCCCGCCGACGCGTCAGCCGGTGGAGCCTTCGTCCTCCGGCTTGCCGATGTGGAGGAACCGGCGCAGACGCCGCCAGTACACCTTCGCCATCACGCCCGCCGCGGCCACGCCGCCGACGATCGCCTGGAGCAGGAGGCTCCCGCTGCCGGCGTCGATGTAGGAAAGATTCGGATCGGTCACGAGCTCGCGTCCAAGTGGTGACGGACCGTACCGACGAGCCGCGGGACGCGCAAGGCCGCGCCGTCCGAATCGGCCTCCTGAGCGTCATACCTACCGGTGAGCGCTGTCGCCGTCTCGGAAGGCACGACCCGGCAGGCGTCGATCGACGCGGGGCCGTTCCGGGTCAGCGAGGTCGTCTTCCCGCCCGGCCTTCGGCTTCCTTGGCACGCGCATCCCCACGGCTGCGTGGCGGTGGTCGTCGACGGTGTCGTCGGGAAGCGGTTCAGGCGGCTCGAGGCCGACGCAGGCGCGGGCGCGCTGATCTCGATGCCGCCGGAGGAGCCGCACGAGGATCGGTTCGGCCGGGCGGGAGCGGCGATCGTCGTCGTCGAGGCCGAGGAGGGCGTCGCCCCCGGCGTGTCGTGCACCGCCGACGGCGGCGGCGCGCTCGTCGCTCTCCGCATCCGCCGGGAGCTCGCGGCGCCGGATGCGTTCACGCCGCTGGCGGTCGAGGGCCTCGCCCTGGAGCTTCTGGCGCTCGCAGGCCGGAGTCGCGTCCCGCCGCGGCCGGAGCTCTGGGTCGAGCGGGTCCGCGTGCCGGTGCGCGAGCGGATCCGCGACCCGATCGAGCCGCGCCGGCTCGCGGCGGAGATCGGCGTCCATCCCGCCCACCTCGCCCGCGCCTTCCGGGCGCGCTACGGCGAGACCCTCGGCGAGTACGTCCGCCGGCTCCGGCTCGAGTGGGCGGCCGGGGAGATGATCGCGACGGACAAGCCGCTCGCGTTCCTCGCCGTCGAGGCCGGGTTCTGCGACCAGAGCCACTTCACGCGCGCGTTCAAGCGGCAGTTCGGCACCACCCCGGCGCGGTTCCGAGCGACGCAACTCTGATTCCAGCGGCCGGGGACGCGTTCAAGACATAGGCGCGGCCGGCTCCTACGGTGGGGCGGTCGACTCGGGAGGAGAGCTGTGAAGCGCATCGTTCTGCTGACCGTTCTCGCCGGCCTCGTCGCGGCCGGCACGGCGCTGGCCGGCGCAAACGGCCCGTCGGCGACGGGCGGAAGCCATCTCGTCGCGCATGACGTGTTCGGGCTCCAGACGCTCGAGCTCCAGGACTTCGGCTTCAACGCGACGCTGAAGGACGTCGGGAGCGCGGACGGCTGGTTCAACTACCGCGACGTCGAGGACGGCACGCCGTTCTCGGCCGACGGGCCCGTCACGTGCCTCACGGTGATCGGCCGGGACGCCTGGATCGGCGGCGTGATCCGGAAGTCGAACGATCCGACCGTCGAAGGGCTCGGCGCGTGGTGGCACGTCACCGACAACGGGGAGGGCGCGAACGACCCGCCCGACGTCACGACGTTCCTCGGAATCGGCTCGCTCGCGGCGACGCAGGCGTTCTGCGACAACCACCCGGCGTACCGCTTCCCCTTCGCGATCGACGGCGGCAACATCCAGGTGCCTCCCAGCTAAAGGTCGTCCGCTCCCGAGTCGATTCGCGACCCGTGGAGCAAGCCCAGACCTCCGTCCGGGTCGCCGGCTCGGCGACCCTGGCGCTCTTCGGCTCCGCGATCTTCGTCGCGGCCGGGCTCGTCTTCCTGCTCGAGCCGATGGTCGGGAAGATGCTGCTGCCGCTCCTCGGCGGCGCCGCGGCGGTGTGGCTCGTCACGCTCGTCTTCTTCCAGGCCGTGCTGCTCGCAGGCTACGCCTTCGCGCACGTCTCGATCCGCGTGCTCGGCCTGCGCCGCCAGACCGTCGCGCAGCTTCTCCTCGTCCTCCTCCCGCTTCCGTTCCTGCCGGTCGCGCTGCCGGCGAACGCCTCGCCGCCCGCCGGAAGCCCGACGCTCTGGCTGCTCGGCCTGCTCGCCGTCACGGCCGGGCTGCCGTTCTTCGTCGTCACGACCGCGAGCCCGGTGCTCCAGCGCTGGTTCTCCGCCTCCGGGGACCCGTCGGCCGCGGACCCGTACTTCCTCTACGCGGCCGGGAACGCCGGAAGCCTCCTCGCCCTGCTCGCGTATCCGTTCGTCATCGAGCCGCGGCTGACGCTCGCCGCGCAGGCGCAGCTCTGGGCGGCCGGCTACGGACTCTTCGTCGTCCTGCTCGGGCTCAGCGCGCGGCGCGTGCTCGCGGGCGACGTCGTCGCCGAGATGCGCGCCGCACCCACCTCGCCGGCGCTCTCGACCCGGACACGTCTCCGCTGGATCGCGATGGCGGCGGTGCCGTCGAGCCTCATGCTCGGGACGACGAGCTACCTCTCGACGGACATCGCCTCGGTGCCGCTGGTCTGGATCGTCCCGCTCGCGCTCTACCTGCTCTCGTTCGTCGTCGCGTTCGCCCGCCGCCAGCCGGTCTCGCTACGGACGATCAGCGTGCTCGCGGCGGTGTCCGCCCTCGCGGCCGCGGCGTCGATCCTGCGCGTCGTCCCGCTCCCGGTGCCCGCGCTCGTCGGCGTGCACGCGGCGAACCTCTTCCTGCTCGCGCTGCTCGTGCACCGCCGTCTCGCCGAGGAGCGGCCGGCGGTCGACCGGCTGACGGAGTTCTACCTCCTGCTCTCGCTTGGCGGCGTCCTGGGCGGGATCTTCAACGCGCTGCTGGCGCCGAGGCTCTTCTCGACGATCCTCGAGTACCCGCTCGTGATCGCGCTCGCGCTGCTCCTCCGGCCCGGACGCGGCGCCGGCCTCCGCTCCGCGCCCGTCGCGCTCCTCCCTGCGCTCCTCGTCCTCGTCGCGCTCGGAGGCCTCTCCTCGGCGGGCCTCGCCGGAGCGACCGCCGTCCGGCTCGTCCTCGGCGCGGGGATCGCCGTGCTCCTCGTCTTCCTCGGCCGGCGGACGCAGCTCGCGGTCGGCCTGGCCGCGCTGCTCTTCCTGATCACGCTCGCGCAGTCGTCGCTCCACACCGAGCGCACGTTCTACGGCGTCCTCCGCGTCGTCGAGGGCCCACGCCATCAGCACGTCTTCGTCCACGGGACGACGATCCACGGGATCGAGAGCTTCGCGCCCGGCCGGCTCGACGTGCCGCTCAGCTACTACTCGCGCCGGGGCCCGATCGGACAGGTCTTCGAGGAGCTCGGCCCGCGCCTGCACACGGTCGGCGCCGTCGGGCTCGGGAGCGGCGCGCTCGCCGCCTACGGCCGTCCCGGCGACCGCTACACCTTCTACGAGCTCGACCCGGCCGTCGCCCGCATCGCGTCGAACCCGCGCTGGTTCACGTACCTGAGGGATTCGCGCGCGGCCGTCGAGATCGTGATCGGCGACGGGCGCCTGAAGCTCGCCGCCGCCCCGGACCATGCCTACGACCTCGTCGTCCTCGACGCCTTCAGCTCCGACTCCGTCCCGGTTCACCTGCTGACCCGGGAGTCGGTCGAGCTCTACCTGCGCAAGCTGCGACCGGACGGGCTCGTCGCGTTCCACGTCACGAACCGCTACCTCGACCTCGAGCCGGTGGTGGCGGGCGTCGCCCGCAGCCTCGGCCTCGTCGGGCTGACGCAGAACCACCACGCCTCCGCCGCCGAGGAGCGCGCCGGTGCGCGGTCGTCACATTGGATCGTGGTCGCGCGCACACGCCGCGCGCTCGGCCCGCTCGTCCGCGACCGCCGGTGGCACCCGCTCGAGAGCCGCCCCGGCCTGCCGGTCTGGACGGACCAGTTCTCGAATATCCTCGACGTCGTCTCCTTCACGCAAAGCTAACCCGCCTCTTAGACGCTCCTTAGGGACGACTGCGACCCTCACCGACTCGTGCTGGCCACCCTCGCCGCCACCGCCACCCTCGCCGTGCAGCGGCCGGTGCTCGCGAGCCCGAGCAGGGCGGCGATCGCGACCGCACGGCAGGTAATCCCGGACTCGACGCTGCGAGCCGCGAAGGCGCGCCGGATCCTCTCGCTCGGCTCCTACTGGGGCGGCAAGTACTCGACCGCCACCGGGGAGCTCGTCACCGTGTACGTGTCGGACGCGTACCCGCAGGACCCGGCCATCGCGCAGCGCTGGGCAGACTTCCTCGACTCGCTCGTCCACGGCTCCGAGCTCTCGCAGGTCACCGCCTACCTCGCGCCGCTCGACGAGGTGCAGTCCATCTGCGGCATCGAGGCGCTCGCCTGCTACAGCCCGAACGAATCGCTCCTCGTCGCGCCCGGCGACGCTCCGACGAGCGACATCTCGGCCGAGGCGGTCGTGACCCACGAGTACGGCCACCACGTCGCCGCCCACCGCTCGAACCCCCCCTGGCCCGCCGTCGACTACGGCACGAAGCGCTGGGCCTCCTACAACCAGGTCTGCAGCAAGACCCGCGCCGGCCGGCTCTACCCGGGCGCCGAGTCGCTCCCGCACTACACGCTCAACCCAGGCGAGGCGGCTCGCCGAGACAGCCTGGGACATCGTCGACCAGAGCCTTTACCCGACCTCGCAGTCGCTCTCGCTCCTCGAGCAGGACGTGTCGAGCCCGTGGACGAAGCCGACCCTCACCGCGTATCGCGGCTCGGTTCGCGCCAGCGCGCGGAGCCGCACGTTCAGCATCGTTACGGCGCTCGACGGCTCACTCCGGCTCGACCTGCGCGCGTCGTCGGGCGTGCGGCTCGGCTTCCGCGTGACCGTGCCTTCCGGCAGGGCCGTCGCCACCCGGACGGTCGCCGCGGCCCACGACAACGTCGTCGCGACGACGATCTGCGGCCAGCGCAGCTACCGCGTCCGCGTCTCGCGCCTCCGCGGCGCAGGCGCCTTCACCCTCTCCGTCACGAAGCCGTAACGAAAGCGAATCGGAAGGCGCACGAGCCCTTCCGCCCGGCGCGCGCCGCAGCTACCCCTGACGGCGCCAACGACGGAAGGAGTGAGTGTGAGGACGTGCTTCAGACGGAGCAGAGTGCGGCTGCTCGCGGCGGCCGTTGCAGCGGCCGCGATCGGAGGCGGGGCGCTCGTCGCGGCGGCTGCATCCCGCAACGACGTCTCGCCGACGGTGATCAAGGCGTGCGCAAACCGCTCGAACGGCAAGCTGCGGCTCGCCAACCTCGCCGGAAGCTGCAAGCCCGGCGAGCGACCGATCTCCTGGAACGCGCAGGGACCCGCAGGGCCTCCCGGCCCGGCGGGCGCGCCCGGTCCGGCAGGACCGCACGGCGCGACGGGACCCGCAGGACCCGCAGGGCTCGCCGGACCCGCGGGGCTCGCCGGACCCGCAGGCCCGGCAGGTGCGGCAGGCGCCGCCGGCCCGGCGGGCGCGAAGGGCCCGACCGGTCCGGCAGGCCAGGCCGGCCCCGCGGGAGCCACCGGCCATCCCGGACCGACGGGAGCGCAGGGACCCGCCGGCGCGGCCGGAGCGAAGGGTGCGACCGGGGCGAGAGGGCCGACCGGCCCGAAGGGCGATCCCGGCTCGGGCCTGACGTCGATCGCGCAACTGAGCGGCGTCGCGTGCACCGCCGGCACGGCCGCAGGCACGATCGCCGTGAGCTACGACGCCTCCAACCACGTCGTCCTGACCTGCGTCGCGACCGGCGGAGGCGGCGGAGGCGGATCGGCGACGCTCGTGATCAACGAGCTCATGACCGGCACGACGGGCGCTGCGAGCAACGAGCTCGTCGAGATCGCGAACCTCGGCACGGCGGCCGCCGACGTGAGCGGGTTCAAGCTCGTCTATCGCTCCGCGACCGGGACGAGTGACGTCTCCCTGGCGACGATCCCGTCCGGGACGACGATCCCCGCGGGCGGCTACTACCTCTTCGGAGGCAGCGCCTACGCGGAAACCCCGGCCCCGGACCAGTCGTTCTCGACCGGCATCGCCGCGACCGGCGGCGGCGTCGGCCTGCGGAACGCCGACGGCACGCTCGTCGACTCGGTCGGCTACGGCTCGGCGACGACGAACGCGTTCGTCGAGGGAACGCCGACGGCGGCTCCGGCCACGACGGCGGCTCCGGGCACGAGCGCGGCACGGCTCCCGAACGGCCACGACACGAACGACAACTCGGCCGACTTCGGCGCGGCCACACCGCCGACGCCGAAGGCGTCCAACTCCTAGAGCAGGATCGGAGGGGCCTGTGCGAGTCGGGCGCAGGCTCCTCCGCCCGCTCTCCTCTTTGACAGTAAGGTCTCCACGGTGATAAAGCACCCCTGACGGTGAGGGCCGTGGGGACCTCCGTCATCGTGCATCCGGAGGAGACAAGGGAGGGGACACAGTGAGGCACCGAGGAGTGCTCGTGTTGGCGGGACTGGCCGGGGCGTTGGCCCTGGTCGTCTCGCTCAGCGTCGCCGCAGCGGGCGGCGCCGGCAAGAGTCCCGCGAAGCGTTCCGTCGCGGCAGCCGTCAAGCCGCCCAAGGTGGCGGGGGCCGCGGCGCTCAAGAAGAAGTACGGCGGCCAGTCGATCACGTTCGTCGGCGACAACGCCGTCGGCTCGAGCCACAAGCGCGACCTGCTGCTCGTCGCGCGGTTCCAGAAGGACACCGGCATCAAGGTGAAGCTCGTGCCGCACCCGGCCGCCTCCGACGCGGCCTACTCGCAGCTCGCGCGGAACTTCTCGTCGCACTCGTCGTCGATCGACGTGATGATGCTCGACGTCGTGTGGCCGGGCGCGTTCGCGCCCTACCTCGTCAACCTGAAGCCGGCTCTCGGCAAGGCGGCGAAGAAGCAGGCGGCGGGGATCGTCCAGAACGACACGGTGAACGGGAAGCTGATCGCCATGCCGTGGTTCGGCGACTTCGGGATCCTCTACTACCGCACCGACCTGCTGAAGAAGTACAACATCAGCGGCCCACCGAAGACGTGGGCGGCGCTCACCTCGGACGCGAAGAAGATCCAGGCCGGCGAGCGCAAGAGCAACCCGAACTTCTACGGGTTCGTGTACCAGGGCAACGCCTACGAGGGCCTGACCTGCGACAGCCTGGAGTGGCTCGCCTCGAGCGGCGGCGGGACCTTCATCAGCAACGGCAAGGTCACGATCAACAACTCGAAGGCGGCGGCGATGCTGAACCTCGTCCGCAGCTGGATCGGCAACATCACCCCGCGCGGGGTGACCTCGTATCAGGAAGAGGACGCACGGAACGCCTTCGACGCCGGCAACGCGGCCTTCATGCGCAACTGGCCGTACGCGTACGCGGCGAGCAAGGGCACGCCCGTCGACGGCAAGTTCAACGTCACGGTCCTGCCGCACGGCGCGGGCGCCCACTCGGTCGGCACGGTCGGCGGCTGGCAGCTCGGCGTGTCGAAGTACTCGAAGCACGTCGGCGCCGCGACGGCGCTCGTCGCGTACCTCACCAGCGCCGGGGTCGAGAAGTTCGACGCGATCTACAACTCGAACGTCCCGACCATCCCGTCGGTGGCCCGCGACCAGGCCGTCGTCAAGACGAACCCGTACCTGAAGCCGGAGATCGCGAACGTCGCACGCGTGACCCGGCCCTCGCGGGACCTGAAGACGAAGTACAACCAGGGATCCCAGATCATCTACCAGGGGATCAACCAGATCGAGAACGGTACGGACGCGAAGTCCGTGCTGCCTTCGATCGCAAGCCGGCTGAAGCGGTTGGTCGGCTAGGGCCGGAGCAAGAGTGGTCGAGACGAGGAGGGTGGGCGCCCTAGGGCGCCCACCCTCCGGATCCGAGGCAAGGCGATGAGCGCAACACCTGCCGTCACGCCGGCCGCTCCACGGCGCAGGCGCCGCTCGAAGCTCCAGCGCAGGCAGACGACGCTGGCCTGGATCCTGGTCCTGCCTGCACTCGCCGTCGTCGCGCTGATCGCGTTCTACCCGCTCGGCAAGACCGTCTACTACAGCTTCACCGACCAGCAGTTCCTCGCGGGCTTGCAGCCCACGAAGTGGCTCGGGCTGAAGAACTACTTCGGCGCGAACGGCATCATCCACGACCACGACTTCCGGAACTCGATCGTCGAGACGGTCAAGTTCACGCTGATCACCGTCTCCTTCGAGTTCGTCCTCGGGCTGGTCATCGCGCTCGTCGTCAACTCGAACTTCAAGGGCCGCGGCGTCATGCGGGCGGTCATGCTCGTGCCCTGGGCGATCCCGACGGTCGTCTCGGCGCAGATGTGGAAGTGGATGTACGACGACGTCTTCGGCGTCATCAACGACGCCCTCATGCGCCTCCACATCATCCACCACTCGGTCGCGTGGATCTCGCAGCCGAACACCGCCCTCGCCTCCGTCTCGGCGGTCGACATCTGGAAGACGACGCCGTTCGTCGCGCTCCTGCTGCTCGCCGGGCTTCAGGTGATCCCGTCGGAGCTGTACGAGGCGGCCCGGGTCGACGGCGCGAGCACCTTGCAGCAGTTCTGGCGGATCACCCTGCCGCTCCTGCGGCCCGCCATCCTCGTCGCGCTCGTCTTCCGCACGCTGGACGCGCTCCGCGTCTTCGACATCTTCTACGTGTTCTTCGGGAGCCGGCCGGACACCCAGACGATGGCCATCTACGACCAGAACACGATCATCAACGGCGACGTCGGCTACGGCTCCGCGATCAGCGTCGCGATCTTCCTGATCATCGGCCTGTTCGTCGTCATCTACGCCACCGTCATGCGGGTGGACGAGCAATGAGCACCGTCGCCGAGCGCGCGGCGAGAACCACGGGCTACGAGCTCAGCCGCACCCGCAGGCTCGCGCGCAGCCCGATGGGCCGCCTCGTGCGGAAGGTGCCGTTCTGGGTGCTGATCGCGGTCATCTTCGTCTACGCCCTCTTCCCCTTCTACTGGGCGATCCGCTCGTCGCTCACGCCCGACACCGACCAGTTCACGCGCCACGTCAAGTACTTCCCGGCCCACCCGACGCTCGCCAACTTCCGCGAGGTCCTGTCGACGAGCGACTTCCAGCATGCGCTCGTGAACTCGACGATCGTCGCCGGCTCGGTGACGCTGCTCTCGCTGCTCGTGGGATCGCTCGCCGGCTTCGCGCTCGGACGCTTCCGCTTCCGGGGCCGCTCCGCCGTCCTCTACCTGATGCTCTCGATGACGATCTTCCCGCAGATCGCGATCCTCGGCGCCCTCTACACGCTGATCTCGAGGTACCACCTCTACAACTCGCTCAAGGCGCTGATCCTGAGCTACCTGATCTTCACGCTCCCATTCACGATCTGGGTGCTCACGAGCTTCATGCGCGGGCTGCCGCGCGATCTCGAGGAAGCGGCCTACGTCGACGGCGCGACGCCGCTCCAGGTCTTCTACAAGGTGCTGCTGCCGCTGATCGCGCCCGGCCTCGTCACGACAGGGCTCTTGGCCTTCATCGCCGCCTGGAACGAGTTCCTCTACGCGCTCTCGTTCACGAACACGCCCGACAAGCACACGGTGCCGGTGGCGATCACGCAGTTCGTGGGGAA
>VAXK01000257.1 GCA_005885565.1 Actinomycetota bacterium
GCGACGCTCGGCGAGGTGCTGACGGAGGAGGCGTTCGAGAGGATGATCGCGCTGGGCGAGCGCTTCGAAGCGGGCGTGGCAGGGGTGATCGAGCGCTACGACCTGCCGTGGCACGTGGTGCGCCTGGGCTGCCGCGTGGAGTACCTGTTCCGTCGCGAGCGAGCCCGGACGGGCGCCGAGGCCGCCGAGGGCGGCGATCCGGAGCTGGACCGCTTCATCCACCTGCAGGCGCTGAACCGCGGAATCCTGCTGACACCGTTCCACAACATGGCGCTGGTGTCGCCTGCGACGACCAAAGAGGACGTCGACACGCACACGGCGGTGTTCGAGGAAGCCGCAGCCGAGCTGACCGCGAATCCGCTACGCCGCTAGGTCCGCCAGAGCGTCGCGTGGAACTCGCCACCCGTCGTGAAGCTCGAGCCCGCGACGTCGCCGCGTGCGTCGACGGCGTTCGCGAGGCTGTCGGAGCCGCCGAGGGTGCCGAGGTCGACCATGCCGCCCGTCCGGGTCCAGGAGAAGGCGTGGCCCTGGCCGGCGGCGGTCGTGGCCTCGCCGACCACCTGACCGCTCGCGTTCACCGCGACGGCGCTGCTGCCGGCGCCGCCGAGGGTGCCGAGGTCGACCATCCCGCCCTTCTGTGTCCAGGTGAAGGCATGGTACGAGCCGTCGGGGGCGATGTTGCTCAGGCCGACCACCTCGCCGCTTGCGTTCACGTCCTCGGCGAGGCTCTGGTCGCCGCCGAGGGTGCCGAGGTCGACCATTCCGCCCTTCTGGGTCCAGGAGAAGGCATGCGTGGGGACGAACGGGCCGCCTGGGACGATCGAGCTGACGCCGATCACCTGTCCGCTCGGGGTCACGTTGGTAGCGGTGCTGGAGTCGCCGCCGAGAGTGCCGAGGTCGACCATGCCGGTCTTGGCCGTCCACGAGAAGGCGTGCGCGGCGACGAGCCCGGCGAGCTCGCTGTTGCCGACCACCTGGCCGCTGGGACTGACCGCGCCGGCGATGCTGCCGGACCCGAGGGTGCCGAGGTCGACCATCCCGCCCGCCTTCGTCCACAAGAAGGCGTGGGACGGACCGCCGGCGGCGATCGTGCTCTCGCCGACCACCTCGCCGCGTGCGTTCACGCCGTAGGCGGTGCTGAAGGTGCCGCCGAGGGTGCCGAGGTCGACCATCCCGCCCGACCGAGTCCAGGAGAAGGCGTGGCTCGTGCCCCCGACGGTGATCTGGCTCTCGCCGACGACCTGGCCGCGTGCGTTCACGGCCCTGGCGGTGCTGAAGTTGCCGCCGAGGGTGCCGAGGTCGACCATGCCGCCCGTCTGGGTCCAGGAGAACGCGTGGATCCCGAAGGGGGCGGCCGCGCTCTCGCCGACCACCTGCCCGCTCGCGTTCATTGCGAGCGTTTCGCTGAAGTTGCCGCCGAGCGTGCCGAGGTCGATCGCGGTCACGGCCGGGCCGGCACCGCGCGCCAGGCCGGTGGAGGCGCCTGCCGCGCCGGTGAGAAGTACCGCCAGGGCGACGGCGCCGAAGATTCGCATCGAGTTCAACTCTCTCCCTCTGTCTAGGTGTGCCAGAGCGTCGCGTGAGTGTCACCGGCGGCCGTGTCGCTAGAGCCGACGGCGTCGCCGCTTGCGTTGACGGCGAAGGCCTCGCTGCCGGCGCCGCCGAGGGTGCCGAGGTCGACGATCCCGCCCGCCTGCGTCCAGGAGAAGGCATGGCTCGTGGCATCGTCGGGGAGGCTGGCGGAGCCCACCACCTGACCACGTGCGTTCACGTCCCAGGCGGTGCTGAAGTCGCCGCCGAGGGTGCCGAGGTCGACCATCCCGCCCGCCTGGGTCCAGGAGAAGGCCTGGAACGAGCCGTCGGGGGCGAGGTTGCTCGAGCCGACCACCTGGCCGCTTCCGTTCACGTGTTCGACGAGGCTTTGGTCGCCGCCGAGGGTGCCGAGGTCGACCATGCCGCCCTTCCGCGTCCACGAGAAGGCGTGCGTGGGGACGAACGGGTCGTCCGGGACGATCGAGCTGTTGCCGACCACCTGTCCGCTCGGGCTCACGTCGACCGCGATGCTTTGGGTGCCGCCGAGGGTGCCGAGGTCGACCATCCCGCCCGCCTGGGTCCACGAGAAGGCGTGTGCCTCGGATTCCCCGGCCATCGTGCTGTAGCCGACCACCTGGCCACTTGCGTTTACGGCCAGGGCGAAGCTCGAGGAGCCGCCGAGGGTGCCGAGGTCGACCATCCCGCCCGACTGGGTCCAGGAGAACGCGTGGAGCTCCCCGGCGGAGGTCGTGCTCTCGCCGACCACCTGGCCGGTTGCGTTTACGTCCCCGGCGTAGCTGTCGGAGCCGCCGAGGGTGCCGAGGTCGACCATCCCGCCCGACTGGGTCCAGGAGAACGCGTGGTTGTCGAAGCCGTGGAGGAGGCTGTTGCCGACCACCTGCCCGCTGGGGCTCACGGCGATGGCGGAGCTGAACGAGCCGCCGAGGGTGCCGAGGTCGACCATCCCTCCGGCCTGGGTCCAGGAGAACGGGTGGATCTGACCGGAGGCGGTCGTGCTCTCGCCGACCACCTGGCCGGTCGGGCTGACGGCGCTGGCGAAGCTGAAGGTGCCGCCGAGCACGCCGAGATCGACCGCGGTCACGGTCGAGCTGCGGCTTGCGCTTGCCAGTCCGGTCGAGGCGCCCGCCCCGCCGATCAGAAGAGCCGCTACGACGACGGCGCCGAAGATTCGTAACAAGGTCACCTCTTCCTCCTCCTGTCTAGGTGTGCCATAGCGTCGCGTGGAGTTCGGCGTCGCCTGCGGTCTCGGCGTCGCCGATGACGTCGCCGCGTGCGTTGACGGCAGTGGCTTCGGCGAAGGTGCCGCCGAGGCCGCCGAGGTCGACCATTCCGCCTGCCCGCGTCCAGGAGAAGGCATGGGTCACCACCGGGCTGCCCGCGATATCGCTCGAGCCGACGACCTGGCCGCGCGCGTTCACGCCGAATGCGCCGCTCGAGGCGCCACCGAGGGTGCCGAGGTCGACCATCCCGCCCGCCTGGGTCCAGGAGAAGGCGTGGCCCGGGCCGGCGGCGGTCGTGCTGTCGCCGACCACCTCGCCGCTTGCGTTCACGGCGTGGGCGAAGCTGACGTCGCCCCCGAGGGTTCCGAGGTCGACCATCCCGTCTGTCCGCGTCCAGGAGAAGGCGCGGTCCGGTGAAGAGCCGGTGGTGCCGCTGTCGCCGACCACCTGGCCGCTTGCACTCACATCGACGGGGAAGCTGAAGTGGCCGCGCGGGGTTCCGAGATCGACCATCCCCCCCGTACGGGTCCACGAGAAGGCGTGCGTCTCGACGTCCCCTGCCGTCCTGCTCTCGCCGATCACCCGGCCACTGGGACTGACTCCCCTGGCGCTGCTGAGGGTGCCGCCGAGGGTCCCGAGGTCGACCATCCCACCGGACTGGGTCCACGAGAAGGCGTGGACCGCACCGGCGGCGGTCGAGCTCTCGCCGACAATCTGGCCGCGCGCGTTCACGGCCTCGGCCGCGCTGTAGCCGCCGCCGAGCGTGCCGATGTCGACCATGCCGCCCGCCTGCGTCCAGGAGAAGGCGCGGAGCGCACCGGCGGCGGTCGAGCTGTAGCCGACCACCTGGCCGCGATCGTTCACGTCGCCGGCGACGCCGAAGGTGCCGCCGAAGGTGCCGAGGTCGACCATCCCGCCTGCCTGGGTCCAGGAGAAGGCATGCCCTTCCCCTCCGGCGGTGTAGCTGAAGCCGACGACCTGGCCGCTGGCGTTCACGGCGATGGCGTCGCTGAAGGTGCCGCCGAGCGTGCCGAGGTCGATCGCGGTCACGGTCGGGCGGGTCGCGCTTGCCGCTCCGCTCGAGGCGGCTGCCGCGCCGGCCAGCAGGGCCGCCACGACGACGACGCCGAAGATCCGCAGCAAGCTCAATTCTCTCCCCCTTGGTTCCGCGCAATCGTAACACCCTGCGCGATCGCTTTCGACGTCGGCCCCGGGTCTAGAACCCCGGGCCCGACTGTGTCACCCTCGTAAGGAGCCCAGCCGCACAGGGGACACAAACGAGGGAGGCTCGACATGAGTCAGGCGATCGCGGTACCGGCGGAGGGAGTTGCCGAGCGCGCGCCGAGCGCGGTCGTGGCGGCTCGCGAGCTCAGCCGCCAATACGGCGAAGGGGACACGGCTGTTCTGGCGCTGCGCGGCGTGGATCTCGACGTCCAACGCGAGAAGCTCACGGCCGTCATGGGGCCGTCCGGCTCCGGCAAGTCGACGCTGATGCACCTGCTCGCCGGGCTCGACATGCCCACGGCGGGCGACGTCTGGATCGACGGCACCAACATCACGAAGCTCGGCGACACCGAGCTGACGAAGCTGCGGCGCAAGCACATCGGCTTCATCTTCCAGTTCTTCAACCTGCTCCCGATGCTGACGGCGGAGGAGAACGTGACGCTGCCGCTCTCGATTGCGGGGCAGAAGCCCGACAAGGCGTGGCTCGAGGAGCTGATCGGCAAGGTCGGCCTCGGCGACCGACGCACGCACCGGCCGTCCGAGCTCTCCGGCGGCCAGCAGCAGCGGGTCGCGATCGCGCGGGCGCTCGTCTCGCGGCCGACGGTCATGTTCGCCGACGAGCCGACGGGCAACCTCGACTCGACGACGAGCGGCGAGATCCTCGAGCTGCTCCGGACGATGGTCGAGTCGTACGGTCAGACGACCGTCATGGTCACGCACGATCCGCAGGCGGCCGCGATCGCGCACCGCATCCTCTTCCTCTCCGACGGCAGCGTCGTGCGCGACATGGGGCCGTCGGACGCGAGCGACGTCATCGCCGCGATGGACGAGCTGAGCCGGCGATGATCGGCGTCGCCGTCAAAGGGCTGCTCGGGCGGAAGACCCGGGCGCTCCTCACCGGGCTCGCGATCATCCTCGGCGTCTCGATGGTCAGCGGGACCTACGTGCTCACGGACACGATCAACAAGGCGTTCACGGGCGTCTTG
>VAXK01000258.1 GCA_005885565.1 Actinomycetota bacterium
AAGAGCAGGGCTATCCGTTCGGCGCCGAGCTCCCCGTGGTCGCGCAGGACGGGGAGGGGGACACGGAGCTCGCGCCCGCGGTCCAGCACGCGCCGGGCGAGCTCGTCGTCCCCGACGACTACGGCGTGCTCGAGGGCTCGCCGAACGGCAGCCGCCGAGGCGTCGCGGTCGTCGTCGCCCGCTTCAACGGCGAC
This sequence comes from Actinomycetota bacterium, assembly GCA_005885565.1. Lineage (GTDB taxonomy): Bacteria > Actinomycetota > Thermoleophilia > Gaiellales > Gaiellaceae > AC-50. The sequence goes on from VAXK01000258.1 coordinate 195, forward strand.
GTCGAGCTCGCCCGGCGCGTTCGAGCTGCCGCTTGCGGCGATGGCCTTCGCGAAGACCCGCCGCTACGGCTGCGTCGTCGCCCTCGGCTGCGTGATCCGCGGCGAGACGCCGCACTTCGACTACGTCGCCGGCGAGGCGGCGAGCGGCCTCCAGCTGGCCGCGCTCGAGACGGGCGTCCCGGTCTCCTTCGGCGTTTTGACGTGCGACACGCCCGAGCAGGCCGAGGCCCGTGTGGACAAGGGCGCGGAAGCCGTCCGCACCGCGCTCGAGATGGCCGACCTCTTCGCGCAGCTCCGCACCCGCACCGCGCTCGAGATGGCCGACCTCTTCGCGCAGCTCCGCACGTCGGTCGCAGCCGCGGCCAAATAGGGTCGCTACACTGCCGCGGCCATGTCCAAGGTCTGCGCGGTCTGCGGGAAGAAGCCCTCGTTCGGGCACAATCGAAGCCACTCGATGGTGGCGACGAAGCGCCGGTTCGAGCCGAACCTCCAGCGCGTCCGCGTCCTCCTCGGCGGCAAGGCGCAGCGCGCATACGTCTGCACCCGCTGCCTCAAGGGCGGCAAGGTCGCCAAAGCGCTGTAGCAACCGGGCGTCGAGCCAATCGGTCTAACCCGGGCGTGGAGGCGAGCCACGCCGTTTCGTCGTCGCTCGGGCGCATTGCGATCTCGAGCGACGCCATCGCGCAGATCGTCGGCCACACCGCGCCGGAGTGCTACGGCGTCGTCGGAATGGCGGCCAAGGGGCGCGTCGGCAGGCTCCTTCCCCTCGACCGGCTGAAGCAGGGGATCACCGTCGGCGGCGGGTCGGAGGGCCTCCGCATCGACCTCTACGTCGTCGTCGAGTACGGGCTCAACCTCGCCGAGGTGGCGGCGGCCGTCCGCTCGCGGGTGGCGTACGAGGTCGAGCGCCTCACCGGCCTGACCGTCGCCTCGGTCGAGGTGCACATCCAAGACATGCGGGGGGCGAAGTGAGCGACCTGGAGCAGGCCCGGGCGCTCGCGCACGGCGCGCTCGCGAGCCTGGAGCGAAGCCGGCAGCGGATCGACGACCTCAACGTCTACCCGGTGCCCGACGGGGACACGGGCACGAACCTCGCGCTCACGGCCCGCGCCGTCGTCGAGGCGCTCGAGACGACACGCGCCGAGGACCGCGCCGCCCTCGTCCGCGAGGTGAGCCGCGCGGCGCTCATGGGCGCCCGCGGCAACTCCGGCGTCATCCTGTCGCAGATCGTGCGCGGCGCCGCGGAGGCGCTCGGCAACGCCGAGGAGGTCGACGCCGCGACGATCGCACAGGCCCTGCGCGCGGCGAGCGACGCCGCCTACCGAGCCGTTCGGCGGCCTGTCGAAGGGACGATGCTCACGGTCGTCCGCGCGCTCGCCGAGGAGGCCGAGGCGCGCGTCTCCGCGGCGCCTCCGGTCCCCGAGCTCCTCACCGCGCTCGTCAGCCACGGCGAGGAGGCGGTCGCGCGCACCCAGGAGCAGCTCGACGTCCTGCGCGAGGCCGGTGTCGTCGACGCGGGCGGCGCGGGGCTCCTCGAGATCGTGCGCGGAATCGCCGCCGCCGTGAGCGGCGAGGAGCTGCCCGAGGCGCCGCCCTCCGCGGGGTTCGCGGTCGAGGCGATCCACCAGGAGCTCTCGCGCTACCGCTACTGCACCGTCTTCGTCCTCGAGGGCGACGAGCTCGACGCGACGGCGCTCGAGGCCGAGCTCGAGCCGCTCGGCGACTCGCTCCTCGTCGTCGGCGACCGGAGTGCGCTCAAGGTGCACGTCCACACCGACGACCCGGGCGCGGCGCTCAGCGCGGGCGCGGCGCGGGGCGTCCTCGAGGGAATCGAGATCGCGAACATGCACCGCCAGACCGAGCAGCGCGAGGAGCGTCTGCTCCACGCGGCGGAGAACGCCACCGACGTCGTCGCCGTCGTCGCCGGCGCCGGGAATCGCACGATCTTCGAGAGCCTGGGCGCGGCGCGCGTCGTCGAGGGCGGGCAGAGCATGAACCCCTCGACGGCCGAGCTCGTCGCGGCCGTGGAGGCGCTCGCCGCGCCGGAGGCGATCCTGCTGCCGAACAACTCGAACGTGATCCTGGCCGCCGAGCAGGCGGCACGCGCGGCCGAGAAGCCGGTCGAGGTCGTCCCGACCGACTCCATCCCCGCCGGCATCGCGGCGATGGTCGTCTTCGACGGGGCCCGGCCCGCCGCCGAGAACGCGGCGGCAATGCGGGAGGCAATCGAGGCCGTCGCGACCGGCGAGGTGACGATCGCCTCGCGCGACGCGGTCCTGAACGGCCTCGCCGTGCGGAAGGGGAACTACTTCGGCCTCGCGGGCGGCGATCCGGTGGCCGAGGGCCGGAGCTTCGAGGAGGTGGCGCGCGCGGTCGTCGAGAGGCTCCTCGCGGAGCCGCGGGAGGTGCTGACCCTCCTGCGCGGCGCCGACGCGCCCGAGCTCGGCCCGCTCGTCGCCGAGCTCGCCGCGCAGCACCCGGAGCTCGAGGTCGACGTCCAGGACGGCGGCCAGCCGCACTATCCGCTGCTCGTCTCGGCGGAATAGGCTTACCCCCTTGGCGGCGCCGATCCGCATCCTCCTCGTGGAGGACAACGAGGTCTTCCGCGAGGCGCTCGAGCTGCTGCTCGGGCTCCGGTCGGACCTCCAGGTCGTCGCGTCGGTCGGCGACGGGACCGAGGCGGTGCCGGCCTGCCTCGAGCACGATCCGGACGTCGTGGTGATGGACTTCCGCCTGCCGGGGATCGACGGCGTCCAGGCGACGGCGGCCGTTCGCGAGGCGTGTCCGGAAGCGACGGTCGTCTGCCTCACGGCGTCGGCGAGCGGGCGCGAGGTCGAGGCGCTCTACGAGGCGGGCGCCGTCGCGTGCCTGCGCAAGGACCAGGAGCTCGAGGAGATCGTCGCCGCGATCCAGCGCGCGGCCGGCCGGCTCGCCGCGTGAGCGCGTGCAGCTGACGGCCGCGAACACGGCTGTCGTCGTCGACTCGACGGCCGACTTTCCCGAGGCGCCGGAGCGCTTCCCGAACTGGCGCGTCGTCCCCCTGTACGTCCGCTTCGGCGACGAGAGCTACCGCGACTACGTCGAGCTCGGGCCGGAGGAGTTCTACGCGCGCCTGCGCACCGCGACCGAGCTCCCGACGACGTCGCAGCCGACGCCCCAGGACTTCCTCTCGGCCTACGAGGAGCTCGGCGGCTTCGAGCGCATCTACTCGCTCCACATCGCGAGCCGGCTCTCGGGCACCTTCGGGAGCGCGCGCCTCGCCGCGGAGGAGATCGGCGGCGGCCGCGTGCGGATGGTCGACACCGAGACGGCCTCGGCGGCGATCACGATGCTCGGGCTCGCGATCCAGCGCCGGCTCGAGGTGGGCACGACGGACGACGAGCTCGACAAGCTGATCGACCGCTACAAGCAAGAGCACGGCCTCCTCTTCACCGTCGACACGCTCGAGTTCCTCGCCCGCGGCGGTCGCATCGGACGGGCGCGGGCGATGGCGGGCCAGCTCCTGAACATCAAGCCGATCCTCACCATCACCGAGGGCGAGGTCGTGCCCGTCAAGCGCGTGCGCGGGAACCGCAAGGCGATGCAGGAGTTCGTGCGCGACTTCACCGGGGCGACGACCGACGGTCCCGACCTCAAGGTCGGGATCGCGCACGCCGACGCGCCGGAGCGGGCGGAGGCGCTGCGGAAGATGGTGCGCGCGGAGCGGCCGCAGGCGGAGATCGAGGTCGTGACGACCCTCGGCGCCGTCGTCGGCACGCACGCCGGGCCCGGCACGGTCGGGTTCTTCTGGTTCCTCGACGACGCGGGCGACCGATGAGTTTCGATGCGACCGACGGTCTGAGCTGATGTTCCGACCATCGAGAAGGAGGCGACATGCCCGCCAAGCTGCACATCACCGAGGTCGGCCGCGTGGCCGTTCCGGCCGCCGACCAGGATCGCGCGCTCGAGTTCTACGTCGGCACGCTCGGCTTCGAGGTGCGCTCAGACGAGACCTTCGCAGACGGGAAGATGCGGTGGATCGAGGTCGCTCCCGCCGGCGCCGTGACGGCGATCGCGCTCACTCCGCCGATGGACGGCGGCCCGACGGCCGTCGACACCGGCATCATCATCTCGACCGGCGACATCGAAGCCGACCACGCGGCGCTGAAAGCCGCAGGTGTCGACGTCGATCCGGAGATCGCGCGCTGGGGCAGCCCGGTTCCGCCCATGTTCAGGCTTCGCGACCCAGCAGGGAACTCGCTGACGATCGTCGAGCCGATCGAGTAGCTCGGCTTTCGGCACGTCCGCTGCGTCCAAGCCGGTTCCTATACTCGATCACGTCTGGGCGTAGCCGCGACACCGATTGGCCGCCGGGTCGGGTTTGCCGGCGCCGACCCGCCTGGGTCGTGGCCTCCGACGCGCCGGAGGCCGCGGCCCGAGGCGCTCACGCGGACGCTCGACGTCCTCCCGGGAGTTGGGCCCGCGCTCCGGCGGAAGCTCGCCCGGCTCGGGCTGGAGACGATCCGCGACCTCCTCGAGCACCGGCCGCGCCGGTACGAGAGCGCCGTCCCGGAGCGGCGCATCGCGGATCTCCGCGAGGACGAGGAGGTGACGATCGCAGGCGAGGTGCTGAGCGTCGGCGAGCGGCGGCGCGGGAGGCTGCGGATCCTGACGGCGCGCATCGCCGACGAGAGCGGGCCGACCACCGCCACCTGGTTCAACCAGCCATGGCTCAAGGGGCGGCTCGTGCCGGGCACGTGGGTACGGCTGCGCGGGAAGAGCGGCCGCTACGGCTTCGACGTCCGCTCGTACGACCTCGGCGAGGCCTCGGCGACGGCCGACTTCGCGCCGGTCTATCCGGCGACCGAGGAGATCCCTCCCGGCCGGCTGCGCGGTCTGGTCGAGGCGGCGCTGCCCCACGCGACGGACTTCCCCGACGCGCTCCCGGCCGAGACGCGAGAGCGGCTCGAGCTGCCGCTCCTCCCCGACGCGCTCACGGCGCTCCACCGGCCGCGCGACCACGGGGAGGCGGAGCTCGCGCGGCGGCGGCTCGCCTTCGACGAGCTGCTCGTGCTCCAGCTCGGGCTCGCGCGGCGCGCCCGCGAGCGCGAGGGCGAGCGCGCGTCGGCGCTCGGCGCGCCGGGCGAGCTCGTCGCGCGCTACCTCGACCTGCTGCCGTTCGAGCTGACGCCGTACCAGCGGAGCGCGATCGCGGAGATCGACGCCGACCTCGCGGGCTCGACGCCGATGCAGCGGCTCCTCCAGGGCGACGTCGGCTCCGGCAAGACCGTCGTCGCGCTCTATGCCCTGCTCCGCGCGGTCGAGAACGGGCTGAAGGGCGCGCTGATGGCCCCGACCGAGACGCTGGCCGAGCAGCACTTCCTCACCGTCGAGCCGATCTGCGCCGAGCTCGGCGTCCGCGTCGCGCTGCTGACCGGCTCCGTGAAGACGCGGGACGAGGAGTCGCAGCTCGTCGTCGGGACGCACGCGCTGATCCAGGAAGGAGTCGACCTCGGCGAGCTGGCGGTCGCGGTGGTGGACGAGCAGCACCGCTTCGGCGTCGAGCAGCGGAAGGCGCTCGTCGAGGGCCGCTCGCCGCACGTGCTGCACATGACGGCGACGCCGATCCCGCGCACGCTGGCCCTCACGGTCTACGGCGACCTGGCCGTGTCCGAGATCGC
>VAXK01000259.1 GCA_005885565.1 Actinomycetota bacterium
CTCTCGAGGCCGGCGAGCGGGCCGCGCAGGTTGCGCTCGATGTCGTAGTTCAGCGCCTTGAGCGGCGACACGTAGAGGAGGCGGATTCCCTCGCCGGCGGCCTGGCCCAGCCGGTCGATCCCGTAGAGGAAGGCGGCGAGCGTCTTGCCGGAGCCGGTCGGCGCCTGGATCAGCGTGTGCTCGCCCGAGGCGATCGCCGGCCAGCCGAGCTCCTGCGCGGGCGTCGGCTCGGCGAAGGCGCCCTCGAACCAGGCCCGCGTGCGCGGGCTGAAGACGTCGAGCGCGGCCATGCCGCAAGCGTAGTCATCATTGGCAGATGCAGATCCGTGCCCGCATGAGCATGAGCGCCGACGGCTACGTGACCACGCCGAGCGGATGGCCGGCACTGACCGCCGACCCTGCGTTCGTCTCCGGCGAGAGTCACGGCATCCGGGACTTCCTCGAGGGCTGCGAGGCGGCGCTGATGGGCCGGACGACGTTCGAGCCCGCCCTCACCAACGAGCGCTGGCCGTGGCCGAACCTGAACGTGTTCGTGCTCGGTTCACGGCGTCCGTCCGGCACCCCGGACCACGTGGTCACCGACAGCGACCCCGCGCGGCTGCTGGAGAAGCTCCGCGCGGCCAACCAGGGCGGAGACGTCCACCTCGTCGGCGGCCCGCGCACGATCGAGACCTTCCGCGCGCTCGGAGCGCTCGACAAGCTCGAGCTCGTCGTGCTGCCGTTGCTGTTCGGAGCCGGGATGCGGCTGACCCCGTCGCTCGATCCCGACACCGGGCTGACCTTCGAGCGCGAGCGCGCCCTTCCGGGCGGCTCGGTGGAGATCGTCTACGCCGTGAGCGGACGCGCGAGTGGCTCGCCGGCGCGTGACAACGACTGGTCGCCAGCTTCGCAGCGGTCGGGTCGGAAGTAGCTCACGGTCCCGAATTCGGGCCGTTCGCGCTCGGAGGAGGCGCCCCCAAGACCTGCTCCGTGTAGGTCGATCCATCGGCCATCGTCGCTCGAACCGTCATCGCGGCCGTCGGCGTCACGTCGTCGGGCAGGAGGATCTCGTAGAAGTTGTCGACCGGCGCCCCGTGAAGCGTGCGCCCGTCGGCGAGCGTCGCGGCGACGTTCGTCACGCCGTCGACCGCCAAGCCCACCACCCGCTCGGGCTGTCCCTTACCTACGACATCCGGGTCGGAGATCGTCACCTCGATCGGCCGGTCAATTGGCGGAACGCATCCACCGCCGGACTCCTGGACCTCGCAGATCGCCCCTTGATTCACCCACGCCAGCGTCATTCCGGCCGGGCCGATTCGATGCGCCTGACCCGCGGCCGGTGTCGCGCCGGGCCCGATCATGCGCGTCAGGTCGGGGACGCCCGACACGGCGGTTCGAGTCATATGAAGGGAGGCGACGTGTGCCGGATCGAGCCGCGCCGTTGACGCGAGCGTGATTCCCGTTCTCTCCGCCCGGGCGCGATGAGGACGGAACGCGACGACCAGCGTAGTCGCGATGGCGAGGCATCCGGCGGCGGCGAGGGGGTAACGGCGCACGATCCGCCTACGCGTTCCAGTTGTAGATCTGACACGTAACTGTCGAGACGCCGAAGTTCTCCTCGTTCAGGCACGACCCCCAGTCGTAGCCGAACGACCCACGCGTCACGACCGGATTCTGCACGGAGCTTTCTTGGAAGCCGGCTTGAATCGTGCTCGAGTTCGAGAACCAGACCGCGAACCGGTAGCCGACCGGCCGCCAGACCTTGTTCGTCTTCCAGTACGCAGTTCCTGACGACGGGTTGCCGTGACCTCCGAGTGTTCCGTTGAAGTACTGCTTCGTCACGAAGTCGGCCTGCGCGGCCGGGACGGCGGCGACGAGGGCGACGAAGAGTGTTGCTATGACTGCGGCTCGCCTGATGGCCAAACGCTGCCACTTCTGCGGCCTCGTGTCAACTGGCCCGATTGGACACGTCCGACCGGCGGCGGTCGGTACGCTGCACCCGTGAAGCTCGCTCGGTTCCTGCGGCGCCACTGGCAGGATCCGCTGCTCGACGCCGACTACGTCGAGGACTTCCAGCAGGGCCCGCAGCGCGGGCGGCGCTACTCGCCCGGACGGTATCTGCGGCTACCGGGCCTCGAGAAGGATGCCGTCCCGTGGCCGCCCAAGGAGGGAACGTCGCGAGCGGCGCGCACGTCCGTCACCGCCACACGCTGGCGCGGTTAGCTTCGCCGCGGCTCCTCGCAGGGGCCGCGTTCGTCGTGCTCCTCGGGTCTGTCTCGGCCGCGCTCGCTCCGACCGCACGCGCGGCGCCCGCGTGCCGCTTCAGCCTGCGCGCCGCCGCGCTCAGCGACTCTGCTCGCACGGACATCGCGCTGACGATCCTCGCCTCCGCGCCCGGCTGCCGCACGCCCACGGTGCTCCGGTCGCTGCGGATCAGGATCTACTCACGCGCCGGCCGGCTTCGCGACCTGCGCGTCTTCCGTACGGTCCGCGCGCCGGGCGGCCGCGCGACGGTGACGCTCAAGGGGCTCGCGCGGCACGAGCGGCTCCGGCTCACCGTCCTCGTGGGAAGGCGCTCGCTCGCCGCCCGCGCGCTCGTTCGTCTCCGGCCCGACCTTGTCTTCGGCGCGACAACGCCCGCGAGCGTCGCGGCCGCCACCCCGTCCACCGTCGACGTGATCGTCGCCGAGGCGGGCGGCGACTTCGGGACGACCGCGCGCGTCGTGGCCTTCCTGGGCACGACTCCGATCGGCGCGGCGACCGTCCGAGTCCCCGCTGGACGCCGCGTTCGCGTCGGCGTGAACGTGACCATCCCGACCGCCGGCCAGAGCACGGTCGTCCTGCGTGTCGCCGACACGACCAATCGGGAGCGGGTCACGACGAACAACGAGGCGGACCTCATCGTCGAGGCGGCCGACTTCGCGCTCCAGCCGGCCCAGGTGCTCGTCCCGAGCCTCGCGGGCTACGGCGCGCAACTCGACCAGAATGTCTACGCCGCGATCAGCCGCGAGGTGGGCGTGACCGACCAGAACCTGCCCGACATGGAGGCGAAGGTCGTCGCGCTCCAGCCGCAGTTCGTCCGCATCTTCTTCAACGGAAACGCCTTCGCCGACCCCGACCTGATGCAGTCGTTCGTCCGCACGGTGCAGCTCGCGCAGCGCGCCGGCGCCGTCGTGAACGTCACCTGGGCCGGCGGCGGCGAGAGCGACCCCACGGGCACGATGGCGAAGTTCGCGGGCGTCCTCGTCGACCTCGTCCAGAAGCGACGGCTCACGAACGTGCGCTGGGTCACCGTCGAGAACGAGCCCAACCGGACGAGGATCACGCTGACGCAGTACGAGGCGCTCTACCGCGCGCTCGACAGCGATCTCACCGCCGCCGGCCTCCGGAACGAGATCCGCTTCATGGGTGGCGACCTCGTCGAGGCGAAGAGCCCGCTTGGCCAGACCCAGGCCGACTGGCTCAGCTACCTCGCGACGCACATGGGCGACCTCCTCGACGCCTACTCGATCCACGTCTTCTGGGACTACTGGGACACTGCGAAGCTCGTGCGGCGGCTGATGGAAGTGCGGCAGATCGTCGACGCGCTCCCCGCCGACGAGCGCAGGCCGCTGTACGTGAGCGAGTTCTCGGCGCGCGGGATTCGCAGCTTGAACGGCACGAGCTACCCCGAGCCGGGGGTCTACGCCGACGGGACGCCGCTCCCGGACACGACGATCAACGCCTTCCAGCATGGATGGTTCGACGTCCTCGCCGCCCGGCTCGGCTACGCCGGCACCGTGAAGTGGGACGGCTACGTGGCCAAGTACGACCGCGGGACGCAGGACTACTCGCTGATCGGCCCGCCCGGGCAGGGCTGGCCGCTCCGTCCCGTCTACAACCTGACGCGCCTCTTCACGCTCACGACGAAGCCGGGCTGGAAGGTGGTCGGCGTCGCGGGCTCGGCGGGCACGAAGCTCGTCGCGGGCTACACCGGGCCCAAGCGGCAGATGACCGTGATCGGGCTCGACACCTCGGGCGCGTCGCTCGCGGCGCCGTCGCAGACCGTCGTCTCCTACAGCGTCGGCGGGCTCCCGCCCGACTCGTCCTTCCAGCTCGACGTCTGGAACCCGGACGGAAGCGGCGCGGTCGCGGCGCCTACGCCCGCTCGGAGCGACGCCGCCGGGCTGGTGCAGATCACGGCGCCGCTCCAAAGCGTCTTTGCATTGACGACCCTCGGATAGCAGCGTCCTAGACTCGGCGGCATGAGCTAACGGCGTTCAATGCAGGCAGCGGTTGAGCGCGGCTGCCGAGCCCGCGGCGGGGCGCCCATACCACAGCGCGAGGATCCGGCCCGACGACTGAGCCGTCACGCGTGCGCCTTCGGCGTCGAGTACCGCTTGCAGCTGCTTTGCGCCCACGTCTCGTCCCACCCGGAGCAGCGTGCCTCGGTCGCCGCCGAGCTCGATCTCGTAGACGCCGCTCCCGCGGCGGCCGACGAGCTCCTTCCAGGGCGCCGCCTCGCGCAGCATCGGCGAGAGCTCGACCTTCGCGCCGCCGCCCCTCAGGCAGTTGGCGACCTCGCCGAGACCGGCGTTACGGGTGCTGTCGGCGTACCCGACCGCAGCGAGCACGAGAGCGACCCCCAATCCAGCCAGCATCCGCATGAACCGCAGCTCCCACGAGGAGAACGACCTCTCTCACAATGTGCGAGATTTCCCGGTTGCGCTACCTCAGCTCGAGGGAGCGGACCGACCGGTCGTTTCAGACGGACGAGCAGGCCAAGCCTGCCCGTCCTGAAGTCGGCACCGCAAGCGGTGCCTTCAGCGCCAGACCACGGAAGCGACCTCGATGGGTCGCGCAAGCCCCTTCAGCTGCACCTCGCGACGCTCGCCGCCGTCCAGGCCCTCGGCCTCGAGCGTCGGCCAGCTCGCCAGCACCTCGCCCGCCTC
>VAXK01000260.1 GCA_005885565.1 Actinomycetota bacterium
GGCGTCAGCCGCTTCCTGCTGCCGATCGACGCGACGAGCGTCCGCTGCGTGTCCCGACCCGCCAACGAGAACCATCATACGAGGCGCTCCCGCACCGGTAGGGGCGGCGCCGGGCCGCCGCCGACGCCGCCGAATCCCGAGCGCGGCGGCCAGCGCGGCGACGAGCGCCGCCGCGATCCAGAGGCCGTCACGAAGCGACATTCCCGTGGCCGCCCCGGCATGGCTTTCGCCGCGCGCGGTCGCGTCCGCGCCGCCGGCCGCGGTCGTGTCCGCTCGATCCGGCCGGAGGTCGCGGACGAGCACCCGCTGTGGAGCCTGGACGACGGCACCCTCCGGCGACGGCGTGGTCGCGGCCGCGGTTCGCGCGCGCCGCTTCTGCGTCGCCTCGGCCGGAGTCGCGTGGTGCTCGACCGGCGTGACGCGCGCCCCCGGCGCCGCAGACATCCCGCTCTGTGCCAGACCGGCCGCGGTGGATACACCTGTCCTGGAGTGCCCGCCGAGAGCGGTGTGAGATTCCGCGGGAAGAGCCGCAACGGCACGACCGCCTTCCGGTCCCGCCACCGGCGCCGCCGACGCGGAGTCGGAGCTCACGTCGCCCGACGGAGCCTCGGCCACAGGTGGTGCCGCGGCGGCCGGCGACGAGGGCGCCTCTTCGGCGGCCGGGACTGTCACCGGAGGCTGCTCGGCACCGGCGTCCGGACGAGCATCCGGCACCGGCGCGCCCGCCGGCTCCTGAGCCGTGGCCGGCTCTTCGCCTGCCCCGGACGACGTGTCGGCGGTACTCGAGCCTGCCTCCGTTGCTCCGCTCGCATCAGTGGTCGGCGCCGGCGGCGGCTCCGCTGCGACGGGAGGCGCCGTCGCCTCGCCGCCCGAGGACTCGCTCGCCGGTTCGGCCGGTGGATCCGCCGCCGGTGCCGGCGAAACCGGCGGCGCCGCCCGCGGTGGGAGGAAGAGCAACGGATCGACGTAGCCCTGGTCGTCCGAGGCGACGCGGATGCCGAGGTAGACGTACGGCTCCGCGACGTCCGGCACGCCGCTCGGCCCCACCGTGCCGACGGTCGCCCCTTCCTCGACCGTCGTTCCACGAAGCACAAGGATCGAGCCGAGGTGGACGAGCGTGACCGCATATCCGGTTGGGGTCTGGATCGTCACGGTCTTGCCACCGTTCGGCACGGTCCCCGCGAACGAGACGACCCCTCCGGCGGCGGCGACGACCGGCGTTCCGCTCGGCGCGCCGATGTCGATCCCGCGGTGCTGGCCGGCCGCGTACGGGTCGCTTCCGAAGGAGAACGGCCGCAGGACAGGGCCGTCGACCGGCCACGTCCAGGCCGACGCCACCGAGGGAAGGGCGAGAACAAGGAGCGCACTGAGCGCGACGAGCCGGACGCGCATGACTACCTCCGTGTTGTCAGAGTTGTGAACGAGCAGACGAAGGTAGCGGCGCGGTCGGACGTTGTCAAGTGTGGCTACAGGGACGAGTCGTACAGCCGGCGGCGGGAGACGTCGGTGAGGCCGCTCACGAGCTCGGCGGCGCGGCGGCGCGGGAGGCCTGCCTCCACGAGCTCCCGGACGGCGGCCGTCGCGCGAGCCTCGTCGTCCGGCACGGCCGGCGCCGCGACGGCGCCCAGCACAAGGGTGATCTCGCCCTTCGGCGGGTCGCGCAGCCGCTCGGCGAGCTCGGCCGCGCTCCCGCGGACGACCTCTTCGAAGCGCTTCGTGAGCTCGCGGCAGACGGCGACCGGGCGCGCGGGCTGCACGGCGGCGAGTGAGCGGAGGGTCGCGGGCAGGCGATTCGGCGACTCGAAGGCGACCGTCGGATGCGGCCACGCCGCGAGCTCCTCCCACAGCGCCGCCAGCGCCCGCCCTCGACGCGGGAGGTAGCCCAGGAACTGGTACCGATCACCGACGAGGCCGCTCGCTACGAGAGCTGTCTCCACCGCGGACGGGCCCGGAAGGACCGTGACCGTCACGCCCTCGTCCAGGGCCGCGCGCACGAGACGCGCTCCCGGGTCGCTGATCGCGGGCAGCCCGGCGTCGCTCAGGAGCGCGATCCGCTCACCGGCCCGCAGCCGCGGGAGCATCTCGGCCGTTCGCGCCGCCTCGTTGTGCTCGTGGTACGAGACGAGACGCGCCCGAATGCCGTGGCGGCGCAGGAGGATCTGAGTGCGGCGCGTGTCCTCGCAGAGCACGACGTCCGCCTCGCCGAGCTCGCGGAGGACGCGAAGCGTGACGTCCTCGAGGTTGCCGATCGGCGTCGCGCAGACGGCGAGCGTCACGCCGCGCCGGCGCCGTCGAGCGCCTCGAAGGCGACGAGCCCGGCGCCGACGAGGCCGGCCGCGGTTCCGAGCTCGGCGCGCACGATCCGCACGAGCTCCCGCGCGGGGGAGAGCGCTTCGCGCGCGACGAGCTCCCGCGCCGGCTCGAGGAGGAAGTCGCCCGCCGCCGAGAACCCGCCGCCGACCACCACGAGCTCGGGGTTGAAGATGTTCACGAGGCTTGCGATCCCGGCCCCTAGGCGGCGGCCGAGCTCGGCCAGGAGCGCGACGGCCGCGGTATCGCCCTCGTGCGCGAGCCGGACGAGGCGATGGGCGTCGACCGCGGGCCCGAACTGCTCCCGCGCAGCCAGCGTGGCAGCGTGACCCGAGGCCAGCGCCTCGAGATGCCCGCGCCCGGTGCACGCGCCCTGGCAGGGCGGGCCGTCGAGGTCGATGACCATGTGCCCGAGCTCGGCGCCCGCGCCGATCGCGCCCCGGTAGGGCTTGCCGTCCAGGATCAGCCCGCCGCCGACGCCCGTGCCCAGCGTGAGCATGACCATGTGCATCGTTCCGCGGCCTGCGCCGTGGGCCCATTCGGCCAGCGTGGCGGCGTTCGCGTCGTTGTCGATCCCGACGGGGAGGCCGAAGCGCTCCCGCATCCAGGCGCGGAGGTCGAGGTCGGCGAGCGGGATGTTCACCGAGGTGACGGCCTTCCCGCTCCGCTGGTCGATCGTGGACGGGATCCCGAACCCGATCGCGGCCACGTCCTCTTCGAGCACGTCCTCGACCGCGCTCGCGAGGCCGCGGAGCAGCTCGTCCTGCGACTCGAGCGGCGTCGGCAGCTCGCGGCGGCGCTCTACCGTTCCGTCCCGATCGACGACACCGGCGAGGATCTTCGTGCCGCCGAGGTCGACGCCGATCACGCGCTGGGGAGCCACGGGCCGCGGCTACGATACTCCGCCGGATGGCGCGCGAAGAGAAGCCGTACCGCGTCTACCGCGGCGGTCGGGTGCGCGGGGGGGTGCCGCTCCGCACGAAGCCGGCCCCGCGCGACGGCACCGACGGCGGGGACGGCCGCAGCCGCTACCGCGGCCCCTCGAAGCCGGCCCGCGAGCGCAAGCGCTGGGGCTGGGGCCGCCGGATCGGCGTCGGCCTGGCGGCGCTCGTCGTCCTCCTCGTCGTCTGGTCGGTGGCCGGCTACCTCTCGTTCTCCGGCGGCGTGAGCGACGCGAACAAGCGCGTCCGCCCGGCGACGAAGGCGGCGCTCGACTCTCAGAACGGCCTCCTGCTCTCACACGCGACCGACATCCTGCTGCTCGGCACCGACCACTCGAACTCGAACGCGCGAGCGAGCGACCGGCACTCGGACTCGATCATGCTCGTCCGCACCGACCCGAGCCACCACCGGATCGTCTACCTCTCGATCCCGCGCGACCTGCGCGTGCCGATTCCCGGCCACGGCGACAGCAAGATCAACGCCGCCTTCCAGATCGGCGGGCCCGCGCTCGCCATCCGGACGATCCGCCACTTCACCGGCCTGCCGGTGAACCACGTCGTCACCGTCGACTTCGGGAGCTTCAAGCAGCTGATCGACGACGTCGGCGGAGTCGAAATCACTGTGCCGGAGAACATCCTCTCGAACCGCTTCGACTGTCCGTACGCGAGCCAGGCACGCTGCAACCGCTGGCCCGGCTGGCGCTTCCACAAGGGGACGCAGCACATGAACGGCCAGCGCGCGCTCATCTACTCCCGGATCCGGGAGAACCGCCTGAACCCGTCCGAGAGCGACGTGACGCGGGCCGAGCGGCAGCAGCGCGTCGTGCAGGCGACGCTGCACAAGCTGTCGTCGTTCTCGACGTTCCTGTCCGCGCCGTTCAAGGCCGGGAAGTACATGCGGCCGCTCTCGACCGACCTCTCGGCCTGGCAGCTCGTCCAGCTCGGCTGGGTCTACAAGCGGGCATCCGCGAGCCGCGCGTACCACTGCCGGCTCGGCGGGAGCGCCTCGTCGATCGGCGGCCAGTCGGTGATCGTGCCGACGCAGGAGAACATCGCCGTCGTCCACATGGTCAAGGGCGACTCGGCGCCGCAGCCGCCCCCGCCGGGATCGGGGCCCTACGGGCCGGGCTGCGTGATCGGCGACAGCTCGATCGGCTCGGGCCGCTAAGTCGCGTCCGCGGCCTTCTCCTTCTTCGGCTCGCTCGTGCCGGTCTCTGTCTTCGCCGGCTCCGCCCCGTCCTTCGAGCCGTCCTCTCGCTTGCGGCCGCCGCGGCCGTAGTCGGTCGAGTAGAACCCGGAGCCTTTGAAGTGGACCGCGACGGGATACAGCACCCGCTCGACCGGGCCCTCGCCGCAGATCTCACACGCCGCCGGAGGCGGATCGCTCATGCGCTGGAACAGCTCGAAAACGTGGCCTTGCGGGCATTTGTACTCGTAGATCGGCACGGCCGGACAAGGCTAGCAGCGGCATCCGAGGTGTTAGCGTGACCGGCCCGCCTGACCATGACCGAAACGATCTCCCCCACTCGCCGCCCGCCGCAGACTTCAGACCAGCCGCGACCCCAGGTCGCGGCCCGCCCGTTTCCGGCCGACCTCTCCGCGCGCGCCTACGCGGCCGGTATCGCCCTCTGCTCGGCCGCCGTCGCGACGTTCGTGCTCGTTCAGGTGCACGCGTGGCCGCCGCACGAGGACGAGACGCTCGCGCTCTTCACCGGGCGGCACTCCTTCGGCGACGTGCTGCGGATCGTGCTCGGCCGCCGGGGCGGCGCGCCGCTCCACTTCGTGCTCGCCTTCCTCGTCGCGCACGTGGGCGGCGGGCTGACCGCGCTTCGGCTCTTCTCGGCGCTCTTCGCCG
This sequence comes from Actinomycetota bacterium, assembly GCA_005885565.1. Taxonomy (GTDB): domain Bacteria; phylum Actinomycetota; class Thermoleophilia; order Gaiellales; family Gaiellaceae; genus AC-50. The sequence continues at coordinate 5,107 of VAXK01000260.1, forward strand.
TCGCCAGCGTCCCTGTCGTCGGGGCGCTCGGGACGCGCCTGGGCGGGCGAGCCACGGGACTCGGCGCGGCGGCGCTCGCCTCCGGGAGCTGGGCGCTCCTCTTCCACGGCGTCTACGGCCGGATGTACAGCCTCTTCCTCTTCACGAGCGCGCTCTCGTACCTGCTGCTCGAACGCGCGCTCGAAGGCGGCGGGCGCCGTTGGGCCTGGTGGGCGCTTGCCGTCCTGGCGACGATCGCGACCCACCCGTACGGCGCGCTCGTCCTCGCCTCGCAGGGGCTCTACGTCCTGCTCCGACGTGTCCGGCTCCGCGAGGCGGTCGTCGCCTTCGCCGCCGTCCTCGTCGCAGGAATCCCGTTCTGGCGGACCGACTTCGTGCTCGCAGGCCGCTTCGACGTCGGCGTCGGGGGCGGCGGCGGCAAGCTGGGCGGGCCGATCCCCGTGTTGAAGTACC
>VAXK01000194.1 GCA_005885565.1 Actinomycetota bacterium
CTTCACGGCCGAGGAAATCCGCCTCGACGGCGACGGCAAGGTCTCGGTCGACGGCGAGCTGACGATCAAGGGCGCCACCAAGCCGGTCGCGGTGACCGGGACGGTGACCGCGCCGATGGCCGATCCCTATGGAAACGACCGCATCGGCCTCAATCTGGCCACGAAGATCGACCGCACCGACTTCGGGGTCGACTGGAACAACCCGCTCCCGAGCGGTGAGCCGTCGCTTGCGAGCGACGTCACGATCCTCGCCGAGCTGCAGTTCGTGAAGCCGGGAGGCGAAACGAGCGAGTGACGCGGATCCTGGGCATCTCCGGCAGCCTCCGCCGCGACTCGCACAACACGAGTCTGCTGCGCGCCGCGGCCGGCGCCGCCGGCCCGGACGTCCAGTTCGAGCTCTACGACGGCCTCAAGGAGGTTCCGCCGTACGACGAGGACGACGATGTGCACCCCCGCGCAGCAAGCGTCGCGCGCTTGAACCAAGCGATCGCGAACGCGGACGCGGTGCTCTTTGCGACGCCGGAGTACAACTCGTCCATCCCGGGCCAGCTGAAGAACGCGATCGACTGGGTCTCGCGTCCGGTGGCGACGAACGTGCTGCGGAACAAGCCGGTGGCCGTGGTCGGTGCGAGCACGGGCGCGTTCGGGGCGGCCTGGGCACAGGCTGAGCTCCGCAAAGTCCTGGCCGCGCTCGGCGCGCGGGTGCTCGATGTCGAGCTCCCCGTCCCGCATGCTCACACCCGCTTCGAGGAAGGCGGTCTGATCGACGACGAGATCAGGGCAAACCTTGCCGAGGCCGTGGAGGCGCTGGCCGCCGAAATCCGAGGGCGCGAGGACATGAGGGTCGTCGCCTGATCGTGATGAGCAAGGGTGGAGCCAAGCGGATTCGTGTCGGCATCATCGGCGCCAACCCGGATCGCGGCTGGGCGGCACAGGCGCACATTCCCGCGTTGAGGTCGCTCGCAGATGACTTCGAGATCACGGCGCTGTCCACCAGCCGACGCGAATCTGCCGACGCCGCGAGCAAGCTCTTCGGCGTGCCGACCGCCTTCGACAACCACCAAGACCTCGTCAGCAACCCGGCTGTGGACGTCGTCGCGGTCACCGTGAAAGTGCCGTATCACCTCGAGCTTGCGACTGCAGCGCTCGAGGCAGGCAAGGCCGTGTACTGCGAATGGCCGCTCGGCAACGGCTTGAACGAGGCCGAGACGTTGGCCGCGCTGGCGAAGAACCAGGGTGTCCTCGCCGTGGCGGGCCTGCAGGCCCGCTCTGCGCCGGCGGTCGCCTACGTCCGCGACCTGGTCGAGCGGGGCTACGTCGGTGAGGTGCTCTCCACCACCTTGGTCGGCTCGGGAATGGGCTGGGGACCGACGGTGGAGCCGTTCAACGCGTACCTCAACGACAGGAAGAACGGCGCGACCATGCTCTCGATCGCAGTCGGCCACACGGCGGATGCGCTGTGTCACTGCCTCGGCGAGGTCCGAGAGCTCTCGGCCACCATGGCGATGCGCCGACAGACCTTCACGATCGCGGAGACTGGCGAGAGCAAGCCGATGACCGCGGATGATCAGGTGGCCGTCAGCGGACTGCTCGAGGGCGGCGCCGCCTTCTCGATCCACTATCGCGGCGGGGTCTCGCGCGGCACGAACCTGCTCTGGGAGATCAACGGCAGCGAGGGCGATCTGCAGCTCACGGCCACCGGCGGCCAGGCTCAGATCTGGGAGCTGGACGTCCATGGCGGCAGGGGCGCGCAGTCCTCGCTCGAGCTCCTGCCCGTGCCGGAGCAATATCGGTGGGCGCCGCCGCAAGGCCCGGGCACCAACGTTGCGCAAGCGTACGCGCGTTTCGCACGCGACTATCGCGAGGGGACGCATTTCTGCCCGACCTTTGAAGACGCGGTCAGGCGCCATCGCATGCTGGACGCGATCGAGACTGCCGCGGCGACCGGTCAGCGTCAAACGCTCGGTTGATCCCCGGCGTGCGGCGCCGTTTTTAGAGGGCAGAATCTGCTAAAGTGAACCTCGTGGTTCAGTATCAAGCGACCGTCGACCGCGCCTTCGCAGCCCTCGCCGACCCGAACCGGCGCGCCGTCCTCGAACGGCTCGCTTCCGGCACCGCGACGATCAGCGAGCTCGCCGAGCCCTTCGGCATGTCGCTGACCGGGATGAAGAAGCACATCCGGCTGCTCGAGGAGGCGCAGCTCGTGACGACGGAGAAGGTCGGCCGCGTCCGCAGGTGCATGCTCGCGCCCTACGCTTTCGAGGGCATCAGCACGTGGCTGCAGCGGCTCGACCGCTTCGCGCAGGTCGTCGAACGCACGAAAGGAGCACGATGACGCAGAAGGGATTCACCGCCGAGGAAAAGGCCGCGATGAAAGCGCGCGCCCGAGAGCTGAAGGCGGAAGCGGATGGGGAAAGCGCTGTGCGCGCCTCGATCGCTGCGATGTCGCCGCAGGACCGCGCCATCGCCAAGCGGCTACATGAGCTCATCAAGGCCGCCGCCCCAGATCTCTCGCCGAAAACGTGGTACGGGATGCCCGCCTATGCCAAGGACGGCAAGGTCGTCTGCTTCTTCCGCAACGCGGGGAAGTTCAAGGAGCGGTACGCGATGTTCGGCTTCAACGACAGCGCGAAGCTCGACGAAGGCTCCATGTGGCCGGTCGCCTTCGCGCTGACGAAGCTGACCGCAGCCGACGAGGCGAAGATCCGCGCGCTCGTGAAGAAAGCGGTGGGCTGAGATGAACGAGACGACCGTCACCACCCCGAGCGAGCTCGAGATCCGCGTCGAGCGGATCTTCGACGCACCGCGCGCGCACGTCTTCTCCGTCTGGACCGACCCGAAGTTGATCCCCGAATGGTGGGGCGACGGCACGGTCGTCGAGGAGATGGACGTTCGTCCCGGCGGCACGTACCGCTTCCGCACCGCCTACGGCGACGTCGAAGGCGAGTTCCGCGAAGTCGACGCGCCCGAGCGGCTCGTGCAGACGTTCCAGAACCATCTGCAGACCCTCGAGTTCGAAGATCTCGGTGACCAGACGAAGCTGACGCAGACGATGCGCTTCGCGACGACCGAGGAGCGCGACACGACGATGCAGTACGGCGTCGAAGAGGGCGCCAAGCAGGGCTTTGCGCGCGTCGACGCGCTGCTGGAGAAGATCGCAGCATGAGCGAGTCTCCATCTCAGCTGATCGACGCAAGGATCAAAGAACTGGGCGACTGGCGGGGTAAGACCCTCTCCAGGCTTCGCGCCCTAATCAAACAGGCCGACCCGGAAGTGGTCGAGGAGTGGAAGTGGAAAAAGGCTTCTAATCCAGGGGTTCCGGTGTGGTCTCACCAAGGTGGGATCTGCACCGGCGAGACGTACAAGAGCGTCGTGAAACTCACATTCTTCAAGGGGGCCTCGTTGAAGGACCCTTCGGGACTGTTCAACTCAAGCCTCGAAGGCAATACCCGGCGCGCAATCGACTTCCACGATGACGATGAAATCGATGAGAATGCTTTCGTTGCCCTGATTCGTGCTGCCGTTAGCCTGAACGAGTCCTCCTCACGCTAGTTCCCTGACGTGGACGAAGCGACCACTGCCGAGTCGATGCGTGACTACTACGCGCGGCGGGCCTCCTACTCCGAGTGGTTCTACCTCGAGCCGGAACGGCAGCGTGACCTGCGCACGATGGAGGCATGGTTGCCGTCGATGTTCGTGGACCGCCGCGTGCTCGAGGTCGCGTGCGGTACCGGCTGGTGGACGCCACACGGCGCGTCGTTTGCGCGCGAGTGGCTCGCCACCGACCTGAACCCGGAGACGATAGAGGTCGCCCGCTGCAAGGAGATGCCGCCGTGCGTCCGGTTCGAGACCGTGGATGCACACACCTTCGCCGAGCTCGGTGATCGCCGCTTCGACGGGGCGTTCGCCGGCTGCTGGTGGAGCCATGTGCCGCTGGGCCGGCTCGCGGGCTGGCTCGACGCTCTCCACGCGCGACTCGAGTCCGGCGCACGGGTCGTGATGCTCGACAACAGCTATGTGCGGTCGAGCCGCACTCCGAGCAACACCCCGATCAGCAGACGGGACGCCGACGGCAACACCTATCAGCGGCGCACCCTCGACGACGGAAGCGTCCACGAGGTTCTCAAGAACTTCCCCACCCGCGAGCAGGCGTTCTCGATGCTCGGTGAGCGTGCTGTCGAACGACAGTGGATCCAGCACGAGCACTACTGGATCCTCAGCTATCGACTCATGTGACCGAATACAGCGGGCCGGGCATGCGCGGAGCGCGAGTGAGCATCTTGCTGACGGGCGTGCCCTCAGCCGACGCTTCGCTACAGAAGTACGTTCGAGGCTGCGTGCGCCTGCGATACCGAGCGTGTCACAGGATCCTGCCCCCGGCGCCGTTGATACCCTGCTGGGGTATAGCAATCGGAAGGGTCCGAGATGAACGAAAACCAACGAAGTTTGCCCCACAGCGCCTTGACCGCCACGACGCACTGTCTGACCGGCTGCGCGATCGGCGAGGTGCTGGGGATGGTGATCGCGACGGCGCTGGGCCGGAGTGCCGTTTCGGCGCGCGCTCCCGCTCGCGTTCGCCTCCGACACCGCCTCGATCGGCCTGATGGAGATAATCGACAACGCGTTCCTCCTGCTCGTGCCCGGAGCGATGCAAGCCGGGCTGGGAGAAGGCCTGTTCTGGTGGAGTCTCGGGGTGGGGCTCGAGATCGCGTTCCTGTTCGCGTTGCCGCTCAACCGCTGGCTGATCGCGTGCGCGGGCGCAGCCACGCCGTCGTTCACGCCTACCACGCGACGCACGAGAATCACGGAACGCTGGAGTCACGTGCTGCCTAGCCAGAACTGACAAGGCGCACTTGCAAGCTGAGACAGGGAGCGAAGCGATGACGTACGGCTACGCCGCAAACAAGGAAGCGCTGATCAAGCGCTTGCACCGGGTCGAGGGCCAGGTGCGCGGGATCGAGCGGATGGTCGAAGACAACCGCTACTGCATCGACATTCTCACCCAGATCGGCGCCGTCTCGACCGCGCTCGAGAGCCTCGCGTTCGCAATCCTCGACGACCACGTGAACCACTGCGTCAGCGACGCGATCTCCTCCGGCAACAAAAGGGAGGCGGCGGCGAAGACGTCGGAGCTGCTCGCAGCGGTGCAGCGGTTCACGAAGACGCGCTAGAGACGCGGTGCTTGTCGCAGTAGCTGTCGGTCACGAGCTGTCGCGGGCGCTCAGCTTTGCCTTCGGCATGACCTGGGAGGTGCTGTGGGCGCTCATCCTCGGCTTCGCCCTCTCCGGCGCCGTGCAGGCGGTGGTGTCGAAGCGCGAGATGCGCCGCCTGCTGCCCGACGACTCGCCGAAGACACTTGCGATCGCCTCCGGTCTCGGGGCGGCCTCGACCTCGTGCTCGTATGCGTCGGTTGCGCTCGCGCGCTCACTCTTTCGCAAGGGCGCCGATTTCACTGCGGCGATGGCTTTCCAGTTCGCCTCGACGAACCTGGTGATCGAGCTCGGGATCATCATGGCGCTTTTGCTCGGGTGGCAGTTCGTGCTCGGCGAGTTCGTCGGCGGGCCGTTGATGATCGTCTTTCTCGCGCTCCTGTTTCGACTCGTGCTCACGCGCCCCCTCGTCGAGGAAGCGCGCGCGGAAGCCGACAAAGGCCGGCTTGGCTCGATGGAAGGACACGCCGAGATGGACATGTCGGTCGAAGCCGGCGGACGATCGCTCTGGCAGCGGTTGCGTTCGCCCGAGGGCTTCACCGCGACCGCGAACTACTTCGTGATGGACTGGGCCGCGGTCGGCCGCGACGTCTTCGGCGGCCTCCTGATCGCGGGCGCACTTGCCGCCTGGATACCGAATTCGTTCTGGCAGCGCTTCTTCCTCGAGCACCATACGACGCTGGCCAAGTTCTGGGGGCCGCTCGTCGGCCCTGCGGTCGCGATCGTGAGCTTCGTATGCTCGATCGGCAATGTGCCGCTGGCGGCGGTCCTCTGGAACGGTGGCATCAGCTTCGGCGGCGTACTCGCGTTCATCTTCGCCGACCTGATCATCCTCCCGATCCTCGACATCTACCGCCGATACTACGGCTGGAGAATGGCCGGCTTCCTGCTCGCGAGCTTCTACGCGACCATGGTCGGCGCCGGGCTCGCGGTCGAGTTCCTCTTCCAGACGCTCGGCATCGAGCGGCACGCGCGAAACGCCAAGGTCGAGATGGTCTCAGTCAGCTGGAACTACACGACCTACCTCAACATCGTCTTCCTACTGCTCGCGGCTACGCTCGTCTGGCGCTACTTCCGCAGGGGCGGCGGCTGGGCGATGCTCAAGGTGATGAACGAGCCGATTGGCGAAGGGCATCACGCACACTCGCACTAACTCGCTCGGCTCGGTCGGGCGCTCTACCGCGAGGCCGGCCTCGACCTAAAGGCTGAGCTGGCGACGCTCACTGCCCGCGCGAACCGACCCGAGGCTGATCTATACCGGGCTTCGCCGTGTTCGTGAGCGGCTGATCGACTCATCTCATTATTGGACGTGCCCAAAGCGTGAATGCACAGTTGACCACCGAAGTTGCCTCAATGCGAACACGTCTGCCCGTTCGGACGCAGCACTGTTCTTTACGATGACGCTGTGCCTCCGTGTCGGTTGGAAGACGCGATGTCGCTGAGTGCGGGTTGACTTGGAGGCTACTGCAGGTGGCAGCGACGGTCTCTAGCAGTGGCCGCTCAGAGGGCGCCGAGCATGCGGTGCTGCTCCGCGAGTGTCAGCAGGTAGCCGCCGAGGCGAGGCGGCTGCTCTACAAGACTCGCGCGCGCGTCGTCCGCGCCCTGCCCGGCGTCGAAGCCGAGCGCCTGAGGCTCGTCGCGCTGCTCGAGTCGGCCGAGGCCCTCGCGCAGGAGGTCAGAGCGAGACGCTCTCCTTGCCGTCCGGCTGTTCTTGCCGTGACTGGGCCTGCGCCCGATCGGCGGCGGCTTCGAGGCGGTCGCTGAGCGCCCCGATCGCCGGCCCGAGCGGGAAGAGGATGTCGTCCGCCTCGTCGCCCGTGTAGCGAGAGACGGGGTACCCCGTCAGGTAGGCGATGACGATCGCTTGGGCTCGGCTCGGGCGGTACTTTTCGTGCTCGGGCGCGTCGCTCGTCCAGCGCTCGATCGTCTTGACCGATCGCTCCGTCAGCCGGGCGAGATCCTTGCGCTTGATGCGCTTCTCAGCCAAGTCGGCTCGGACCCTGGCCGCAAGGACCCGCTTCGGCAGTTGCACGTCATCGCGTCTCATATGCGCCACCGCGGCCCGTGTCAAGTCCGTCTGCGTCTCAGCTAGAGCTCGAGCTGCTTGCCGTCCTCTGCGTATTCGCAGTCGAGCCCGGCGACCCTGTCGAGCATCTCGGCGCTCATGTGGGTGAGGACGAGCCGCTTCGCGCGGAGGTCAGGCGCGTGGCGGATCAGCGTCCGGTAGTCGAGGTGGTATGGAACCGGCCGGTCGAACGTGTACGACTCGACGACGAGCAGATCGGCGCCGTCGGCCGCCGAGCTCAGCACCGGAGTCCATTCCGTGTCGCCGGAGAACGCGAGCACGCGCCCGCCGACCTCTATGCGGAGCGCGAGCGGCGGGGCGCCGGACGGATGGCTGACGACGTACGGCGTCACGGTGACGCGGGCGACCTCGTTCCGGCGCTCCGGCTCGAGCTCGACGATCTCAAGCGGGAAGCGCCAGTGCTCGCGCCACGCGCCCGGAAACAAGACCTCCGTCGCCTGTTGCAGGCGCTCGGCCGTGCTGGCCGGCCCCGCGATCGTCAGCGGCCTCGTTCGCCGGCTCGGTAGCTGGGCATCGAGCAGGAGGAACGGGAGCCCGCCGAAGTGATCGCCGTGCAGGTGTGAGAGCAGGACGAGCTCGACGTCGTTCGGGTCGACGCCGAGCCGGCGCATCGCTGGGAGCGCGGACGGTCCGCAGTCGACGAGGAAGCTCGCTTGGGCGCCGGCCACGTGGACGCACGCCTGGCCTCGGCCGCCGCTGCCGAAGGCGTCGCCGCTGCCGACGAACGTGACCCGAACCGGGCTCTCTACCGTCGGTCTGACATATTCGCGACTTTCTGTCATTATCACGTCACAGTGACGCACCTACGTCATAGGGGCGGCATTGGGTAGTCCCGCACAGGTGGAGCGGCAGGCACGGCGGGAGGCTCATGCGGAGAACGGTAGTCGGACCGTTCCCGGGACACGCGTCGTATTCGGCCCCGGCGCGACGGCGGCGCTGCCGGAGCTGGTGCGCGAGCTCGTCGCTGCAGGCCGGGCAACGATGCCGGTGCTGCTGGTCTTCGGCGCCACGTCGGCCTCTCGGCCGTGGCGCCGGCGGGTGACGCGCGAGCTCGATGGCCTCCGTCCGGACGTGGTCGAGCACGCGCGGCGTTACCCGACGGAGGAGAGCGTCGGCGCGCTCGTGGACGCCGGGCGGGCCTGCGGCGCCGGGATCGTCGTCGCCGTCGGCGGCGGGAGCGTGCTCGACGCGGCGAAGATCGCGCGGGCGCGGCTCGCGGCGGAGCGGGCCGAGGGGGCGCCCGCGCTCGTCACGGTCCCGACCACGCCGGGGACGGGCGCCGAGGTGACGCCATTCGCGACGGTGTGGGACTTCGAGCGGTCCAAGAAGGAGTCGGTCGCATCGCTCGAGGTACGCCCGACGGCCGCCGTCGTCGACCCGGAGCTGACCGCAACGATGGATCGCCGCGAGTACGGCAGCTCCGCGCTCGACGCCCTCGTGCAGGGAGTCGAGGCCGCGTGGTCGACCCGTTCGACGGCCGAGTCGATCGCGCTCGGCCTCACCGCGGCGGGGCTCGTGCGCGAGGCCTACGAGGCGGCGGTGCAGGAGCCGGAGAACCTCGGCGCCTGCACGGCGATCAGCCTCGCCGGCCTCCACTCCGGCCGCGCGATCGCGATCTCGCAGACGACCGCGTGCCATGCGATCTCGTATCCCCTCACCCTGATGACGGGGCTGCGGCACGGGCACGCCTGCAGCCTGCCGCTCGGCCAGGTGCTCGCCTACAACGCCCGTGCCGGAGACTGCATGGACGCCCGGGGGCCGGAGCACGTACGCGGCGTCGTCCGGCGGATCCTCCGCGCGCTCGGCGTGTGCGAGCCTCGGGAGGTCGAGGCGGTGCTGGAGCGCTTCCGGCGGCTCGCCGGCCTCGAGGAATGGAGCGAGGTCGAATTCGACGCCGCGTCGGTCGCGGCGCAGGCCGCGACCTACGGCCGGCTGTCCAACAACCCGCGGCGCCTGAGCCGGGAGCGGCTGCAGACGCTGCTCGAGGATCGGAGAACGAGGTGATCGTCGACTCGTACAAGCTCGCCCACTGGATGAACGTCCGCAAGGTGACGCCGGCGGACGTCGCGGAGACGGCCGACCTCGACGAGGAGCTGGTGCGCGAGCTGCTGCAGCGCGACCGCCCGACGCTCGCCGACGACCGGGCCGACCGGCTCGCCGGCGCCCTGCGCGTGAGCGGGAACCAGCTCGCCGCGAGCCCGAGGCAGGGGCTGACGGCCGTCGTCACCTCGCCCGAGGAGCTGCGCGCGTCGCGCCGGCCGATCAGGCGCGACGGCATCACCTTCTACAACTACTACTCCATGGCCGGCCCGCCCGGGCGGGTGGCGCCGGTGATCCTCGACATCCTCTGCCCGCACGACCGCCTGCCGGCGCTCAACAATGGGCACCTCGAGCCCGCGATCACGGTCAACCTCGGCCCCGGCGACATCCACGGGCGCTGGGGCGAGGAGCTCGGCGAGGCGGAGTGGCAGGTGCTGCGGGCGAACCGCGCCGAGGACTCCTGGATCGTCGGCGACTCCTACGTCGAGCCGTCGTACTGCCCGCACAGCTACTCGCTCGCCTCCGAGGAGCCGGCGCGCATCATCTCCTACACCTGCGAGTCGAACCTCGCGCCGCTGTTCTCGGAGCTCAACGACTGGGGCGATCCCGCCTTCGACGCGCTCCTCCGCGACGTCGGCGACGCCGCGCCGCCCGACCTCCTGCGGAGCGCGCTCTCGCGGCGCGGGTTCGAGCCCGCCGCGGCCGCCGAGCGAAGCGGCGTCGCGCGCGACGCGCTCAAGCCCTTCCTCGAGGGCGACACCGCGGCCCTCTCGACGGCGGCGCTCCGGGCGCTCGGCGACGCTGTCGGCTTCGACTACCGCACGCTCCTCCGCGCGCCGCGGCGTCACGACGCAGTCGGGAAGACCTCGCGCTCGATCGAGGAGAGCCGGGCGAGCGTGCGCGCCTTCCGCAGCTACACGGTCGCCTCGATGGCCTCGGCGGCGCACCTGCCGGATCTGATCGGCCTCTTCCTTTCGGTCGCGAAACCCGGTGAGCCGAGACCCGAGCTCGACCTCTGCGAGTCGAGCGAGAGCCACTACCTCGTCGTCGGCGGGGAGCCGACGCTCGCGTGGCGCGAGGCCGACGGGGGCGTCGCCGAGGCGACGCTCGCGCCCGACGCGAGCGCCTGGGTCGCGCCGTACGTCGAGCACGGCTTCGGGGGCGAGGGTGCGGTCGTCAAGCTCGGGAGCGGGAGCCACGTCGGCTACCTCGACCAGATCGAGCTGTCGAACACTTTCGCCGCCACGGCGACGCTCCGCCGCGGCCGCCGCGATGCGCTCGGCTGGGGCTACGACGTCGACGAGGCTGTCCGCGCGCAGCCGGCGGAGTCCGTCCGCTAGTCGTGCGGGTCGTCTATACGGATCCGAACTGGGCGCTGGACGGCGAGGGGCTCGTCTCCCGGTCGCGCGCGGAGATCGAGCGGGAGATCTACGGGGACGACACCGCCTTCGACCTCGGCATCCGCGAGAACGGCCGCTTCGTCACGGAGGGCAGCCGCTTCCTCGACTACGTCGCGGAGGCGGACGCCGTCGTCGTCTACCGCTGCGACGTCACGCCCGAGCTGCTCGAGCGCGCGGGCCCCGACTGCAAGGTCGTCGCCCGCCAGGGGGTCGGGCTCGACAACTTCCGGCCCGAGCTACTGCGGGAGCGGGGCGTCTACGGATTCCACGTCCCCGACTACTGCGGCGACGAGGTCAGCACGCACGCGGCTGCGCTCTTGCTGGCGCTCGAGCGCGGCGTGTGCGTCCAGCACGCTCTCACGCGGGCGAACCGCTGGGACCCGGCCGGCGGCGGCGTGCCACGCCGGACCTCCTCGCGCACGCTCGGCATCGTCGGCTTCGGCCGCATCGGCTGCGCCACGAGCCGGAAGCTCCAGCCCTTCTACGCATCCGTCGTTGCCCACGACCCCTACGTGTCGAGCGACCTGATGGCGAGCTTCGGCGTCCGCAAGTGCGGCGAGCTCGAGGAGCTGCTCCGCTCCGCCGACGCGATCGTCCTCCTCGCGCAGTTGACGCCGGAGACGCAGGAGCTCGTGAACGAGGAGACCCTCGCCGCGACGAAGCCCGGCGCCCTGCTCGTGAACGCGGCTCGCGGCGGGCTCGTCGACTCGGCCGCCGTGCTCGAGGCCCTTCGCTCGGGCCGCCTCGGAGGCTTCGCCTCGGACGTCTTCTCGCCCGAGGACCCGAACGCGACGCCGGAAGGGCGGGAGCTCCTCGCGCGCGACGACGTCGTCGTCACCGCGCACCGCGCGTTTCTCTCGGTGGAGTCGGAGCTCGTCCTGCGCAGGCGGGTCGCGGAGGGCGTGGCGCACGTGCTCCGCCGCGGCGAGCCGCCGCCGTTCGGGAGGGTGGCGTGACGAGCGCGGCCCGCTTCCGCCAGCTCCTCGAGGGGCCCGAGCTCGTCTTCCTGATGGAGGCGCACGACGGTCTGTCGGCGCGGATCGCCGAGGTGGAGGGCTTCGAGGCGATCTGGGCGTCCGGCTTCTCCGTCTCGACGGCGCTCGGCCTCCGCGACAACGAGGAGGCGTCGTGGTCGCAGCTCCTCTTCGTGGTGGAGTGCATGGTCGAGGCCGCGTCGATCCCGGTCCTCGTCGACGGGGACACCGGCCACGGCAACTTCAACACCGCCCGCCGCTTCCTCCGCAGGGCGGAGCAGCTCGGAGCGGCCGGAGTCTGCTTCGAGGACAAGGTCTTCCCGAAGCTCAACTCCTTCGTGGGCGACGACCACGACCTCGTGGACGTCGACGAGTTCTGCGGCAAGATCGAGGCCTGCAAGGCGGCGCAGGAGGACGAGTCGTTCTGCGTCGTCGCCCGCACCGAGGCGCTGATCGCCGGTCGCGGCTTGGACGAGGCGCTCGAGCGGGCGGAGGCCTACCGGCAGGCCGGCGCCGACGCGATCTTCATCCACTCCCGGCAGCGCGACGCGCGCGAGGTGACGGCGTTCGCGCGCGCCTGGGCTGGCCGCCTGCCGGTGGTGATCGCGCCCACGACGTACGCGGGAACACCCGCTGACGTCTTCCGGCGGAACCGGATCTCGGCTGTGATCTGGGGCAACCAGAGCATGCGCGCGGCGGTCACGGCGATGCGCCGCGCCTGCCGGGAGATTCACGTTCGGGAGACCGCCTCGTGCGTCGACGTCGACCTCGCGCCGCTCGACGAGGTCTTCGAGCTCCTGCGCTACGACGAGCTCGCCGAGTCCGAGCGGCGGTTCGCGTCGCCCGACCGCTACGCCGCGGTGCGCTCCGGCCGATGATTGCCGGCGATCGTGTCTTCGACGCTTTCCGCGCCGGCGGCGTCTCGCTCGTCACCGGCGTCCCGTGCTCGTACCTGAACGGGGTCATCGGCGCGGCGATCGCCGCGCCCGGCGCCCGCTACCTCGTCGCGACGAGCGAGGGAGAAGCCGTCGGCATCGCGATCGGGACTTGGCTCGGCGGCGGATCGCCGCTCGTCCTCGCCCAGAACTCGGGCCTCGGGAACATGGTCAACCCGCTGAGCTCGCTCGCGCACCCCTGCCGCACGCCGTTTCCGATCCTCTGCAGCTGGCGCGGCCACCCCGACGCGCCGGACGAGCCCCAGCACGAGCTGATGGGCGCGATCGCGCCCAGGCTGCTGGCGCTGCTTCAGATCGAGAGCGCCACGCTGCCGCGCCGCGAGGCGGAGCTCGAGTCACTCGTCGAGCGGGCGCACGAGACCATGGCGCGGCGGCAGCTTCCGTTCTGCGTGCTCGTCGAGCCGGGCAGCATCCGCGACGCGCCGGTCGGCGAGCCGGAGCCGCCGCCGCGGCTGCGCGGGAGGCTCTTCCGCCTCGGCGGCGAGCGGACGCTCGCGCGGATCGAGGCGATCGAGCGCGTCCTCGCCGCCGACGGCGAGGCGGCGATCGTGGCCACGACAGGGAAGACGGGGCGGGAGCTCTCGACGCTGGGCGACCGGCGCCAGCACTTCTACCAGGTGGGCGCAATGGGCTGCGCGAGCGCGGTCGGCCTCGGCGTCGCGCTCCGGACGACGAAGCGGGTCGTCGTGCTCGACGGCGACGGAGCCGCGCTCATGAAGCTCGGCAACATGGCGACCGTCGGCGCTGCGGCTGCGGCGAACCTCGTCCACGTCCTGCTCGACAACGGCGTCCACGACTCAACCGGCGGCCAGCGCACGTCCGCAGCCACCGTGAGCTTCGCCGACGTCGCGATCGCGTGCGGGTATCGCTCCGCCGTCTCGTGCGCCGAGCCGCGCGACTTCGAGGACGCGCTCGCCTCGACGAGCGGCGAGGACGGGCCGCACCTCGTCCACGTCCGGATCAAGCCGGGCTCGCTCGAGCCGCTCCGGCGGCCGGAAGTGCATCCGGCCGACTTCGCGCGGCGCTTCCGCGAGTTCGTCACCGAGGCGCCGGCCGTGGAGCGCGTCCCTTCGACCGCGGGAGCGCGGGCGTGACGCCCTGCGTCGAGACGGCCGTCATCCACGGCCGCTTCCAGCCGCTCCATCTCGGCCACCTCGAGTACCTGCTCGCGGGCAAGGAGACGTGCGAGACGCTCGTCGTCGGGATCACGAACCCCGATCCGACGCTGACCGTGGCCGAGTCGACGAACCCTGCGCGCGGTCTGCCCGAGGCAAACCCCTTCACCTACTACGAGCGCTACCTGATGGTCGAGTCGGCGCTCGTGGAGAGCGGCGTCCCGCGCGAAAGCTTCCGCATCGTGCCGTTCCCGCATGGACTGCCCGAGCGCCTCTTCCACTACGCGCCGCGGGACGCGCTCTACCTGCTGACGATCTACGACGAGTGGGGCGAGACGAAGCTGCGGCGGTTCGAGAAGCTCGGCCTCGCCACGCACGTGCTCTGGCGCCGGAAGGACAAGCTGACGAGCGGCGCCGAGGTACGAGGGCTCGTCGCGAGCGGCGGGCGCTGGGAGCACCTGGTGCCGGCCGCCGTGGCGAGCGTCATCCGCGGGCGCGAGCCCGCCGAGCGACCTCTATCTCCGGTCGGCTGATCGTCGTGGGCGACGGGAAGATCCTCATCGTCATCCTCTGCGGCGCGGGCGACCGCCCGATCCCCGAGCTCGGCGGGCGCACGCCGCTCGAGCACGCCCGCACCCGCCACCTCGACGCCCTCGCGAGGCGCGGCGCCACCGGACTCGTCACCGTGATCGACGACGTCGTCGCCCCTGAGTCGGATTCGGGCGCGATGGCGCTCCTCGGCTACGACCCGCTCGTCTACTACACCGGGCGGGGGCCGCTCGAGGGGCTGGGCATGGGCTTCTGGGACGCGTCGCAGAGCTGCGTCGCCTTCCGGATCAACTTCGGAAGCTGCGACCGCGCCTCCGGCAGGCTCGACCGGCGGACCGCCCGCGACCTCGCCGACGACGAGCTCCAGGCGCTCGCGCGCGAGGTGCGGGCCGAGGTGACACTCGCCGACTTTCCCGGCGTCTCCTACGAGCTCGTCGCCTTCGGCCGCCACCGCGGCATCCTCTGCCTCAAGAGCTCCGACCGGGAGCTCTCCGGCAACGTCTCGAACACCGATCCCGGATTTCGCAAGCTGCGCGGCTTCGGCGTGCCGAACCAGGACTTCCGGCCCGAGCCGGCGCCGTGCGTGCCGCTCGAGGATGGCGAGGCGGCCGCGCTGACGGCGCGCGTCGTCAACGCCTTCGTCGCCGAGAGCTCCGGCGTCCTCGAGCGCAGCGACGTGAACGCGGCCCGTGTCGAGGCGGGGAGGCTGCCGGCGAACGTCATCCTCTTCCGCGACGGCGGCCACGAGCTGCCGGAGCTCGGGGACTTCTCCGGGCTGACCGGCCGCACGCTGGCGCTCTACGGCCAGGTCCCGGCGGAGCGTGGCCTCTGTCGCCTGATCGGCGGCCGGTTCGTCGAGACGCGCCCGCACGACGGGCAGAGCGACGAGGCGTTCTACCGCGAGACCGCCTTCCGCGCGGCCGCCGACCCGGCCGATGTCGTGCTCGTCCACCTGAAAGGTGCCGACGAGCCCGGCCACGACGACCAGCCGCTCGAGAAGGCGGGGGCGATCGAGGCGATCGACGACTGCTTCGTCGGCGCGCTCGTCGAGGCGGCGGGGGCGCAGGACACGGTCGTCGTCACCGGCGACCACGCGACGCCTTGCGGCCTGGGGATCCACGTTCCCGACCCGGTGCCGACGGCGGTCGCGGGGCCGCGCGTGCCGAGGGACGAGAGCGTCGGCTTCTCCGAGGCCGAGGCCGCCCGCGGCGCGCTTCCGGTCGAGCGCGCGGCCGAGCTCCTGCCGTACCTGATCGGCGAGGCAAGGCGATGAGCCCGACCGTCTCGTCCGTGCACGTCCGCGGGATCCTCGACTCGCGGGCGGAGCCGACCGTCGAGGCGGAAGTCGGCCTCGAGAGCGGAGCCTCGGGACGCGGGTCGTCGCCGCGCGCGATCGCGCCGGGTCGCCGCGAGCGGCGCGGCCGGGAGCGTCGGGCGCTCGGCGCGGGCGCGGGCCTGCCGCCGCTCCCGGACCTCGAGGGGCAGGAGTTCCCGACGCAGGCGGCCTTCGACGCCGCGCTCGCCGAGCTGCCGGGCCCGCTGCTCGGCAAGGACGTCACGCTCGCGCTGTCGCTCGGCTTCTGCCGGGCGACGTGTGTCGAGCTCGCGCGGCCGCTGCACGAGCACCTCGCGGAGCTCGCGGGCAGCCGCCTCGCGGTGCCGCACCCGCTCGTCAACGTCTTCAGCGGCGGGATCCACGTCGACCGCGACGCGCGGAGCTTCCAGCAGATCATGGTGGCGCCGGAGGGCGCGTCGCTCGCCGACGACCTCGACGTCGCGCTTCGGGCCTACGCCGCGGTCGAGCGGCGGCTCCGCGAGCACGGCGCTCCGGTCTCGCTGTCGGCGTCGAGCGGCTTCGTCGTCCGAGACGGCTCCGACGCAGACCTGCTGGAGGAGCTTCGGGCGACGCTCGAGGACGAAGGCTTCGAGGACGTAGGGGCGGGGGTCGACGTCGCCGCCGAGCACCTCGCCACAGGCAAGGGGGCGTATCGGCTCGGCGGCCGGGAGGTTACGGGCGGGGAGCTCCTCGAGCACCTCGTGCAGCTCGCGTCGGCGTTCGGGCTCGTCTACGTCGAGGACCCGTTCGCGCCCGAGGACCGCGACCTCTGGCGCGAGCTCACCTCGAGGCTCGGAGACGACGTGCTCGTCGTCGGCGACGACCTCTTCGTCACGAGCGCCGCCTACGTCGACGCCCGGATCGCGAACGCGATCCTGCTGAAGCCGAGCCAGGCGGGGACGGTCACCGCGACCCTCGAGACCGCCCGGACGGCGGCGCAGGCGGGTCTCGAGCTCTGCGTCTCGCACCGGTCCGGCGAGACGGAGGACGTCGCGGTCTGCGACCTCGCCGTCGCGCTCGGCGCCCGCTACGTGAAGGTTGGGGGCCCGCGCCGCGGCGACCGCGTCGCCAAGTTCAACCAGCTCATCCGGCTCGCGGAGACCGTCGAGGCACGAGGCTGCCGCGAGCCGCTGCACCAGCACGCGACCACAGGAGCGTAAGCCGATGAACAAGACCACGCAGCTGAAGGAGATGATCCTCGAGCCCGACATCCTCGTCGTCCCGAGCGCCTACGACGCGCTCTCGGCGAAGGTGATCGAGAAGAGTGGCTTTCGCGCCGTCCACATGACGGGATCCGGGACGTCGGCGAGCCTGCTCGGCTACCCCGACATGGGCTTCACGACGATCCCGGAGATGGCGAACCATGCGAAGAACATCGGGCTCGCCGTCGACCTGCCCGTCATCGTCGACTCGGACTCCGGCTACGGCAACGCGCTCAACGTCACGCGCGCCGTCCGCGAGTTCGAGCGGGCGGGCGTCGCCGGCATCCACATCGAGGACCAGGTGACCCCGAAGCGCTGCGGCCACCTCGAGGGGAAGCGGGTGATCCCGGCCGAGGAGATGGTGGGCAAGATCGAGGCGGCGGTCGCGGCGCGCGAGGACGACGATTTCCAGCTCATCGCGCGCACCGACGCCCGCGAGTGCACCGGGATCGAGGACGCGATCGAGCGCGCGAACGCCTACGTCGAGGCGGGCGCGGACTGCATCTTCTTCGAGGCGCCGCTCAACGCCGACGAGATGCGCCTCGTCCGGGACGAGGTGGACGCGCCGCTGCTCGCGAACATGGTCGAGGGCGGGAAGACGCCGTGGTTCACCGTGCCGGAGCTCGAGGAGCTCGGCTTCGGGCTCGTCATCTACCCGCTCTCGGGCTGGATGGCGGCGGCCGCGGTGCTGCGCGAGCTGATGAAGGAGCTCCGCGAGACGGGGACGACACAGGGCTTCTGGGACCGGATGGGGCTCCAGATGAGCTTCGAGGAGCTGTTCGACCTCTTCGACTACCCGCAGTTCCAGTCGCTCGAAGACCGCTACGTCGTCCGCTGAAGGAGGCACGCATGGTGCTGGACGCGGAGCTGCGCGACCGGGGCGCCTTCCTCGACGTCCGCAGCCCTTTCACCGGCGAAGTGATCGGAGAGGTGCCGCGCGACGGGCCGGCCGAGGCGGCCGCGGCGGCGGCCGCGGTCCGACCGGGGAAGGGGACCCTGGCCCCCGAGGAGCGGGCGGCACTGCTGCGGGCCGCCGCGGAGGCGCTTGCCCAGCGGCGGGAGGAGTTCGCGGTCGGGATCACGCGCGAGGCGGGCGTGTGCCTCAAGGAGAGCCGCCGCGAGGTGGAGCGGGCCTGCGGGAACCTGCTCGTCGCGGCCGAGGAGGCGACTCGGATCAACGGGGAGGCGCTTCCGGTCGGTACGGGCGGGAGCCGCAAGCTCGCACTCACCGTGCGCGAGCCGGTCGGCGTCGTATGCGCGATCACGCCGTTCAACCGGCCGCTGAACCAGGTCGTCGTCAAACTCGCTCCGGCGCTCGCAGCCGGGAACGCGGTCGTGCTCAAGCCCTCGGAGAAGGCTCCGCTGAGCGGGATCGCCTTCGTGCAGCTTCTGCTCGAGACGGGGCTGCCGCCCGGACTGGTCGCGATCGTCACCGGCGAGCCGACCGAGGTCGGCCCGGCGCTCGTGCAGTCGCCCGAGGTCGACATGGTCGCCTTCACGGGCAGCGTCGAGACCGGAGAGGCCGTCGCGCGCGCGGCCGCACCGCGGAAGCTCCTGCTCGAGCTGGGCGGGAACGACCCGCTGATCGTCCTCGACGACGTCGACCTGCCGCTCGCCGCCAGGCTCGCCGCCGACGGCGCGCTCGCGACGGCCGGCCAGTCGTGCCGCGGCGTCAAGCGGATCATCGTCTGCGACGACGTCGCCGACGAGCTCGTCCCGCTCCTCGTGGCACTGGCCGCGGAGAAGCGCAGCGGCGACCCGCTCGACCCGGAGACGGACGTCGGGCCGTTGATCGACCAGGCCGCGGCCGAGCTCGTGCAGCGGCGCGTCGAGGACGCGGTCGCCGCCGGCGCCGAGCTCCTGCTCGGCGGCGGGCGCAAGGGCGCCTTCGTCCCGCCGACGGTGCTCGACCGCGTGCCGCCGGACGCCGAGCTCGTGCGGCGCGAGACGCTCGGCCCGGTCGCGCCGGTGATCCGCGTCCGCGACGAGGACGAGGCGGTCGCGGTCTCGAACTCGACGGTGTACGGGCTCCAGGCCGGCGTCGTCACCGGGAGCTTCGAGCGCTTCCTGCGCGTCGCGCATCGGCTCGAGGTCGGGGCCGTGAACTACATGGAGAGTCCGTCCTTTGACTCGCCGCACATCCCCTTCGGCGGGGTCAAGCGGAGCGGCCTCGGCCGAGAGGGAATCCGCTACGCGATCGAGGAGATGACGAGCGTGAAGACGATCACAGTTCCGAGGCCGTGGCCGTGACCTGCGTCACGTTCACCGCGTGCACGACCGCCGAGGTCGCGAGCGAGCAGGCGCCGAGCAGCCACCAGTACGACGACTCGCCGCCGTGGTGGACGAAGAAGTTCTGGAGCGCGATCCCCGAGAAGCCGCCCACGCCCTCCCCGACCACCTGGGCGAGCTTGCGGGCGTTGAACGAGAGGACGTGCCGCCCGGCGTGACCCAGGTGCGCGAACGCGGCGTCGAGGAGCGGCGTCGAGAGCATCTCTGCCAGCGTGAACAAGACGACCGCGGCGTAGACGCCGGCGAGTGCAGCGCCCGCCGCGCCCAGGACGACGAAGGACACGCCGAAGAGCACGAAGCCGAGGGCGAGCACTTCCATGTAGCTCTCCGAGCGCATCCCGGACGGCCGCCGGCTCAGGCCCGCCGCGAGCGGGTACTGGAGCAGGATGATCAGCACCGCGTTGAGCGCGAAGAACGACGCGATCAACCCGCGCGAGCCGAAGTGGGCGAAGAGGTGCACGGGCAGGCCCGAGAAGAGCTGCGCGTAGAAGAACCAGACGGCCGCGCTCGTGACGATGAGGAAGCGCAGGCTGCGCTCGCGGAAGAGCCCGACGTAGGAGCGCCAGTCGAGGACGCCGGACGCGGCACGGCGCGGGCGCGGCCGCTCCTCGATCCCGGCCGCGACGACGGCAACGGCCACGAGGTAGCAGACGCCGACGTAGCCGAAGAGCGCACGGTCGGCGACGTGCCCGACGAGCGCCGTCCCGACGAACGGGCCGACGCCGGCGGCCGCGTTCAGCACGACGTTGAGGAGCGCGAACGCCCGCAGCCTCGCGGGCGCATCCTCGACGTTCTCGGCGACGATCGCCTTGCCCACCACGCCGTTGATCGACATCCCGACTCCCGAAAGCACGAGGAGCGGCGCGGCGTAGGCGTGGGCTCCGACCGCGCCCAGCGCGAGGAAGCAGCCCGCGGTGAGGGCGAGCCCGCCGAGGAGCGCGCGCTTGCTCGAGACGCGCTCGAGCGCGCCGCCGACGGCGATGCTCGCGCCGCGATACGTCACCAGGAAGGCGAACAGGATCGCGCCGGCGGCGTCCGGGCTGCCCGTCACGCGCGTCTTCAGGATCACCGGCAGCACCGGGAGCAGGCTGAAGACGCCGAGCTGGGTCACGAAGTACTCGGCCGCGACCACGCCGGCGAGCCGACCTCGAAGCGAACGCGAGTCAGGCAACGCGACACAATAGTTGGACGAGCGACCGAGTTGTGACGATTGGCCCGGTGATCCAACGCGCCGACGCCGCCGTTGCGGCGGGGAGTCCCTCCTGCCTCGAGGGCCGTCACATCCTCTTCGTGAGCGCGGCATACCTGTACAAGGTCGCGACGCTCAAGGCGGCGAAGCGGTCGGGACTGACCGTGTCGCTCGTCGGGCTCGAGCTTCCCGAGTGGGCGCGGCCCTACGTCGATCGCTTCGTCGAGGCCGACACGTACGACGAGGACGCGACGATCGAGGCGCTGCGGCGCCCCTTCGAGGAGGCGCCGTTCGAGGGAGCCGTCACCTTCTGGGACCGGGACGTCGGCCTCGTCGCCCGCGTCGCCGACGCGTTCGGCCTGCCGGGCTGCCCGGTCGAGGCTGCCGCGCGGGCGCGGAACAAGCAGGCCGCCCGCGAGGCGTTCGCGGCCGCCGGCCTGCCCCAGCCCCGGTTCGCGCCCTTCGCGAGCTGGGACGAGCTCGTGGAGGCTGCGCGCGGGATCGGGTTCCCGCTCGTCTGCAAGCCGCTCGGCGCCTCGGGAAGCAAGGGCATCTTCCGCGTCGAGCGCGAGCCCGACCTCCGAGGCGCCTACGAGCGGATCGAGCGCTTCGTCAGGCCCGAGGCGGACATGATGTTCAGCTACCACAGAGGCCGCTACCTCGCCGAGGAGTTCATGCCCGGGCCGGAGGTGAGCGTCGAGGGCTTCGCGTTCGGCGGCGACGTCCACGTCGTGGGGGTGACCGAGAAGCGGACGACGGACGACCACTTCGTGGAGACCGGCCATGCGTTCCCGGCCCGTTTCGATGTCGAGACGGCGCGCTCCGTTCGCAGGCTCGCCGCGGACGCGGTGCGCGCGCTCGGCCTCGACGGCTGCCCGTTCCACGTCGAGATCAAGCTCACGGACGAAGGCCCGAAGCTCGTCGAGGTGAACGGGCGCGTCGGCGGCGACCTGATCTCGACGCACCTCGTCCCGCACGCGAGCGGGATCGGCATGGTGGAGGGGGCGTTCGCGGTCGCGCTCGGTTGCGCTCCCGACCTCCGCCCGCGCTTCGAGCGGGCGGCGTCCATCAGGTACCTCCTCGCCGAGCGAGCCGGGGCGCTGCGGGCGTGGCACGTCGACCGCTCCTCCTTCGATCCCGCCGGCGTCGTCGAGCTCGCCTTCGAGAAGGAGCCGGGAGACCGTGTCGTGCTGCCGCCGGAGCAGTTCGTCGACTACCGGATCGCGTACGTCGTCACCGAGGCCGACGACACGGCGAGCGCGATCGAGCGGGCGGAGCGGGCGCTCGAGCACGTGACGGCGGAGATCGGATGAGGCGACCGCGCCTCTTCCTCGTCGGGATTGCGGAGACGCACGTCGAGCGCGCGATCGCGCGCGCGCAGGCGGTCGGCTTCGAGGTCGTCGTCGGCGACAGCGACCGGAACCTGACTCGCTTCGCCGCGGTGGTCGGAGGGGCCGACCGGCTCGTGACCGTCGACTACACGAGCTACGCGGACGTGGCCCGAGCCGCCGAGGAGCTCGGGCGGGAGCGGCCGCTGCAGGCGATCTACTCGTTCAAGCAGGACGCGCTCGCGGCGACGGCCCGCATGCAACGCGACCTCGGCGTCGTCGGCAACCCGCCCCAGGCCGTCGACGCGTGCATCGACAAGCCGACCGCGCGGCGCCGGCTCGCGCAGGCAGGCGTCGCCGGCGCGCTCTTCCGGACATGCTCGACGGCGGCCGAGCTGGAAGAGTTCGTCCGCGCCCTCGACGCACCGGCGGTCGTCAAGCCGGCGGATCGACAGGGGTCGCTGGGCGTCGTCCGGGTCGACGGGCCCCGTCAGGCGACCGCGGCCTTCCAGGAGGCGCGCCGGCACGCTCGAAGCGGCCGCGTGCTCGCCGAGGAGCTCGTCGAGGGGCGCGAGGTCTCGATCGAGGCGCTCGTGAGCCGGGGCCGCTGCGTCGTCCTCTGCGTCACCGAGAAGCTGCTCTATCCCGGCACCTTCGTCGAGTCCGGGCAGATCACCCCGGACGAAGGCGACGAGCTCTCGCGCGAGGAGTACGAGCGGCTCACGCGCCGGATCGTCGACGCGCTCGGCGTGCGGCTCGGGCCGCTCCACATCGAATGCTTCCATACCCCGGACGGGCGGGCCGTCGTCGGCGACCTTCACACGCGCTACGGCGGTGACCACATCCCGACGCTGACCGAGCTCTCGACGGGCTGCGACCTGCATACGCCGATCTTCGAGGAGCTGCTCGGCGTCGACGGCGAGCCGGCCGCCGCCGCGCCCCCGCGGCGCTTCGCCGGGATCCGCTACCTCGCGCCCGAGCCGGGAACGCTCGCCGCAGTCCGGGGCCTCGAGCGCGCCCGCCGGATCCCGGGCGCCGTCGATCTGGGGCTCCTGCGCGAGCCGGGCGAGGAGATCCCGCCCCTGCGCTCGAGCGACGACCGCTCCGCGTGGGTCATCGCCACCGGCCGCGACCGCAACGCGGTTGTCCGCTCGCTCGCGGAGGCCGAGCGGGCGCTCGAGCTCGTGGTCGAGCGGCCGCTCGAGGAGGCCGCGGCATGGAGCTGAGCGCCGACGAGCTGGTCGGCCTCGTCTCCGACCCGGAGGCGGCCGCGAGCGATGTCGAGCACGCGCTGGAGACGGCGGTGCTCCGCCTCGGCGCGTTCGAGCCGCTCCTCGACGGCCGCGGCCGTCGACCGCTCTTCGAGAGCGACGAGCGCACCCTCGCCCTCTCGGTCCTCCCGCAGGACGAGCGTTCGCCCGTCCGCTATCCCGCCGCCGGCCGGCTCGTCTACGTCCTCGACGGCTTCGTCCGCTACTCCGAGCCCGAGACGACGCGCGTCGTCGGGGTCGGGCAGCTGCTCGCGGTCCCCGCCGGGAGGGCGCATGCGCTGCGCCCACGCGACGGCGAGGCGCGGGCGGTCGTCCTGGACGTCCTGCTCGGCGGCGATCCGCGCCTCGTCGAGACGCTGCCCGAGGCGCCGCTCACCGACGACGCCGTCTTGGACTACTACTACGAGTACGACGAGTGCTACCGCACCGTCTACGCCGAAGGCGCGGAGCTGTGGGAGACGCCGGACCCGAACGACGCGCTCGTCGCGTTCGTCGACGAGCCCGGAAGCCGGCTCGGCCCGCGCGTCCTCGACCTCGGCTGCGGCGAGGGCCGGGACTCGCTCTTCCTCGCGCGGCGCGGCTTCGACGTCACCGGCGTCGACGTCTCGCGCGCCGCCCTCGACAGGGCGCGGGAGCGAGCGGCGGCCGAGGGCGTCCGCTGTACGTTCCTCGAGCGCGACGTCACCCTGCTCGACAACGTCGGCGACGAGCCCTTCGACTGGGCGATCAACATGGGCTGCCTGCACATGCTCAGCGAGCCGGAGCACCGGCGGCGCCACCTCGAGCGCGTCCGGGACGTGCTCCGCCCCGGAGGCGCGTTCCTCGTCGCCCACTGCCGCTCGGAGTGGCTCAAGGGCTTCTTCTCGGTGCCGCACTACGACGAGATCGGGCCGGCCGTCCCGGGCCGCGTACTCCGGCGCCGCATCCGGCTGCCGGGCGGCGGCATCAAGTGGATCGAGCTCCCGACGACGCACTTCAAGGAGGCGACGGAGACCGAGCTAGCGGAGGAGCTGCGTGCGGCTGGCTTCGAGCCGCTGCGGCTGCTGAGCGAGGAGAACGAGGCGTTCGGCAACACCGCCGTCCTCGTCGCGAGGAAGGCGGCGTGAGCGCGCGGCTCGAGCTCCGGGCGCCGCGCGGGCTCGAGGGGCTTGTCGTCGCCGACACCGAGGTCTCCGACGTCGACGGGATCGCGGGCCGGTACCGCTACCGGAGCTACGACCCGGTCGAGCTCGCCGAGCGGCGGTCGCTCGAGGACGTCTGGCATCTCCTCCTCGAGGGTGAGCTGCCGACACCGGCCGAGCGGGAGGTCTTTTCGGAGCGGCTCCGCGCCCTCCGCCGGATCCCGGAGGAGGTCGACGAGGTGCTCGCCGCGGCGGCGCGGCCGGGGCCTGCCCAGGTCGATCTCGCCCCCGCGCTTCGCTCGGCCTACTCGTTGCTCGCAGAGGCGTTCGGCTTCGGGCCGGTCGTCGACCTCGACCGCGACGCGCTCCGCGAGCAGGCGCTTCGGAGCTGCGCCGTCCTGCCGACGCTCATCGCGAGCCTCCATCGGCGCCGCGCCGGCCTCGCGCCGGTCGCGCCGGACGAACGCCTGTCCCATGCGGCGAACTACCTCTGGATGCTGCATGGAGAGCGGCCCCCGCCCGAGCACGCCCGGGCGCTCGAGCGGTACATGATCCTGACCGCCGACCACGGCCTCGCGGCCTCGACGTACGCGGCGTTGATCGTCGTCTCGACGGGCGCGGACGTGGGGTCCGCCCTCCTCGCCGCGCTCGGCGCCCTGAGCGGCCCGCTCCACGGCGGCGCGCCCGACCGCGCGCTCGAGATGCTCGACGCCATCGGGACTCCGGCCCGGGCCGAGCCGTGGCTGCGGGCGGTCGTCGCGCGCGGCGAGCGGATCATGGGCTTCGGGCATCGTGTCTACCGGACGGAGGACCCGCGCGCCGCGGCGCTCCGCGCCGTCGCCGAGCAGCTCCGGGCGCCGCGCCTCGAGCTCGCGAGGCACGTCGAGGCGCAGGCGGTGGCGATCCTCGACGAGCTCCGGCCCGAGCGCCGGCTGCGCGCGAACGTCGAGCTCTACGGCGCGATCGTGATGGAGCACGTCTGCGTTCCGCGGCCGCTCCTTTCCTCGACGTTCGCGGCCGCGCGCACGGTCGGCTGGAGCGCGCACATCCTGGAGCAGGTCGCCGACAACCGGCTCATCCGGCCGCTCACCGCCTTCGTGGGCGGCCCGCTTCGGCCGGTGCCACAGCCGGGCTGACGGGCGTGGCCGTTGCCGACCGGCTCGCCCGCTTCGCCGCGGCCGCGACCTGGGACGACGTCCCCGACGAGGCCCGCGAGGCGCTCAAGCTCAGGCTCCTCGACTCGGTCGGGTGCGCGATCGGCGCGCAGGACGGGCCGCCGGTGCGGGCGATCCGCGCCGACTTGGCCGAGCTCGGAGGCGAGCCGCGCTGCTCGTTCGTCGGCGGCGGCCGCGGCACGCCTCCCGACGCGGCCCTCTACAACGGGGCGCTCATCCGCTACCTCGACTTCAACGACTCCTATCTCGCCCCCGGCGAGACCTGCCACCCGAGCGACAATGTCGCCCCCGTCCTCGCCGCCGCGCAGTTCGCGGGCGCCGCGGGCGGCGACCTCCTTGCCGCACTCGCCGTCGCCTACCAGGTGCAGTGCCGGCTCGCCGACGAGGCGCCCGTTCGTTCCCGCTACTTCGACCACACGACGCAGGGCGCCTACGCCGTCGCGGCGGGAGTCTCCCGCGCGCTCGGCCTCGACGCGGAGCGGACGGCGAATGCGGTCGCGATCGCCGGGACGGCGCTGAACGCTCTCCGGGTGACCCGCACCTCGCTCTCGAACTGGAAGGGGCTCGCGTACCCGTTCACCGCCTTCGCCGCGACGCGGGCCGCGCTGCTCGCCCGCCGCGGCGTGACGGGGCCGCGCGACGTCTTCGAGGGACGCAAGGGCTTCATGGAGGCGATCGCCGGCCCGTTCGAGATCGACTGGGAGCGTGAGCGGCTCGACGCGGCGCCGAAGACGATCGTCAAGCGGTTCAATGCGGAGATCCACTCCCAGTCGGCCGTCGAGGCCGCGCTCGAGCTGCGCGCCGAAGCCGGCTTCCGGCCCGAGGAGGTCGAGCACGTCGAGGTCGACACCTTCGACGTCGCCTTCAGCATCATCGGCGGCGGGGACGAAGGCGACAAGACGGCGGTCTCCACGAAGGAGGAGGCCGACCACTCGCTTCCGTACATGGTCGCGGCCGCCCTCCTCGACGGCCGGCTCATGCCGGAGCAGTACGAGCCGGAGCGCATCGCGCGCGCCGACGTCCAGGCGCTGCTCCGGCGCGTCCGCGTGCGCCCGGACGAGAGCCTGAGCGCCCGTTTCCCCGCCGAGCTCGGCTGCCGGCTCCGCATCCGGCTCGGGAACGGCACCGTGCTCGAGCGGGCGAAGACCGACTACGAGGGCTTCCACACCCGCCCGGTGGGCTGGAAGGCGGCGGAGCGGAAGCTGGAGACGCTGAGCGCCGGCTGGACCGACGCCTCGCTGCGCGCTCGCCTGATCGAATGCGTCCGGACGCTCGAGGACCGGAGCGCCGACGACCTAGCGTCGCTCCTCGAGCTCGTCAGCGCGCCGACGATTGACAACCGAGATCGCCGATAATCGGTCGAGGTGCGCCTCAAGCTGATCTTCGTCGCGCTCTGCCTGGCGTGGGGCTCGACGTGGCTCGCGATCAAGATCGGCGTCGGGCACGCGCCGCCGCTCTGGTTCGCCGGGACGAGGTTCTTCGCCGCCGGCTGCCTCATGCTCGCCTACCACCGCGTGCGCCGCGGGCCGCTCGCGATCCCGCGCGGCGACCTCCTCCGCGCCCTCGCCGTCGGGGCCGTCGCCGTTGGCGTCACGTTCGGCCTCATCTTCTGGGGGGAGCAGTACGTCGCCTCGGGGATCACCGGCGTCCTCGCCCAGGGGCTCGTGCCGATCGGGCTCTACGGGTTCGCTGTCGCCTTCGGCCACGAGGCCTTTCGCTTCGGCCGCGCGGCGGGCATTGCGCTCGGCGTGTGCGGGCTGCTCGTGCTCTCCGCGCCGGCCGTGCACCGGACGGGACATGCGCACGAGGTGGCGGGGATCGCGGCGATCGCCGTCGGCACGCTCGCCTACTGCGTCGCCTCGGTCGCGAGCAGAGACGTGCTACGGCGGACGCCGGCGCTCCTCATGTCCGGGCTCGAGAACCTCGCCGGCGGGCTCGGCCTGATGCTCGTCTCGCTTCCCCTCGAGGGCGGTCGCATCGCGTCGGACGCGACCGTCCGCGGCGCGGTCGTCCTGAGCTGGCTCTACCTCGTCGTCGTCGGCTCTCTGGTCGGCTTCACGAGCTATGTCCTGCTGCTGAAGGAGTGGGGAGCCGCTCGCGTGTCGCATTACGCGTTCTTCACGCCCGTGATCGCCCTCGCCCTCGGTGCAGCCCTCTACGGCGAGCACTTCGGCCTCGTCGAGCTCGCGGGGGCCGCGATCATCCTCGTCGGCGTCTGGACGACGCGGGAGCGGACGCGGCCCGCTCCGCTCCCGAGCGCGGCAGCAGCGCCGAGCGCCCGTTCGCAGGACGCGTAGCGGTGCGGGACTTCCGCTTCGTCCGCCGCCAGGAGGTGGTCTACCGCGACCTCGACCGCCACGGCCACGTGAACAACGCCGTCTACTCCACCTACCTCGAGACGGCGCGCCTGGCGTATCTAAAGGAGGTCTGCGGCGTCGATCCGGCCGCCGAGCTCGGAATCGTCGTCGCGGAGCTCGCGATCACGTTCCGCTCGCCGGCCTCGCTCGGCGAGGTCCTCGAGGTCGGCGTGCGGGTCACGCGCGTCGGCGCCAAGAGCCTCGTCTTCGAGTACGAGCTGCGCGGACCGGAGGATCGGCTCGTCGCCGAGGCGAGGACGACGCACGTCGCCTTCGACGACGCGCGCGGACGGAGCGTCGCCGTCCCGGCGGCCTGGCGCCGCCGGATCGAGCGCCACGAAGCCTAGGGGCCCGGCGTGGTTGCTCTGAGCCGCGCCATCGCCGCGATCCCGAGCAGCGGGCCGGGAGCGAGGAATGCGAACGCCCACCTCCAGCCGACAGCGGTTTCGAGCCGCGGCACGAGCCAGATCGTGGCCGTCGTCAGCCCGAAGCCGAAGGCCGTCTGGAGCCCGAGCGCGGTGCCGACGTACGACTGGTCGGCAAGGTCGGTGACGAGGGTGGAGAACTGGGCCGAGTCGCCGAGGACCGTGAAGCCCCAGGCGAGCCCGACGAGCAGGATGAGCCACGCAGGCGCGGAGTCGAGCAGGCCGATGAGGAGCGCGCACGCGGCGGAGCCGGCCATCATCGCAATCGCCGTCTCGGGCCTCCCCCACCGATCTCCGGCCACGCCGCCGACCCATGACCCGGCCAAACCGATGCCGATCACGGCGAACGTGGCGAGCGCGGCGCGGCTCGTGCCGCCGTGCGCGCCGAGCGCGCTCGAGAAGAAGAGCAGGAACCATGTCCACATCGCGTACAACTCCCACATGTGCCCGAAGTAGCCGAGCGACGCCAGCCGCACGCCGCGGTTCGCGAAGACGAGACGGGCCTGACGCGGATCGAAGACCCCGCGTGGAAACCGGAACGGCCCTTCGCGTAGGCCGAACAGGGCGAGGAGGCCGCCGGCGAGGCTCAGGGCCGAGGTGCCATAGACGACGGTCCGCCAATCGAGGCCTCCGACCGCGTTGACCAGATGCGGAAGGGCCGAGCCGACCGCAGAGGCGCCGACGAGGATGCCGAGCGCGGTCCCCCGCCTCGGCCGGTCGAACCACGTCGCGGTGACCTTCATCACCGGCGGGTAGACGCCGGCGAGGAAGGCGCCGGTGAGCAGCCGGAGGGGGATCGCGAGACCGGGGCCGTGCGCGAGTACGAGCAGGAGATTCGTCGCGCCCGCCCCGGCGGCGCTGCCGAGGATGACGAGCCGCGGTGGGAGGATGTCGGCCAGGTTGACGGCGCTCGACGCGACCGCGCCGATCACGAACCCGAGCTGGACGGCAATCGTCAGCCACGCCGCGACGGCGTTCGAGAGCTGCCACTCGCTGCGAAGCTGCGGGACGACCGCGGCGGCCGAGAACCAGGTCGAGCTGGCGAGGAGGAGCACGATCGCGACGAGCGCGAGCGCGCGCCGGGAGCCGGGCGAACGCGTCTCGCCCTGCCTCAACCGGATCTCCGGCCGCTCCAAACCGCTTGATGTCGCGCGAACAACGTCGGGTGGACGACACACCGGGGGCGGTCCGTCGGCTCGATCTTCCTCGCGGCGAACCACTCGCGGTCGGCGAAGACGAGCAGATTCTGTCGGTACCACGGCTCGACTGCCTCGTCGTCCCACAGCTTCCAGCGGAGGTGTTCCGACGCGACGAAGCCATGGGGGCGAAACCGCTCCGCCCAGAACTCGGGCCATTGTTCGTTGACATGGCCGTGTCCGCGCTGGCCGGGGATGGCGGCCGAGAAGAGGATGACCGGGGCGAGAGTCCGGAGGAGGTCCACGAGGGTGTCTGCGCAGTCGAAGGAGAGGTGCTCCGCGACCTCGAGGCAGACGGCGAGGTCGTAGCGGTCGGAGCCGAGGTCGAGGCCGGAGTCACAGAGGTCGGCACGCCGCCAGCTCACTCCGTCTCGACGTCCTTCGACGACGAAGGCGTCGACGGCATCCACGGAGCAACCGAGCTCGGCGAACTTCCGCGCGAACCAGCCCTCGCCGCAACCGACGTCGATCACCCTCTGCGGTCGGACGAGCTCCATGGCAGCCGGTACGACGACGGCGGCGCTCGCCTGCGCGCCCGCCCGAAACCGCGCGTGCAGCTCCGGATCGAACGCGCCGGCGCTCACGGCGTCCGCGTCCCGACGTCGTGAGCGGCACGTGCGGGGGCCGCGATGATTTCCGCGAGGTCCCGGTAGAGGCGTGCGATATCCCGCATCTCCTGCTCCGAGTAGTGTCGTGACAGGCGCTCCAGCTCGGGCGCCGACGCCGTCAGCGCGTAGGCGCTCGTGTCGTCGCCCGTCGCCGCGGCTTCGAGAGCGCGCCGTGCTTCGTGGCCGTTGCCGAGCCGGTGATGGCTCAACGCGCGCCATACCGTGCCGCCGCCGCAGCACGAGATCTCGTCGTCGTAGCGACGAAGCCGGAAGAGCGCCTCGCTCACGAGCTCGTCGTTGCCCTCGGCCTGCGCCCGAGCGAGGCATTGGCTCCACTCGCCAACGGCCGCGAACGCCGCAGCATCGTGGTCGATCCTCGCGGGCTCGGTTGTGGGCGCGTCGTCGCGCCGCCGAAGGAGCGTCGACTTGAGGAGCTCCGCCTCGGCGGCCGCGCGCCAGTCCCGGCGCCGTGGCGGACGCTCCAAGAGCTCGCGGTACGCGAGGCCGTTCCGGCGCAGCTGGAACCACCGGTCCGGCTGCCTGATCGGGTGCTCGACGTGGTGGCCCCATGCGCTCGCGACCGGCAGGAGGAACGCTCCGGCTGCCTCCAGGCGGGCGGCGACGAGCAGGTCGTTGTGGCCCCAGCCGTTGAGGATGTCGGGAAACCCGTCGTTCTCCAGGATGAGCTCGCGGCGGACGCTGAACAAGCACCCGAACACGAACCGGTGCCGCCGCCAGACGCCGCCGCGGCTGTCGAGCATGAAACGGCCACTGTGCAGGCGGAGCAGCCATCCGCTCGCGTCCAGCAAATTGGGGACGAGCGTCGGAAGGTAGAACCGAACGCGCGGATCGCTTGAGCACGCCTCGAGGTGCATCAGCGACCACGTCGAGGATGCGGTGGCCGCGGCAGGCGGGATGTTCGAGTGGAAGCCGAAGCAAAGGGCATCGCTCCACCGCTCGTGCCGTGCCGCCAGCTCGTCGAGCGCGCCGCAGCCGAGCACCATGTCCGAGTCGCAGAAGACGACGACGTCCCCCGACGCGCGCTCGAGTCCGGCGTTGAGGGCGGCAGACTGGCTCCGGTGGGTCAGCCGCAACGCCACGACGTCCACGTCCCTTCGAGCGCGCGCGACGCGCTGCCACGACGCGTCGGTCGAGCCGTCGTCGCAGACGACGACCTCGAGACGCGAGGGCGCAAGGCGATTGAGGGACGAGCGGCCGACGGCGTCGAGACAGCGCTCGACCGTCTCCTCCGAATTCCACACCGGGACGACGATCGAGACGGTGGCATGACGCGAGCGCAACGAGGAGCATTCGTGGTGCCATGGGGCCCCGACGTAGGGGAAGGAGAACCATTCCGCCGGCTCGGCGCCGACCGCCGTCTGCCACGAAGGCGCGCGAGCCGCACCCGCACCGAGCGGTAGGTGCGGCTGATGCCGGAGTCCCTGCTCCAACTCGTCGGCCTTGGCTCGAGTCAAATCCGGAGCCTCCCAAGCAATGCTACTGCCGTTGACAACCGCGTCGGCGTCGGCGAGCCTCGCCGGAGGCCGTGCACGTGACCGCCACGCGCTGCTTGATCGTCAACGCCGACGACTTCGGCCAGACGGCCGGGATCAACCGCGGGATCGTGGAGGCACACGAACGCGGCGTGGTCACGAGCGCGAGCCTGCTCGTCTTCCATCCGGCGGCCGAGGAGGCCGCCGAGCTCGCACGCCGTTACCCGGCGCTCAGCGTCGGGCTCCATCTCGACTACGGCGAGTGGGGTCGCGTTCGCGACACGTGGTATCCGATCTACGAAGTGGACGCGCGCTCGGCGCGCGCAGCCCGGCTCGCGGCACGCCGGCAGCTCGACCGTTTTCGCGAGCTGATGGGGCGCGACCCGACGCATCTCGATTCGCATCAGCATGCGCACCGGGAAGAGCCGGTGCGGGGGGTCGCGCTCGCCCTCGCCTCTGAGCTCGGGGTTCCACTCCGGCACTTCGCCGACGGCGTTCTGTACCGAGGCAGCTTCTATGGGCAGGTGAACGGTGAGCCGCGGCTCGACGCGATAACTCCGGAGGCGCTTGCGGCGTCGATCGCCGAGCTACAGCCGGGCGTGACGGAGATCGGTTGCCACCCCGGCTATCCCGAGGGGCTCTACTCGTCGTATCGCGACGAACGAGGCACCGAGCTCCGCACGCTCTGCAGCTCCGTCGTGCGCAGCGCCCTGAACGCCTACGGCGTCGAGCTGGTCTCGTTCGAGACCGCGCCGCTGACGGCCCCGACCGGCCTTCGGAAGCCTCGGCCGTGACGGGTCAGCGAAGCCCTTCCAGGATCGAACCGGCCTTCTCGAGCGCGAGCGCGCGTCCGGCAACGACCAGGAGGACGTGATCTGCAGCGTCGGCCCAGACGGCGTTCACACGTCCGAGCAGGTCGCGGTAGCTGCGGCCGATCGGGTTGTCCGGGACGACCCCGAGGCCTACCTCGTTGGTGACCGCGACCGTCAGCGCCCGCCGGTCGGATGCCGCGGCGGCCGCGGCCGCCGCGAACGTCTCGGCCTCGGCCGCGCCGAACCGCTCGAGCGCGTTCGCCGTCCAAAGCGTCAGGCAGTCGATGACCAAGCACGTATCGCCTCCCGCTTCGTCGATCGCCTCGCGTAGGCGCAGCGGCTCTTCGACCGTCTGCCAGCTCGACGGCCGCCGGCGGCGGTGTTCGGCGATCCGCTCCGCCATCTCGGCATCCTGCGCCACCGCCGTCGCGATCAGGCGGACGGGCGACGGCTGCGCGGCCGCGAGCCGAACGGCAAGCCGTGACTTGCCGCTTCGCGCACCGCCGATCAAGACGACGAGCGGCATCTAGGAGGCGTCCGGGTCGCGCGGCTTCTCTCGCCGAGGCAGCACGAAGACGCTGCCGTTCTCGTGGATCACACGGACGCTGGCGCCGTAGTAGGCGGCGAGGCTCTCTTCGGAGAGAACGTCGCGCGCGGCTCCGTCGGCGACGATCGTCCCCCTGTCGAGGAGCAGGAGCCGGTCCGCGTACTGGGCGGCCAGGCTGAGATCGTGCATCGCGGAGATCACCGTCAGCTCGACGTCGCGGCGAAGCGAGTCGACGAGCTCGAGCACCTGTTGCTGGCGGCCGAGATCGAGGGCGGTGGTCGGCTCGTCGAGCAGCATGATCGGCGCCTCTTGAGCGAGCGCGCGTGCCAGCACGACCCGCTGGAGCTCGCCGCCGCTCAGCGAGCCGAGGGAGCGCTCGGCGAACGGGCGGAGTCCCAGCCGGGCGATCGCGTGATCGGCTGCGAGGCGGTCGTGGCGCCCCTCGGTCGCCAGGTAGCCGATGTGCGGTGTTCGCCCGAGGAGCACGTACTCGGCGACCGTCAGCTCTGCCGGGGTCTGCGGGCTCTGCGGGACCAGCGCGATCTCACGCGCGATCTGGCGGCGCGTGCTCGTGAGCACCGCGCGCCCTTCGATGAGGATCGAGCCGGCGAATGCGACCAGTCCGGCGAGCGCGCGCAGGATGGTCGTCTTGCCGGCGCCGTTGGGGCCGATCAACGTGACCCACTCTCCTCGCTCGACCGCGGCCGAGACGTCGCGCACGACCCGTGCGCGTCCGAGCGTCACCGACAGATCGCGGACTTCCACCGACGCGCTCACATGACGATCCTCCGCGTCGTTCTCAAGACGACGGCGAAGAAGGGGGCGCCGAAGAAAGCGGTCACGACTCCTATCGGCAGCTCGGACGGGGACAAGACCGTCCGCGCGATCAGATCGGCCAGGACGAGGAAGCCGGCGCCCACGATCAGCGACAGCGGGACCACCGTCCGGTAGCTCGCGGAGACGAGCAGACGGATCGTGTGCGGCACGATGATCCCGACGAACCCGATCAGGCCGCTGACGGCGACCGCGGCCGCGGTGCCGGCGGTCGCGGCGACGACGATCAGCAGGCGGACCCGGCGCACGTCGAGCCCGAGCGCCGCAGCTTCCTCGTCACCCAGGCTCAGAACGTCGAGGACCCGCCGGTGGAGCAGGATGACCAGGGAGCTGACGCCGATGTAGGGCGCGGCGAGCGCCACGTCGTGCCAGCCGGCGGTGCTGAACCCTCCCAGGAGCCACGCGTAGACCTCGCGCAGCGTCTGCGAGCGCTGCTGCTGCACGAACGTCTGCACCGCGGTCATGAACGCTGCGACCGTTACTCCGGCCAGGATCAACGTGCCGGTGCTACGAGCGCCTCCAACGGAGCGACCGAGGACGTACGCGCACGCCACGCCGGCAACGGCACCCCCGAACGCAGCCAGCGGCAACAGCTCCCGTGCGCCGGCGCCGGCGGACGCGTAGCCGATGGCGAGCGTAGCCCCGAGGCCCGCGCCGGCGGCGACGCCCAGCAGGTAGGGGTCGGCGAGCGGGTTCCGGAACACTCCCTGGTACGCCGAGCCCGCGACGGCGAGCATCCCGCCGACCAGCGCGGCCAGCACGACGCGCGGAGCCCGCAGCTGCCACAGGATCGCGTCGTCGATCCTGCTCGAGCGCGCATCGACGTGAAGCAGGGGCAGGTGCGACAGCGCCGAGTCGACGATCGAGTCGAGCCCGATCGGCACGGGCCCGATGCTGAGCGCCACGAGCAGCGAGCCGACGAGGAAGGCAAGCGCCCCGAGCCCCCAGCCCGGCGGTACGCCTCGAGCCCGGATCGCAGCCGGCGGCTCCGCCTCCGCCAAAGCGGTCGCGTACCTTACGGCGGCGGGATCAGAGACGCCCTCCACTCAACCGCCTCGACCGGGCGCGGGAAGCGTCATCTCGATTGTCCCTGGAGCCGCTTGACGGCGCTCGCGACCTTCTTGAGGAAGACGACGACGCGCGGTCCCCACCGCGAGGCGATCGAATCGTCCACCGGCACCACGGCGCCGCTTCGGACCGCTGCGATGTTGCTCCAGCCGGACCTCGCCGCCACCGTCGCGAGGTTCTGTCCGCAACAGATGCTGTCCGCAAGAACGATCAGGTCGGGGTTGCTCGCGATGACGTACTCCGCCGAGAGCTGCGGATAGTCGCTCGAGCCTCCCGCCTTGTCGGCGATGTTCTGGAGGCCGAGCAGCTTGTACATCTGGCCGATGAAGGTGTGCGACGTCGCCGAGTAGTAGTTCGTGGTGAGCTCGTGGTAGACGCTCAGCGGCTTGGTGGGCCGGGGCACGGACCGCACGATCGCCCTCACCTGTCTCTTCATCTTCGCCACGAGACGGTTGGCCTTCGCGGCGTGCCCGGTCGTCCGCCCGATCTGCCCGATCTGCGCGTAGACGCCCGCGAGATTCGTGGCCGGCGGCGCGAGGAGCACGCGAACGTGCAGCTTCTTGAGCTGGGCGACGACGTGATTCGTGTCGTTCGAGAGCACGACCAGGTCCGGTCGGTACTTTGCGATCGCCTCCACGTTCGGGGTGAAGCCCGACAGCTTCGTTCGCCGCGCCCGCGGCGGGTACGTCGAGTCGGCGTCGACCGCGACGACTTGCTTGCCCGCGCCGACCGCGTAGAGGTCTTCGGTCGTCGTCGCCGACAGCGACACGATCCGCGAGGGCCGGCGGGTGATCGTCGCGCCCTTCGTCGCAGCGCGCTTCGCCGAAAGGTGCGGCGTGATCGCTGCCGCCGCGCCGCCGATGGTCGAGCAGGCGATCACCGTCGCCGACGCCAAGGGGAGCAGGAGCCGCAAGTCTGCTTTGAAGCTGGCCATAAAAAAACCTCCGCGTTAGCGGAGGGAGGTGGCTCGCCCGGCTTGGCCGTACGGACCGCCCTTCCTCCGAGGGCTTGCTCGCTCGACGTAGGCAGGCGACCTGGCTCGTCCCCGAAGGGGCATCACAGTTGCGGGACAGCGCCGGAATCACACCGGCTTCGCTGACTACGCCGGCCGGGGAATATGTGCCCGGCCCGGGCAGCTTACGCCGCCTGTGGGCGCGGTGGCAAGCTCGAGCTAGCTGGCCTGTGCGTCGGCGAGCGGCAAGACGGCGTACGGAAGCCCCGGGTCCGCGACAGCCTCCGGGTGAATCAGGTATGCGAGCTGGCGGACGCCGTCGGCCAGTCGCGGCGCCGGGCGCGAGAAGTGGGCAGCTCCGTCCACGACGACCGCCCGCACCGGCAGGCGGAGCTCCGTTGCGGCCTCGACCGCCTCGTCAAGGCCGAGTCCGCACGGCGCCAGCACGATCAGCTCGGGCTCTTCGCCGAGCACGGTCTCCCAGGTCGTCGCGAACGAGTGCTCGCCCGGCTTACCGAGGATGTTCGTTCCGCCTGCCGCCTCCACCATCTCGGGCAGCCAGTGGCCCGACGCGTACGGCGGGTCCATCCACTCCGCCACGAACACGCGCGGGCGCTCGAATCCCGCCACTGCGGTCCGCACCGACGCGACGGTCGCGTGCATCGCCTCCGCCACGGCAAGACCCCGCTCGCGAACGCCGAGCCGCTCGGCCAGCATGGTCACGCCGTCGACGACCTCGTCGAAGCTCCGCGGATTCATCGAGAACACGTCGGTTCCGAGCGGGCACGCGGTGGCGAGATCGCCGCTCGACACTGCGCACACCTCACAGAGGTCCTGGGTGATCACGAGGTCGGGCGCGAGCTCGTCCATCATCTGCGCATCGACTGCGTAGAGCGAACGGCCCTCCGCTGCGGCGGCGTTCACCAGCGCGTCGATCTCGGCGTTCGTGATACCGGACACGTCGGCCCGGATATGCGCGACACGCGGCTTGCTCGCCACCTCAGGCGGCCAGTCACAATCCTCAGAGACGCCGACGAGCAAGTCGAGCATGCTCAGCTCCGCGAGCATGTCCGTCGCGCTCGGCACCAGCGAGACGATTCGCATCGGCCCCAAATGTAACGCGGCAGCGCGACGGCGGACGGATCGCGAACCGTCCTGCCGTCGCGCTGCCGAACGTCGTCGGCTAGTGCGTCCGATCAGCTGGAGATCGAGATCACGGAGACGGTCGTGTCACCCTCGTTCGTGACGAACGCCTTCGTGCTGTCGGGTGTAAAGGCGATGTCGTTCGGATTGGCTCCCACCGGGATGTTGGCGATGATCTGGTTCGTCGCCGTGCTGATCACGGTCACCTGGTTGAGGAAGAAGTCCGTGGCGAAGGCGAAACGACCGTCGGGCGTGATCCTGATCCCGTACATCGCGGTGTCCGGCGTCGGGATGGTCGTGACGGTCCCATGGGTTGCTGTGTCGATGACCCACACCTTTCCGGTCCCGCCGTGGCCGCTGTACTTCGTCAGGTAGGCGAACCGGCCGTCGGGAGTGATCGCGGTGCCGGGGCAGACGCCGCCCTCGTTGAGCCTGAGGTCGGCGAGGATCGCGTTGTTGGCGGTATTGACGAACACAGCGCCGGGCGGCGCTGCGGCGCCCTGGTCGTGGCCGGCCACGAGCTGGCTTCCGTCCGGAGTGACAGCGGGCCTCCCGGTGTTCCCCACCAACGTGATCGTGCTGCCGATGGTGACGTTCGCCGGATTCGAGTTGTTCAGGACCGCGATGTTCTGGCGGGAATGATCCTCCTGCGTTCCGATGCTGGTCACGAAGACCTTGCTGCCGTCTGGGGTGGTGGCGACCCCCGTCGGGAAGAGCATCGGTATCGAGGTCAAGTCGACGGTCTGGGTGACCGTGTTGGTCGTGGCGTTGATCACCGAGACGGTGGCATCGGAGTCGTTCGTGACGAACGCCTGGCTGCCGTTGGGCGTGAACGCGACGTCCTCGGGGAAGTTGCCGACGGGAATCGTCCCTTGGATGGCGTAGGTAGACGGGTTGATGCGGGTGACG
>VAXK01000261.1 GCA_005885565.1 Actinomycetota bacterium
GGCCGTCTCGAACGTGGCGTTCCGCGTCGCCACACCGGCCGCGTAGATCCCCGCGACCTCCGGCCAGTCCCCGGGCCGGAGGTCGCGGATCTCGAGCGCGGGCGCCTGCCCCACCGCTCAGCAGTCGAAGTACAGAGAGAACTCGGCCGGGTGCGGGCGCAGCCGCACGACGTCGACCTCGTTCTCGCGCTTGTAGTCGATCCACGTGTGGACGAGCTCCGAGGAGAAGACGCCGCCCCGCGTCAGGAACTCGTGGTCGGCCTCGAGCGCGTCGAGCGCCTCGCCGAGCGAGCCCGGCACCTGCGCGACGGCGCCGTGGCTCTCCTCGAAGAGGTCGTAGTCTGCCGGGGCGCCCGGGTCGAGCCCCCGCTCGATCCCGTCGATCCCCGCCATGAGCATGGCCGCGAAGGCCAGGTAGGGGTTCGCCGACGAATCCGGGCAGCGGAACTCGATCCGCTTTGCCTTCGGCGACTCCGAGTACATCGGGATCCGGATGCAGGCCGAGCGGTTGCGCTGCGAGTAGACGAGGTTGACGGGCGCCTCGTAGCCCGGCACAAGCCGCCGGTACGAGTTCGTCGTCGGGGCGCAGAAGGCGAGCAGCGCCGGCGCGTGCGCGAGCAGTCCGCCGACGTAGTCACGCGCGAGCTGTGACAGCCCCGCGTAGCCGGAGCGGTCGGCCATCAGCGGCGTGCCCTCCTTCCAGAGGGACTGGTGGCAGTGCATGCCGGAGCCGTTGTCGCCGAAGATCGGCTTCGGCATGAACGTGACGGTCTTGCCCGCCGCGCGCGCGACGTTCTTGACGACGTACTTGTACGTCATGACCTGATCGGCCATGCGGGTGAGCGTCTGGAAGCGCAGGTCGATCTCGCACTGGCCGCCCGAGGCGACCTCGTGGTGGTGGAACTCGCACGGGATGCCGAGCCGCTCGAGCGTCAGCACCATCCGCGTCCGCAGGTCGTGGAGGGTGTCGTGCGGCGCGGGCGGGAAGTAGCCCTCCTTCTCGCGCACCGTGTAGCCCAGGCCGGGCTTGCCCGAGTTCCAGTGGCCCTCCGGGGAGTCGACCGCGTAGTGCGCGCGGTTCGGCGCGAGCTCGTACGAGACCTCGTCGAAGACGAAGAACTCGCACTCCGGGCCGAAGTACGCCGTGTCGGCGATCCCGGTCGACGCGAGGTACTCCTCGGCCTGCTTCGCGACGCGCCGTGGGTCCTTCGCGTACGGCTCGCGCGTGAGCGGGTCGACGATCTCGCACACGAGCGAGAGCGTCGGGGTCTCCGTCGCCGGGTCGAGGATCGCGCTCGCGGGATCCGGCATCAGGAGCATGTCCGACTCGGAGATGCCCTGCCAGCCCCGGATCGAGGAGCCGTCGAAGCCGAGCCCTTCGTCGAAGGCCTCCTCGTCGAACGAGCCGATCGGAAGCGTCACGTGCTGCCAGGTCCCGAGGAGGTCGCAGAACTTCAGGTCGACCATCTCCGCCCGCGTCTGGCCCGCCCACTCGATCGCCTCGCGTGCCGCGGGTGAGGTCGCCGCGCCGTTCACCAGGTAGTGCCTCACGTCTTCCATCCGTTCCTCCTGCCGCCGTCGGACCACAAAAAAAGAGCCCGGGACTCCGTCCCGAGGCTCCATTGCCTCGACGCCGTCTCCGCCGACGGCGCCTGACCGAACTGTAGACGACGATTCGGACGGCGGCAAAGACGCAGTGGACGCCCCTCGCCCCCTGCTGGTAGCCTCAGGGCCGATGTTGCTCCGCTTCGGCTAGGTCCCAGCTGCGCGCGCGCCTCCTGCGGGAGAGGCGCGCCCTGTCGCCGTACGCCGAAGTCCCCGCGAATGCAAAGGAGCAGCACGTGTTTGCCGTCGAAGTCCACAACCTGCGCAAGGAGTTCGTCCGCAAGGAGGGCAGCGGCCTCGCGAGGCGCCGCCGCCGCGTCGCCGCGCTCAAGGACGTCACCTTCACGATCGAGCGCGGCGAGTGCGTCGCCGTGCTGGGCCAGAACGGCTCGGGCAAGTCGACGCTCGTCCGCCTCCTCGCGACGCTCCTGCTCCACGACGGCGGGGACGCGCGTGTCTTCGGGCACGACGTCTTCCGCGAGCCGCGCGCCGTCCAGCGCCTGGTCAACCGCGTCTCGGTCGAGGCCTCCTTCTTCAAGAAGATGTCCGCGACCGAGAACCTCAGCTACTCCGCCCGCTTCTACGGCCTGACCGGCGCGCAGACGAAGCCGCGGATCCCGGAGATCCTCGCGCGCGTCGGCTTCCCGGACGACCGCCGGAACGAGGCGATGGAGAACCTCTCGCGCGGGATGCA
Organism: Actinomycetota bacterium; assembly: GCA_005885565.1. Taxonomy (GTDB): domain Bacteria; phylum Actinomycetota; class Thermoleophilia; order Gaiellales; family Gaiellaceae; genus AC-50. The sequence continues at coordinate 2,300 of VAXK01000261.1, forward strand.
GCAGAAGGTCGCGCTCGCGCGGGCACTCCTCACCGCGCCCGTCCTGCTCCTCCTCGACGAGCCGACGACGGGGCTCGACCCGCGCTCGAAGCTCGAGGTGCAGGAGTTCATCGAGGAGATGTGGCGGACGCACGACGCGACGACGCTGCTCTGCACGCACGACCTCGCCGAGGCCGAGGCGCTCGCGGACCGCGTCGGGATCCTCGACGACGGCGAGCTGCTCTGCCTCGAGCCGGCCGACGAGCTCAAGCGCCGCTACCGATCGGACACGCTCGAGGAGGCGTTCTTCGCGGCCACGGGCCGCTCGTTCGAGCAGGAGCGAGAGGAGGTGGCGTCGTGACGCACGGCGCAGCAGCAACCCTTCGTCACGAGCTGATCGGCTTCAGCGGCGTCCTCCAGCGAAACGTCTACCTGGTCAAGCGGTACATCTGGTGGGACGTCGCGTTCATGCTCTGGACGATCGCGAACACGCTCACGATCGTCTTCATCGCCCGCGGCGTGAACGTGTCGGCCGCCCAGCAGAACGCGCTCGCGACGAAGTTCCTCGTCGGCGGCGTGATCTGGGCCTACCTCGGGATCATCTTCGAGATCGTCACCGAGACCGTCGCCTGGGAGCGCTGGGAGGGGACGATCGAGTACACGTTCATGGCGCCGGTCTCGCGGCCGGTGCACCTGTTCGGGATGGGGATCTTCTCCGTCCTGTACGGGATCGTGCGGGCGGCGATCCTGTTCGTCTGCGTCGTCGCGTTCATCGGCATCCACGTGCCGCACGCGAACTATCCGGCGGCGCTCGCGGTGCTGGCGATCGCGTCTCTCTCGTTCATCGGGATCGGGATGATGACCGCCGTCCTGCCGCTCATCTCGCCCGAGAAGGGGACGCAGCTCGGCTTCATCGCGCAGGGCTTGATGCTGGTCGTGTCGGGTGTCTACTACGACGTGTCGGTGCTGCCCGGCTGGATGCAGTGGATCTCGAAGATCTCACCGGCGACCTACGCGCTGCGCGCGAACCGCGAGCAGATCCTCCACGGGGCCGGCGTCGCCTGGGCCGACGTCTGGCCGCTCGTCGTCCTCGGCCTCGTCTCGGTGCCGCTCGGCCTGCTCGTTTTCCGTACCGGCGAGCGGTACGCCAAGAAGCACGGGAAGCTGAAGAGGTCGGGGTGATTCGCGTACGGCCCGCGGAGTCGGACGCCGACCTCGAGGCGTGGCGCCGCGTGCGCATGACCGTCGTGCCGAACGAGCGGGCGCCTTCGGCCGAGGAGCTCCGGCTCCTGGAGACGCCGGACCGGCTGCTCCTCGTCGCGGAGCTCGACGCCGAGCTCGCCGGCTCGGGCTACGCGTCGCGGTCGGAGATGGCGGGCCTCGGCTCGCTGGCGCCGCGCGTGCTGCCGGAGGTGCGCCGACGCGGTGTCGGCGCAGCGCTCTTCGAGGCGCTCGCGGAGCACGTGGCCGCGCTCGGCTTCGCCGAGGCGAACACGACGATCGGCGACGAGGAGTCGCTCGCCTTCGCGAAGCGGTTCGGGTGGCGCGAGGTCGACCGTCAGGTCGAGCAGGTGCGGACGATCGGCCGCGAGGAGCCTCCGCACGTCCCCGACGGTTTGGAGCTCGTCACGCTCGCTGCGCGGCCGGACCTCTCGCAGTGGTGTACACGCAGGTCGCGACCGAGGCCATCGCGGACATCCCGGTAAACCCACCGCTCGAGGTCTCGCTCGAGGACTGGGAGCGCGGATGGACGAGCCTCGCCGAGTGCACGTTCCTCGCGCTCGCGGGCGACGAGGTGGTCGGTTGCGCGGGGCTGATGCTCGATCCCGACCGGCCCGACCGCGCCGAGCACAGCCTCACCGCGGTCCGGCGCCCCTGGCGCGGCCGCGGCGTCGCGAAGGCGCTCAAGCAGGCCACGATCGCCTGGGCGGGCGAGAACGGCATCCGCGAGCTCTACACGTGGACCCAGCGCGGCAACGAGCCGATGCGGCGGCTGAACGAGCGGCTCGGCTACGTCGTCCGCAACTGGTGCACCAGCGTTCGCGGGCCCGTCAGCCTGCGCTAGACTCGCCCGGTCGTTTCGGAGGCAATGCAGCCTCGGGCGCCGGCCGCGCCTGGGGCTTTTCGTCTTTCTGGAGGAGGATTCGATGGCGCAGGTCGAGAGCAGGAAGCGGGCGACCTCGAGCGAGGATTCGCGCCGGGCGGTGCTGCGGAGGATCGAGGAGGAGGGCGTCGAGTTCGCGCTCCTCTGGTTCACCGACATCGAAGGGCACCTGAAGAGCTTCGCGATCACGCCGAGCGAGATCGAGGACGCGCTCGACGACGGCATGGGCTTCGACGGCTCGTCGATCTCGGGCTTCAACGCGATCGAGGAGTCGGACATGGTCGCGATCCCCGACCCGGACACGTTCCAGGTCATGCCCTGGAAGGAGGGCGAGACGAAGGTCGCGCGGATGATCTGCGACGTCGTGACGCCGGACGGAAAGCCGTACGAGGGCGATCCGCGCCACGTCCTGCGGCGCGCGCTCGAGCGGATGAGCTCGCTCGGCTTCGACCGCTTCAACGTCGGCCCCGAGCTCGAGTACTTCCTCTTCAAGGACCAGACCGGCACGGAGACGCTCGACGAGGGCGGCTACTTCGCCATGACGTCGCTCGACGCCGCGACCGAGCTGCGACAGGAGACGATCCACGCGCTCGAGACGATGGGTATCCCCGTCGAGTACGCGCATCACGAGGTCGGGCCCTCGCAGCACGAGATCGACATCCGGTTCGCACCCGCCCTCGAGATGGCCGACCACACCGTCACGTACCGCCTGATCGTGAAGGAGATCGCGGCGAAGAACGGCGTCTACGCCACCTTCATGCCGAAGCCGCTCTTCGGCGAGAACGGCTCCGGGATGCACACCCACCAGTCGCTCTTCACCGACGGCCGCAACGCGTTCTTCGACGCCGAGGATCGCCGGCACCTCTCCGACGTCGGCAAGGCGTTCATAGCCGGCCAGCTCCGGCACGCGCGTGAGATCGCGGCCGTCTTCGCGCAGTGGGTGAACTCCTACAAGCGGCTCGTGCCCGGCTACGAGGCGCCGGTGTACGTGGCCTGGTCGCAGCGGAACCGCTCCGCGCTGATCCGAATCCCGCTCTACAAGCCGGGCTCGGAGCAGGCGACGCGCGCCGAGATCCGCTGTCCCGACCCCGCGTGCAACCCGTACCTCACGTTCGCGGCGCTCCTGCACGCCGGCCTCGAGGGAATCGAGCGCGGCTACGAGCTGCCCGAGCCGATGGAGACGAACCTGTACCACCTGACGGCGGAGCAGCGCCGCGAGCGGGGGATCATCTCGTTGCCGGAGACCCTCGGCGAGGCGATCGACGAGCTCGCCGGATCGGAGCTCGGCCGGAAGGCGCTCGGCCCGCACGTCTTCGATCGCTACGTGGAGCTCAAGCGCAAGGAGTGGGACGAGTACCGCGTCCAGCTGACCCGCTGGGAGATGGAGCGCTACCTGCCTGTGCTCTAAAGGCGCCGACTCGGCGGCGCCGATCAGGACGGGCGGGCTCAGCCCGTGCGTCCGTCTGCAACGACCGGTCGAACCGCCCACGAAGTTCATTTCGGAACCGTCTCTTGGCCCCTTGTCCGGCGTCAGCCGGTGAGAGAGAATCGGATTTCACCGGCTCCGAGTCCCCCTGCGGTGAACTCGGGCCGCTGACGGCCGACCGCGAGGTGCTTTTTGGGCACCTCGTGGTCGTTCAGGCCCGGCCGCTCACGGACCGCGGCGAAGCCCCCCTTCGCCGCTCTGGGTCCTGAACGCTTTCTAGAGGAAGCTGCGGATGGCCTCGCGCTCGACGCGCAGGCCGATCACGCCGCTCGTGCCGTCGATCTGGTCGATCGCATCGGCCGGAACGAGCCGGCGGCGCCGTGACAGGAAGCCGGCGCGCACCGAGAGTGCGTCCGGAACGTCGGGTGCCGTGCCGT
>VAXK01000222.1 GCA_005885565.1 Actinomycetota bacterium
AGCGGCACGCCCATCGCGGCGGCGGCGGTCTCGTCCTCGCGGATCGCGATCCAGGCGCGGCCGAGGCGCGAGTCCCGCAGGCGCCAGGAGCAGAACGCCGTGAGCAGGACGAGCAACAGCGCGGTCCAGTAGAAGAGCCTGTCGCTCGTGAAGAAGCTGTTGTAGCCCGTCAGGTAGTTCACGCCGCCGAAGCCCGGAGAGTCGATCGGCGTGATCCCGTTCGGGCCGTTCGTGAGGTTGAAGCCGCTGCCGAAGAGGTTGTCGCCGTTTCGCGCGATCTGCGGAAGGATCTCGCCGAAGCCGAGCGTCACGATGGCGAGATAGTCGCCGCGGAGCCTGAGCGTCGGCAGGCCGATGATCACGCCCGTCACTGCGGTCAGGAGCCCTGCCAGCAGCAGGAGGAGCCAGACCGAGATGTGGAAGCCGGGCACACCGGACCCCACGCCGACCGCCCAGAAGTGGAGGTTGTGCTTCGCGAACTGCACGGATGCGAACCACGCGACCGTGTAGGCGCCCATGGCGTAGAAGGCGACGTAGCCGAGGTCCAGCAGGCCGGCATAGCCGACGACGATGTTGAGCCCGATCGCCATCATGATGAAGACGAGCATGTAGACGCCGGTCCCGACCTCGGGGAACGGCCCGAAGATCGGGACCTGGAACATCCGGTCCCAGTAGAAGGGATACGTCAGCGCGAGCGCGATCAGCGCGAGCGGGACGACGAGGCGACCCATGCGAATGCCGCGGACACGGATCGGCAGCCGATTCCAGGCCGGGACGTAGAGGGCGAGGAAGACGAGCCCGACGTAGACGGCGGACAAGTCGAACGAGGAGAAGGCCACGAGGAGGAGCCAGCCGATGACGACGGCGGCGGCGCCGATCGCGAGCCGCCGCTCGAGGACGGATCGGTCGCCCCACCAGGTGCCGGCGGTCGTCACCTAGCCACCCTCCGGGGTCCGCTCTCCGAGGAGGCCCTCGGGCCGGAACACCAGGATCAGGATGAGGATGCTGAAGACGATCGACTGCGTCCAGTCACTCCCGGGCGCGTGCCAGCTGAGCCCCTCGTTGAAGGCCTGGATGAGCCCGATGCAGAGAGCGCCGAGGACGGCGCCGGGCAGGTTGCCGATCCCGCCCAGGACCGCGGAGGTGAAAGCGAGCAGCCCGAGCTGGAAACCCTGGTCGTAGCGCACGTTCGTCACGTAGAGGGCGTACAGGAGCCCGGCCACCCCGGCCAACGCGCCCGCGATGAGGAAGGTGAACGAGATCGTCCGGTTGACGTTGATGCCCATCATCGCGGCTGCGTCCTTGTCCTGGGCGGTCGCCCGCATCGCCTTGCCCTGTCGCGTCTGCTGGACGAGGTAGACGAGCCCCACGAGCACGGGCGCGGTGACGAGCAAGACGATCAGCTTGTTCCACTGATAGTCGGCGGTCCCGACGTGGAAGACGTTGCCGCGCGGGAGGATGTTCGGGATCGGCACGTAGTTCGACCCCTTCCAGGCGAGGCCGATGTTCTGGAGGATGAAGGACATCCCGATCGCGGTGATGAGCGGCGCCAGGCGCGGCGCTCCCCGCAGCGGCCGGTAGGCGATGAACTCGATCGTCGCGTTGAGCGTCCCGCAGAAGAGCATCCCGATCACGAGCGCGAGGAGCACGACCGGGATCCACTTCGTCGCCGACTCGTTGTCCTGGAGATTGAAGACTTGGACGGTGAGGGTCGCCGCCATCATCGCCCCGAGCATGAAGACGTCGCCGTGCGCGAAGTTGATCAGCTCGAGGATGCCGTAGACGAGCGTGTAGCCGAGGGCGACGAGCGCGTACACCGCCCCGAGGGTGACGCCGATCAGCAAGATCTCGAGGAAGTCGTACGGGGTCTTGACGAGATTGACGCCGAGCCAGGCGACGAGCGCGCCCACGAGGACGAGCCCCACGATCGGCAACACCGGCAGCTTCTGCGGGATGGTGATCGGCTGGCGCCGCGCCGCTGTTGCCACTCGTCTCTCTCTCCCTCGGAAGACGCCTTGGGGAGGACCCTCCGGTCCTCCCCAAGGCTCTCTTTACAACGGTATCGCTATGCGACCTTCACCAGGCTCGCCGGCGGGGTGATCGTCTTGAACGGCGTCGTCTTGCCGCCCTTCAGCAGCTTGTACTGCGTCACGGGGTTGGACGTCGTGTCGCCGTTCGCGTTGATCGAGAAGTTGCCGAGGATCCCGTTCGTCACCTTCGTGTGGATCAGGTTGTCGGCCACCTTCGCCCGCGAGCCTCCGGAGTTCGCGATCGCGTTCAGCACGACCTCCATCGCCTGCGCGCCGTAGGCCGAGTACGGGTTCGGCGAGGAGCCGATCTCGGCGCCGAAGTCCTTGACGAACTTCTTGCCCGCCGGTCCCAGCTTGTCGTTCGGCTCGCCGGCGACGCTGATGTACATGCCGAGCGCGGCACCGCCGGAGTTCTTGAACGTGTCGGTGAACGAGCTGAAGCCGTCAGGGGCGATGATCGGGAACGTGCTGCCGAGCGTCCCGCGCAGGTCCTTGATCAGCTTGCTGCCGTTCTCGCACTCGAGGCCGCCGAGGTAGGCGACGTCGGCGCCCGACTGCTTCACCTTGTTGGCGAGCGCCTCGTAGCTCGACGCCTTCGGGTCCCAGGCGGTGAAGCCGGCGATGTTCAGGCCGAGCTTCTTGGCCGCGTTCCTGAAGTCCGTCGCGACGCCGAGGCCGTAGGCCTCCTTGTCGTTGAAGACGAAGACGCTCTTGTAGCCGAGCTGCTTCGCCAGCAGCGCGTTGGACGCGCCCTGGTAGTCGTCGGCCGCGACGATCCGGATGTAGTTCCGCTTGCCGTTCGGGTAGTACTTGTCCGGCTCGCCCGCAGCCGTGCCCGGGCCGCCGTGCGTAAGCCCGACGTACGTGTTGGCGGGGCTCACCATTCCCACCGGCCCGTTGGGGGCCCGGTTCAGGATCGGGATGATGATCTCGGCGCACCCGGAGTTGAACGTCCCGATGACGCCGATCACCTTCTTGTTGTTCGCGTACGCGTGGCCGTTCGCCGAGCACTTGCCGGAGTCCCACTTGCCGGCCTGCGCCGTCGAGTCGTCACACGACTGGTAGCCGATGTTGTAGCTGCCTGCCTTGAAGTTGTGCTGCTTCAGGACGAACTTGATCGCCTTCGTCATCTCGATCGTCTGCGTCCGGCTCGACCCCTGGAGCGGCAGGTCGGACGCGATGATGAAGTCAGGCTTCGCGCTGCCCTGGTAGATGCTTTGGCACGACGAGGCCGGCAAGGCCGTGACCCCGCCGCCGCTACTGCTCGTGTTCGTGTTGCTGCTGCTCTTCTTGCTCCCGCAACCGGTCGCGATCAGCGCTAGCGCCACGACCGCCGCCATGAGCAGCCCCAGAAATGGGCGTTTCCTCACAAGTTCCTCCTCCGTCCCGCGACGATGACCGACGCCGTCACTGCGCCGTGGCGGCAAGTATCAGCCCATCGAGCCTCGCTTTCAAGCCCTTTCGGCAGCAGAGAGGGCTACGATGGGCTGCCGGGCCGAAGTGGCGGAACCGGTAGACGCGCCGGACTCAAAATCCGGTGGCCTTCGGGTCGTGTGGGTTCGAGTCCCACCTTCGGCATGCACGGGGGAACCCGTGGTTCCCCCGCGAGCCCCTAGACCCAGGCTGGAGTTTCCTAGGATCGCGGAGGGATGGAACCTCACATCGACGTGCTGACGTTGGCGGTGAGCGACCTCGAGCGGGCGCTCGCGTTCTATCGCGACGGGCTCGGGCTGGAGTCGCCGGGCGTGATCGGCACCGAGTTCATCGGCGACGCGACCACCGCAGCCGGGGCCGCGGTGATGTTCCGCGTCCGCGACGGGCTCGTTCTCGCCCTCTATCCGCGCACGGAGCTCGCGAAGGACGCTAACGTCCCGGTCGGTCCGCCCCGAAGCGGCGACTTCAGCATCGGCCACGTCGTCGCGAGCAAGGCGGACGTCGATGCGCTGCTCGCTCGGGCGGAGGCGGCCGGGGCCACGCTCACCGACCAGCCCCACGAGCGGCCCTGGGGGATCTACTCCGGCTACTTCCGCGATCTCGACGGGCACCTGTGGGAGATCATCTGCCGATGCGGGTAGGCGTGCTCACGGGGGGCGGCGACTGCCCGGGGTTGAACGCGGTCATCCGGGCGGTGGCTCGGCGCTCGTTCTCGCGCGGCCACGAGGCGTGGCCTCGTCGACGGCCTGTTCACGCCGCTCGGGCCCCGGGAGGTGTCCGGGCTCCTCCCCCGCGGCGGGACGATCATCGGGACGACGCGGACGAACCCGTTCCGGCTCGAGGAGGGCGTTGAGCGCGTCCTCGAGCACTTCCGCTCGGAGGACCTGGACGCGCTCGTCGCGATCGGCGGCGAGGACACCCTGGGCGTGGCCGCGCGCCTGCACGCCGAGCACGACTTCCCGGTCGTCGGCGTCCCGAAGACGATCGACAACGACCTCTCGGCGACCGACTACACGTTCGGCTTCGACACGGCCGTCTTCATCGCGACGGAGGCGATCGACCGCCTGCACACGACCGCCGAGTCGCACAACCGCGTCATGGTCGTCGAGGTCATGGGGCGGCACACGGGCTGGATCGCCGTCATGAGCGGGATCGCCGGAGGCGCCGACGTGATCCTGATCCCCGAGCAGCCGATCTCGGTCGACGAGTGCTGCGACGACCTCCGACGGCGGCACGACCGCGGCAAGGACTTCTCGATCGTCGTCGTCAGCGAGGGGTACGAGCTGGGCGAGGACGACGCGGGCGCCGAGGACGAGGTCGACCAGTTCGGCCATGTCCGGCTGTCGGCGCGGGGGGTCGGCGACCGCCTCGCGAAGCTCATCGAGGAGCGGACGGGCTACGAGACGCGCGTCACCGTCCTCGGCCACGTGCAGCGCGGCGGCACACCCACGCCGCGCGACCGGATCCTGGCGACCCGCTACGGCCTCAAGGCCGCCGATCTCGTCCAGGAGGGACGGTTCGGGCAGATGGCCGCGCTCCGCGGCGACAGCATCGTCGACGTCTCGCTGGCGGAGGCGACCGCCGAGCTGAAGACCGTCCCGCCCGAGTGGTTCCACGTCGCGAAGGCGTTCTTCGGCTAGCCCGCCGCCGCAGGCCTCGCGCACCTTCCGTCACACGTCCGCGCGCCTTCCGCGACGGTGGCTGCCACCGCGGCACCGGCTCCCCGTGCCGCGCGGCGCCACTTCCGTCACGGTGGCTGCCACGGGGACGCGGCTCGAAGGGACTAGGCTCCGGGCATCGCTGTTCTCGACGAGACTCGGTACGGGTGCCAGAGCCAGACGGCCACGCTCCGGCGCGTGCTGGTGCGCGCGCCGCGGGCCGAGGACTGCGCGCACTGGCGCGAGTTCGGCTGGCGCGCCGAGCCCGACGCGGCCGCCCTCGCCGCCGAGCACGAGGCCTTCGCGGCCGAGCTCGCCTACTTCGGCGCCGAGGTCGTCTACGCGGAGGAGCCGCTGCCCGGCGCGCTCGACGCGATCTACGCCTACGACCCTGCACTCGTCGCCGACGCGGGCGCGATCCTGCTCCGCCCGGGCAAGGAGCTCCGCCGAGCTGAGCCGGCCGCGCTCGGCCGCGACCTCGAGCGCGCCGGCGTCCCGATCGCGGCGCGGCTCGAGGCGCCTGCGCTCGCCGAGGGCGGTGACACGCTGTGGCTCGACGAGCGGACGCTCCTCGTCGGCCTCGGGTACCGCACGAACGAGGCGGGAGCGGACGCGCTCCGCCGGGCGCTTCCGGACGTCGAGGTACTCACCTTCGACCTCCCCCACTACCGCGGTCCCGGCGAGGTCCTGCATCTGCTCTCGTTCGTCAGCCCACTGGACGCCGACCTTGCGCTCGTCTACTCGCCGCTCGCGCCCACGCGCCTGCTCCAGCTGCTCGCCGAGCGCGGCGTCCGCACCGTGGAGGTGCCCGACGAGGAGTACGACTCGCTCGCCTGCAACGTGCTCGCGCTCGGCCCGCGCGTCGCCCTCGCGCTCGACGGGAACCGCGAAACGCGCCGCCGCCTCGAGCGCGCGGGCGTCGACGTGCGCGTCTACAAGGGCGACGAGCTCTCGCTCAAGGGCGACGGCGGCCCGACGTGCCTGAGCCGTCCGCTGCTTCGCGTCTAACCGGATTCCAGGCGGGTCGACCGGTCGTTTCAGACGGGCGCGCGGGAAACCCGCGAGCCCTGATGGCGGCGCCGCAAGCGGCGCCTCATACGCGCGTAGCCAGCAGAGCGGCGGTCTCGGGCGTCGTGAGGATCTCGATCGTCACGAGCTCCGAGTTCCCGAAGAAGAAGTCGCGCACCGGATCGGGCCCGTAGCCGGGCGTCATGTCGTCGACGACGGCGAGCCCGCCGGGGGCGACGAGCTCGAGCATCCGCGCCGCCGCCGCGAGGTCGAGCTTCCAGCCCGCGCCGTCCATGAAGAGGAGCTCGAACGGCCCGCGCGGCGGAAGGAGCTCCGCCCACTCGCCGACGAGGAGCTCGACGTTCGGACGACCCGCGAGCGGGCCCGGGCCTCGCGCGCCCGCTCCGGGTCGACCTCGACCGTCACCACCTCGCGCGCCGTCGAGGCGAGCGCCTCGGCGCCGAGCCCGAAGGCGGTGCCGATCTCGGCCGCCCGCTTCCCGGCCGCGAGCACGGCGAGCAGGCGCCGGACCTCCGGGATCGACGAGCCGCCCGCCGTCACGCGAGCTCGGCGAGCGGGAACGAGCGGTGCGCCCTCGGCGGGACGACGAAGTTCTGCCGGTGCGTCGTCTTGAGGACGGAGTTGAACCCCTGCCCGCGCGAGTCGGGCGGGAAGGCGAGCTTCGTTCCGTCCGGGAGCACGCCGTCCATCGCGAGCCGGTTGCGGTGGAAGTCGTCGCTCGTCGGGTTGAAGACGAGGAAGTGGACGCCGGCCGCGGGGCTCCGGCTCATCCCGTCGCGCTTCGGCTGCGAGCTCCAGGCGAACGGGTTGTCGAGCGTGTTGAAGTCGGCCCGCTGCGGGATCGCCGTCCCCGGTTCGTAGACGGTGCCGTCCGGCCCGACGTGCCGCTGCCGCAGCCGCGAGCTGGTCTGGATCGCAGCGCTGTGGCCGATCGCCCCGAAGCGGTGGTAGCCGCGCTCGACCTGCCGCTCCGAGGAGACGTCGCGCGGCGACTGCCGCACGGTCTGGGCGTCGCGCCGCACGCCCTCGAGGTCGGGCCGGAACGCGGTCGACACCCGCTGGGCGAAATCGAAGTTCAGGTACCAGCCCTCGAGGTCTTCGCGCACGTGCGAGAGGTGCATAGTCGTCCCGCCGTGGAAGTAGCCGTGCGGGTCGCGCGCGTAGCCCAACGTCTCGACGTTCGCGATCCGGCCCTGCCCCATCGCGGCGCGCTGCGTCGACGTGAAGCCGAGGAAGAGCTGCGCCGTGTCGGGGATGAGCTCCGCGCCGGCGACCCCGGCCGCCAGCGCCATCTGCTTCGGCAGGCTCTGGCGGCCGGAGAAGCCGCCGCCGACGAAGCCGCGCCGGGTGCTCGTCTGCTCGAGGGCGTCGAAGCCGTCGAAGATCGCCTTCGCCCCCGCGTCGACGTGGCCGGGATCGTCGCTCCTTCGGGTCGCTCGGGAAGCGCACGGCGTCGAGGAGCGCGCTGACGGGGCGGTTCCGCTCGCGCGTCGCGCGCACGTCGACCGGCAGGTGGGTTCGCGCGAGCTCGGGCACGTGGCGGCGGAAGTACGGAAGCCCCCAGGCGACCGTGACGCCGAGCCCCGCCGGCGTCGGATCGAAGCGCCGGTCGAGGGCGGCGAGGCGCCGCTCGAGCTCCGCCTGCGCGGCCCGCAGGTCGGTTCCCGGCCGCACCCGCGCCGTCATGACGCGGTGGTGGAGCGGCGGCACGAGCACCTCGACGCCTTCGTCCGAGATCGTCTCCATCCCTCCGAGCAGGTGCTGCTCCCGCGGGCGGCGCACCACAACCGGGCGCTTGGGCGACGAGGCGAGCCGGTCGACGAGCTCGTAGATCCCGCCCGCGCCGACGGCGCCGGCCGCCGCCCCGGCGAGGAGGCGACGTCTCGTGAGCCTCACGACGAGGGCCGGACGAGGACGAGCGAGCGCAGCATGCGGTCGAGGTCGGCGACGACCTTGCGGTAGGTCAGCGGTACGGCGACGTGCTGGCTCAGCGTGTAGAGCGACCCGTCGTGGCGCCACGCGTAGAGCACGTGCCAGCGGTCGGCGTCCTGGTTCGCCGTGTAGACGGTGGCGTCGATCCCGGCCACGCGCCGGTGGCCGGTCGGATCGGAGAAGCAGGGGATCTTGCTCCGCCGCGTCACCCCGTTCACGGTGTTCACGTCCACGCAGCTCGGGACCCGGGTGCGACCGGGATAGCCGCGCAGGTTGACGTGGAGCTCGCCGCTTCCGGCCTCGAGCCAGATGAACCCGACGAGGTAGCTGCGGTCGGGCGAGACCGAGTCGATCGTGTTCCACTGCCCGCCGATCACCCCGTCGAAGGGGTCCGGCATCCACGTGGGGCAGTAGACCGGCGCGTGGATGCGGCTCGCGAGGCGTCGCCAGCCCGCGAGCGCGTGCGCCGGGCAGCCGGCCCGCGCGGCGGCCTTCGCCGCGGGCTCGACCGCGCGGTCGGCGCCGCAGCCGCTCGCGACGAGCGCGACGGCCGCCGCGAGGACGGCAAGCGAGACGACCCCGATCTTCCTCACGCGGAAGATGGTAGACCCGAATCAGAGCGTCGGTGGCGCGTCGCCGACGAGCTCGCTCACGTTCGTCGCGCCGACGATCACCGCGTCGACCCCCGCGCGCTCCAGCTCGGCGACCTCCTCCGGGCCGGTGATCGGCAGCTCCGCGATCGCGAGCTTGCCGGCCGGGACGTCGGGGAGGAGCTCGAGCACGTGCTCGAGCGCGTCGTCCTCGTCCGGCGCCGCGAGGACGAAGAGCTCGGGGTCGAAGTTCTCGAGCGCCGCCTCGAGGTGGTCCTCGTGGTGGATCCGGAGCGCGAGCTCGAAGCGGTCGCCGAGCGCGTCGTGCACCTCCTGGAGCCACTCGCGATCACGGTCGCCCGCCTCGACGACGCAGGCGTCCGCGCCGTCGAGCAGGTCGGCGCGCTCGCCGTTCCAGTGGAAGAGGATCGGCAGCGTCGTCGCCGCGCGGAGCGCGTGGAGCTGCCGCTCGGCACCGCTTCGGACGAGCAGCGCCTCGGCCCCGTCGTCCTCCGCCCGCCGGGCCTCGTCGGGCGCGCGGACGGTGACGATCAGCGAGATCCCGTCACCTTCCGAGATGGCTTGGCTGAAGCGGCGGCCGCCTGTCACCACTTCCGATCGTAGCGCTGTGCACCGGTCTCAGTGCTGGCGACACTGCCGGTCGACTCCGACCATGGAGTCGAGCAGGGCGTTCTCCTGGTGCTCGTAGGCGACGTCGGCGGGGTTCTTCGAGTCGTAGTCGTGCAGCCCGGCGCCGGTCCACGTCACGTCCGGCGTGAGACCGGGGCCTTCGACGGTGATCCGGTACCGCGCGCCGTTGCCGGGCCCGCGCACGGCCGTCTGGCCGGGCGGATGGACGTAGCCGCTCTTCGTCGGGTTGAACGGGTAGAAGCCGTAGCAGAACATCCCCGTCGGGTTGTGGGCGACGAAGGAGTTCTCGCGCCGCCAGCCCGGCCCGTACCTCGAGTTGAACGTGTCGAGGTAGAGCAGGCGCCCGAAGCCGTCGAGCGGTGCGCCGTAGCGCGTCGTGCTGTAGCCGAAGACGGGCCTGCCGCGATAGGTCAGGCGGCCGAACAGGTCGTGGAAGCGGCCGCCGTAGATCCAGTCGGTGTGCACCTCGAGCTGCGCCAGCTCCCCCGTCCAGTGGGAGACGTGCAGCTCCCAGGCCCGCTGCTCGGGCAGCCAGGGCGCGAAGCCGAGGTCGGGCAGCGGCGTCTGCCAGCTCTGGAGGGCCCAGTACGAGCCGTCGCGCGCCTTGCAGCCGGCGACGAACCAGACGAGCTTCGGCCCGTCGTACGGACGGCAGGCGTTCCGGAAGCCGCGCCAGTACAGCCGCCGGTACTTGCCCCAGCCGCCCGCGTAGTCCTTCTTCAGGCGAACCTGGTGGGCGTTCGCGCTCGGGAAGCGCGCGTTGAGCGCGCCCCAGACGAGGACCCGCTTGAGCCTCCCCGCCGCCCGGTAGGTGATCATCGCCTCGCCCTTGCGGTTGACCGCGAGCTGGACGCCGCTCGCGTTGCGGTCGATGAGCTGGGAGCCCGCGGCCACCCTCGGCAGCGCCGCCGCGACGAGCGCCGCGGTGACGACGAGCAGACGGATGTGGGTGCCGCGAACCATCCCTCGCGACTGAGATCGGCGCGAGCGCAGTCTGGTGCAGCCCTCGGACGAGGGAAGGCGTCAGACGCCGATCGGGTGCCAGACGGTCTTGAGCTCGAGGAAGGAGAGGACCTCCCAGGGGCTCTGGCCGTCGGCGGCGCCGTGGACCACGCGCTTCACGTTGGCGGCCGCGGCGCGCTCGAGCTCGGCGACGTCGCCGTCCGCGCCCGCGAGATCGAGCGCGTTCACGTCCATGTGCGCCGCGAGCACCGGCGCGAGCTCGCGCTTCAGGCCGGTGAGGATGTTCACGACGCCGCCGGGGACGTCGGAGGTGGCGAGCGCCTCGGCGAGCTCCACCGCTGCGAGCGGCCGCGCCTCCGAGGCGACGGCGACGACGGCGTTCCCGCCGACGAGCGGCGGCAAGAGGCGCGTGACGAGCCCGAGCAGCGCGGGCTCCTCCGGGCAGAGGACGCCGACGACGCCCGTCGGCTCGGGCACGGTGAAGTTGAAGTACGGCCCGGCGACCGGGTTCGAGGAGCCGAGCACCTGGGCGAGCTTGTCTGCCCAGCCCGCGTACCAGACGACGCGGTCGATCGCCTGCTCGACCTCGCTCGCGCCGGAGCAGAGGTCGGCGAGCTCGGCGTGCCGCGCCTCCATCATCTCGGCGAGCCGGTAGAGCACCTGGCCGCGGTTGTAGGCGGTCATCGACGCCCACTTCGGGAAGGCGCCCCGGGCGGCGCGAACCGCGTCGCGCACGTCCTTGCGCGAGGCGCGGGCGACGTTCTGGCCCTCCGCCTCGTAGGTGCGGCCCGATTCCGAGCGCGGGAAGGCGCCGCCGACGAAGAGCTTGTACGTCTTGCGGACCGGGAGGCGGCTCACGCCGGTCAGGATACGCCGCGGGTGAGCCGTATCGAGTGCGAGACGACGATCGACGCGCCGCCGGAGCGCTGCTTCGACCTCTCTCGAAGCGTCGAGCTGCACCTCGAGGCGGCGAGAGCGACGGGCGAGCGCGCGGTCGACGGCGTCACCTCAGGGCTCCTCGGCGCGGGAGACACCGTGACGTGGGAGGCACGCCACCTCGGCCGCAGGCGGCAGCTGACGGTGCGGATCGCGGCGTACGACCGCCCGCGCTTCTTCCGCGACGAGCAGATACGCGGTCCGTTCCGGCGGATGGTGCACGACCATTTCTTCGAACCGGCGGGCGGCGGTACGCGGATGGGGGACGTCTTCGAGTTCGCCTCGGGTTTCCCGCTGCTCGACCGGCTCGTCCTCGCGCCGCACCTCCGCAGGTTCCTCCTCCAGCGGAACGAGCTGATCAGGCGGACGGCCGAGCGGCGCTAGCTGCCGAACGGCTCGGAGCTCTCGAACCTCAGGTACGGCTCGAGGCCGTGCAGGCCGCCCTCGCGGCCGAAGCCCGATTCCTTGTAGCCGCCGAACGGCGAGGCCGGGTCGAAGCGGTTGTACGTGTTCGCCCACACCACCCCGGCGCGGAGCCGCTGCGCCACGGCGAGGATCCGCGAGCCCTTCTCCGTCCAGACGCCGGCCGAGAGGCCGTACGGCGTGTTGTTCGCCTTCTCGACGGCCTCGTCGGGCGTGCGGAAGGTGAGCACGGACAGGACCGGGCCGAAGATCTCCTCCTGCGCGATCCGGTAGCTCTGCGCCACGTTCGTGAAGACCGTCGGCGCGAACCAGTAGCCGCGCTCGGGGAGCCGGCAGGGCGGCTGGTAGATCTCGGCCCCCTCGTCGCGGCCGGTCTGCACGAGCTCCTCGATCTTGTCGAGCTGCTGGCGCGAGTTGATCGCGCCCACGTCGGTGTTCTTGTCGAGCGGGGCGCCGACGCGCAGCGTGCCGAGGCGGCGCTTGAGCTTCGCGATCAGCTGCTCGTAGATCGACTCCTGGACGAGGAGCCGCGACCCGGCGCAGCAGACGTGGCCCTGGTTGAAGTAGATCCCGTTCACGATCCCCTCGATCGCCTGGTCGAGCGGCGCGTCGTCGAAGACGACGTTCGCCGCCTTGCCGCCGAGCTCGAGGGTGAGCTTCTTACGGCTGCCGGCGAGCTCGCGCTGGATCGCCTTGCCGACGTCGGTCGAGCCCGTGAAGGCGATCTTGTCGATCCCGGGGTGCTTGACGATCTCGGCGCCGGTGCGGCCGTCGCCCGTGACGATGTTGACGACGCCCTGCGGAAGCTCGGCCTGGCGCAGCACGTCGCAGAAGAGGAGAGCGCTGAGCGGCGTCGTCTCGGCGGGCTTGAGGACAACCGTGTTTCCCGCGGCGAGCGCCGGGGCGACCTTCCACGCGAGCATGAGGAGCGGGAAGTTCCAAGGGATGATCTGGCCCGCGACGCCGAGCGGGCGCGGGGTGCGGTTCGGGAAGGCGTACTCGAGCTTGTCCGCCCAGCCCGCGTAGTAGAAGAAATGCGCCGCCGAGAGCGGGAGGTCGACGTCGCGCGACTCGCGGATCGGCTTGCCGCCGTTCAGCGACTCGAGCACGGCGAACTCGCGCGAGCGCTCCTGGAGGATGCGCGCGATGCGGAAGAGATACTTGGCCCGTTCGGACGGGGCCAGTGCCGACCAGCCGTTCTCGAACGCGCTGCGTGCGGCCTCGACCGCGAGAGACACGTCCTCGGGCCCGGCCTGGGCGATCTCGGCGAGCGGCTCCTCGGTCGAGGGGTCGATCGTCGTGAACGTCTCGCCCGAGTGGGGCTCGATCCAGTCGCCGCCGACGTAGAGCCCGTAGCGCTCGCGGAGCGAGACGATGTCGCGCGCCTCAGGCGCGGGCGCGTACGTCCAGTCCACCGGGACGGGGGCAGCGCCGCGCTTGCGCTCGAGCTCGCTCATCGCTTCGGGGAGTCGGTCGGGTCGCGGCGTGGTTCCCCCCCACCACCCACCCCCCACCCATTGGGTGGGGCTGAAAATACCGAGGCGGGTGTGGCGGCGTTGTCGCGGAAGTGGGTCAAAATCAGTCGATCGTGAAGTAGTCGGGGGACTGGTAGGCCCCGGTCCGCTCCTTCCGGATCTGGAGCAGCACGTCGTTCAGGAGCGAGGACGCGCCCAGCCGGTACAGGTCGGGCGTCAGCCAGTCCGGTCCGAGCGTCTCGTGCACCAGGACGAGGTGCTGGACTGCCTGCTTCGCGTTCCGGATGCCGCCGGCGGGCTTCATCCCCACCATCCGCCCCGTCTCCTCGTACACGTCGCGAATCGCCTCCAGCATCACGAGCGCCACCGGCAGCGTCGCCGCCGACGGCAGCTTCCCCGTCGAGGTCTTGACGAAATCGGCCCCGGCGGCCATGGCCAGGAGGGATGCCCGGCGGACGTTGTCGTACGTGCCCAGCTCGCCCGTCTCCAGGATCACCTTCAGATGAGCGCTCCCGCTCGCTTCCTTCACGCGCACGATCTCGTCGTAGACCTTCGCGTACCGGCCGGACAGGAACGCGCCCCGGTCGATGACCATGTCCACCTCGTCGGCGCCGGCCTCGACCACGTCACGCACCTCGGCGAGCTTCACGTCGAGCGGCGCCTGCCCTGACGGGAAGGCCGTGGCCACAGAGGCGACCTTCACCGCGCCCCCACGCAGCCGCTCGACCGCGACCGGCACGAGGTTCGGGTAGACGCACACCGCCGCCACGGACGGAATCGAGGGATCGACCGGATCGGGACGGACGGCCTTGGAGCACAGCGCGGCGACCTTCCCCGGCGTGTCCGACCCCTCGAGCGTCGTCAGGTCGATCGTCCGGATGGCGAGGTCGAGAGCCCACAGCTTCGCCTCGCGCTTGATCGACCGCTTGCCGAGCGTCGCCGCGCGCTCCTCGACCGCAACCTGGTCGACCGAGCCGATTCGCGGCAGGCGGGGCTCGAGCGGAAGCTCGAAGCCGCGCGGCAGAACGGGGGCCTGTGCCATCCCCTCCAAGTCTAGGCCGCGCGCGTCCTCTAGCGTTCGCGCGCATGAAAGCGGCAGCGCTCGACCTCCTCCGGCGCGTCGGTCTCCTCCGGCCTGCGTACCGGGCCTACGAGGCGCTCAACGCGCTGCGAGCGGCCGGTCGGCACGCGCCGGCGGCCGAGGACGGCCTCCCCGTTCCGCCGCCGCGGCTGATCGTGCGCGTCGCAGGCACCGCCGACGTCGCCTGGTTCCTCGAGAGCGGCCGCCTCGCCGCGGAGAGCGTCCAGGCCTCGCTTGCGCGGCACGGGCGACGGATCGCGGACCTCGGCGCGCTCCTCGACTTCGGCTGCGGGTGCGGCCGGGTGACGCGGCGCTGGGCGTCCCTCGACACCACTGCCGTCCACGGCGCCGACGCGAACGGGCACGCAATCGCCTGGTGCCGCGCGAACCTGCCCTTCGCCCGGTTCACCTCCAACGGCCTCGCTCCGCCGCTCGACTACGCCGAGGGCTCGTTCGACCTCGTCTACGCGCTCTCCGTCTTCACGCACCTGCCCGAAGACCTCCAGCACGCGTGGATGCAGGAGCTCGAGCGGCTCCTCCGACCCGGCGGCTTCCTCCTCCTGACGACGCACGGCGAGCGTTACCGCGAGCGCCTCGCGCTGGACGAGCGGGCGGCCTTCGACGCGGGCCGCCTCGTCGTCCGCTGGCCGGAGGGGGCGGGCACGAACCTCTGCTCGGCGTTTCATCCGCCGGCGTACGTCAAGGACCGGCTCGCGGCGGGCGTCGAGGTCGCCGAGTTCCTGCCGGAGGGGGCGAAGGGAAACCCGCACCAGGACCTCTACTTGCTCAGGAGGC
Organism: Actinomycetota bacterium; assembly: GCA_005885565.1. Classification (GTDB taxonomy): domain Bacteria; phylum Actinomycetota; class Thermoleophilia; order Gaiellales; family Gaiellaceae; genus AC-50. Next base: position 14,998 of record VAXK01000222.1, read on the forward strand.
CGTGATGGCGATTCGTGTCTCGAGCTGGATCGAGCTCCAGGAGCAGCTCTACGAAGGCTCCTGGCACGAGCCGCTCGGGCGCTTCCGCTCCGATTTCGCGTTCCGCGGCATGTCCCGCGCGGACAGCGACCTGACGACGAGCCTCGTCCGGCTCGGCGGCGACGCGCACGAGCTCGAGCGGCACCTGCTGCGCAACTTCCGCAAGTACGCGGGGCGCGGGGACGTGCCGGTCGACTCCCTTTGGAACTGGCTCGCCCTCGGCCAGCATCACGGGCTGCCGACGCGGCTCCTCGACTGGACGTACTCGCCCTACGTCGCGCTGCACTTCGTCACCGCGAACCTCGACCGGTACGACGAGGACGGCGTCGTCTGGTGCGCGGACTACGTCCAGGCGCATCGCCGCGCGCCGGCCGAGCTGCGCCGCTTGCTCGAGGAGGAAGGCGCGAACCTGTTCAACACGGAGATGCTCGACCGCGCCGCGCGCGACCTCGAACGCTTCGACGATCTCGGCGACGAGGACTTCCTCGTCTTCGTCGAGCCGCCTTCGTTCGACGAGCGGATCGTCAACCAGTACGCCCTGTTCTCCCTCGGCTCGAGCCCGACCGTCTCGCCGGACGAATGGCTCGCTCAGCACCGCGAGCTCGCGCGGCGGATCGTCGTCCCGGCGGAGCTCAAGTGGGAGATCCGGGACAAGCTCGACCAGGCGAACGTCACCGAGCGCGTCCTCTTTCCCGGCCTCGACGGGCTCTCGCGCTGGGTCGCCCGCTACTACACGCCGCGATGATCGTGAGCCTGCACGTGGCGAGCGGGGCTGCCGTCGGCGCCACCGCGCGGTCGAGGCGAACGGCGGTGGCGCTCGGGCTGCTCAGCCACGCCGTGGGCGACCGCATTCCGCACCGGGACATCCCCTCGCGGCGGTTCGAGCTGCGAAGCGGCGTTGCGCTGCTGCTCCTCGTCGCGCTGCGGCGGGGCGCTCTCGACCGGGCGACGATCGGCGCGGCCGCGGCCGCGACGCCGGACGTCGAGCACGTGCTTCGCCTGCCGCGCCCCGGCGGCCGCAAGCTCTTCCCGAGCCACCGCTTCGAAGGCTGGCACCGGCCGGGTGGGCTGCCAGCGTGGATGCAGCTCCTCGCGGCGGGCGTGCTGGCCGGGCTCGTGCTCGCGCCCGGGCGCTGCTCGTGGCCGTCGCAGCCGCCCCGGGTCCCCTAGGTAAGGCGCCGCCCTCCTCCTCCCCGCTGCGAGCCTAGCGGCGAAATCCGCACGTGTCTGTGCCGGATCGGGAACGAAAGGCAGGCGCGCCGCGGGCCGCTGCTCGCCCTCAGATCCCGAGGCGCTCGAGCATCGCCTCGTCCCGCCGCCAGCGGGGGCGCACCTTGACGTGCAGCTCGAGGAAGACGTGCCGGCCGAGCAGGAGCTCGATCTCCGGCCGTGCCCGCACGCCGATCTCCTTGACCATCGAGCCGCCGCGGCCGACGACGATCTGCTTCTGCGACTCCGTCTCGACGAAGACGTTCGCGCGAACGACCTCGTCGGTGAGCTCCTCGACCTCGACGCTCACCGCGTGCGGCACCTCCTCGCGCGTGAGCTGGAGCGCCTTCTCGCGCACGAGCTCGGCGACCTGGAGCTCGAGCGGCAGGTCGGTCCGCTCGCCCTCGGGGAAGTAGAGCGGCCCCTCGGGCAAAAGCGAGACGAGCTCCTCGCGCAGCTCCCCCACGCCGTCGCCCGTCTTCGCGCCCACGGGATGGAGCGCGTGGAAGTCGCCGAGCCGAGCGGCCGTCTCCATCTGCGACGCGATGTGACCCGGCTTGAGCCGGTCGACTTTGTTGAGCACGATCACGACCGGGACGCCGAGCCCGAAGACGCGCTCCGCGATGAACCGGTCGCCCGCGCCGATCCGCTCCCGCGCCGACAGGGCAAACAGCACCGCCTCCACGTCCTCGAAGGCCGAGTCGACCGTGCGCTGCATCCGCTCGGTCAGCGCGTCGCGAGGCCGCTGGAAGCCCGGCAGGTCGGCGAGCACGAGCTGGTATCCCTCGCCGTTCGCGACGCCGAGGATGCGGCGCCTCGTCGTCTGCGGCTTGTCGGAGACGATCGCCACCTTGCCGCCGCACAACGCGTTCACGAGGGTCGACTTGCCGACGTTCGGCCGCCCGGCGACGGCCACGAAGCCCGACCTCACGTGAAGACCTGGAAGAGCACGAGCGTGACGATCGCGCCGATGAGCCCCCCGTAGGCGACCTCGAGCGTCGAGTGCACGCCCGACTCGACGCGGGTCTGCGCGACGAGGAGCGCCATGATGAACGTCAGGGTCGAGACGAGGAAGCGATGCCGCGTGTCGCCGAGCACGTACGTCGCCGCCATCCAGCCCGAGAAGGCGAGGGCGGCGTGGCCCGAGGGCAGCCCGCCTCGCAGCGGCGTGCCCCGTCCGGTCATGGCCTTCGTCCCGATCACGATCAGGATCGTCACGACGAGGGCGATCAGAGTCAGGTCGATCGGCGCGTTCCGCACGCGGTCGATCAGGCGCGAGCTCGGGTCGGAGAGGCGGCGGGCGAAGACGATGTAGCCGACGGCGACCGCGTTCACGCTCGCGATCAGCACCGCCCCCGCGGCGATGTCCTTCGCGAGCTTCGCGTGCGGGTCGAAGGACGTCGTGGCCGTGTCGATCGCGCTCTCGATCGCCGTGTTGATCATCTCCGCGATGAGCACGAACGCGATCGAGAGCAGGAGCGCGATCAGCTCGTAGTTCGTCACCCCCGCGGCGAACGCGACCACGAGCACGACGGCGGCGACGAGGAAGTGGATCCGCATGTTCCGCTGCGTGCGCAGGACGTGGATGACGCCCTCGAGCGAATAGTTGAAGCTCTCGAGGAGCGACGGGGCGCGGCGCGGCGTGCTCATCCCGCGTGGAGCCGCTCGCGCGCGTCCATCTCGGCGCCGTGGTCGTAGCCGAGCAGGTGCAAGAGCCCGTGCACGAGCGGGGCCCGCCACTCGTCGCGCACGATCTCCGGGCACAGCACGACGTCGCCGAGCTGGCGCGGCACCCCGGCGGGCAGCTCGTCACGGCCGTCGATCGGGAAGGCGAGGACGTCCGTCGCCTCGTGCAACCCGAGGTGCTCGCCCTTGAGCTCCGCGATCCGCTCCGGCGAGACGAACTGCACGCCGACCTCGGCCTCCTCGAGGCCCTCGGCGGCGAGCACTCGGCGCGCCAGCTCGACAGCGCCCTCCTCGTCGACCGGCGACCGCGTCAGGTTCGACACCTCGACGTCGACCACGCGGCTCAGTGCCGCCGCTGCGTGCCGGTCTCCTCGGCGTGCAGCTTGTACGCCTCCACGATGCGCTGGACGAGCTTGTGTCGCACGACGTCCTGGTGCCCGAAGCGGATGAACGCGATGCCCTCGATCGAGGAGAGGATGTCCTGCACCTGGATCAGGCCCGACGCCTGCTCGCGCGGCAGGTCGATCTGGGTCACGTCGCCGGTGACCACCACCTTCGAGCCGAAGCCGAGGCGGGTCAGGAACATCTGCATCTGCTCCGGGCTCGTGTTCTGCGCCTCGTCGAGGATGATGAACGAGTCGTTCAGCGTGCGGCCGCGCATGAACGCGAGCGGCGCGACCTCGATCGTGCCGCGGTCCATGTACGCGGCGAGCCGGTCGGCGTCGAGCATGTCGTAGAGGGCGTCGAAGAGCGGCCGCAGGTACGGGTCGACCTTGGCGAGCATGTCGCCGGGGAGGAAGCCGAGCCGCTCCCCCGCCTCGACGGCCGGCCGGGTCAGGATGATCCGACCGACCTGCTTCTCCGCGAGCGCCGCGACCGCGAGCGCCATGGCCAGGTAGGTCTTGCCGGTTCCGGCCGGGCCGATCCCGAACGTGACCGTGCAGCGGCGGATCGCGTCGACGTAGCGCTTCTGCGTGACCGTCTTGGGCGCGATGTTCTTGCCGCGATGGCGCCAGACGACGTCCTCGAAGATCTCGCGCACGTCCTCGGCCTCGTCGAGCGCGGCGACGACCGCGTCGACGGTCGAGGGCCCGATCTCGTGGCCGCCCTGGACGAGCTCCGCGAGCTCGTCGATGACCGCCCGCGCCTCGGCCACGCGCTCGTCCTCGCCCTCGATCGTGAGCCGGTTCCCGCGCAGGAGGATCGTGCAGCCGAGGCGGTCGCGGAGAGCGTCGAGGACGCCGTCCGAGATGCCGGCCAGCTCCGCCGCGACGTCGTTCGAGACCGAGAGCACTTCCTGCACGGGCTCAGTGTAGGCAGCGGTTCAGACTTGGCCTCGTCCAGGAAGCCCAGTAGGCTCCCTCGCGAACCGCCTGCTCGCAAGCCCTGCCGGATGCCCGGCCCACCTCCGACGTGCGACCGCGATTCTTCCTCGCAACCCTCGCTCTCGCCGTGCCCCTCGTGGCCGCGGCGGCCGGAACGGCCTCGCCGCCGACGGTCGCGGAGAAGCAGAGCGAGGCCGCGCGGGTGCTCGCCGAGATCGGCCGGATCGACCGGCAGCTGAGCCACACGGTCGACGCGTACGACGGCGCCCGCGTGCAGCTCGCGGCGCTGGACGGCGAGCTGCGGCAAAACCGGGCGGCGCTCGTGCGCGCGCGGCGGACGCTCCGCATCGCGCAGACGCGGCTCGAGCGCCGGATGGTCCTGATCTACACGTCCGAGCAGCCGACGGCGCTCGACATCCTGCTCGGCGCCTCCAGCCTGAGCGACCTCCTCGACGAGCTCGACGTGGCTCGGAAGGTCGCCGCCCAGGACGACGAGGTCGCGCGGGAGGCCGCGGCCGCGAAGGCCGATCTCGCGCGGCGGCAGGCGCAGCTCGAGCGGGAGCGGCGGACCCAACGGCAAACGGTCGCGCGCCTGGCCGCGACGCGCGCGCGCATCCAGAGCTCGCTGGCGCGGCGCCGCGAGCTGCTCGCGTCGATCCACACGGAGATCGTCCAGATCCGCGCGCGTGAGCGCGCACGCGAGCGCAGGCTCGCGGCCGAGGCGCGGGCGCGCCTTCGGCGCGAGCACCTGCTGGCGCTCGCGGCGCAGCGGGAGCGTGAGCGGGCTCGTGCGCAGGCGCGGGCGGCGGCCGTGACCGCATCCCCCACGCCGTTGGCGACGCCAACGACGGGGGCCGCTCCGGCCTCTTCGCCTGCGCCGCCTGCGCCATCGTCTCCGCCGCCCGCTCCGCCTCCGCCGGCGTCGTCGGGACCGGTCGGCGCGGGCCATCCCGAGGCGGCGACGATCGCGGCGCGCTACCTCGGCGTTCCCTACCGCTGGGGCGGCGCGTCACCAAGCGGGTTCGACTGCTCCGGACTCGTCATGTACGTGTACGCCCAGCTCGGCATCTCGCTCCCGCACTACACGGTGGCCCAGTACCGAATGGGCGTGGCCGTCTCGCGCGGCCAGCTGCAACCCGGCGACCTGGTCTTCTTCGACGGGCTCGGCCACGTCGGCATCTACATCGGCCAGAACCAGTTCATCCACGCCCCGCATACCGGCGACGTCGTGAAGGTCTCGTCGATCACGGGCTGGTACGCGCAGACCTACGTCGGCGCCCGCCGCATCTGAGCCCATCGGTCGTCGCTCCCGGCCCCACTGTCCTTATGTGAGCGGGACTCACCCGGCGTGCAGCTTCCGGCGCAGAATCGGCACAGACACGCGCGCCGACAGCCGCTAGCGTTCGTCTTGGGATTCTCGCACCCCATGGGGGGATGGGTCTTTTCACGGCGGCCATGGCCGCCGTGGACTCGTCCGGCCTTAGGCCAGCTTCTCGCGGACGAGCTGGCTCACGACGGAGCCGTCGGCGCGGCCCGACACCTGTGGCATGACGTCCGCCATCACCCGGCCGAAGTCCCGCATGCTCGTCGCGCCGACCTCGGCGATCGCGCTGTCCACGATCTCCTCCAGCTCCTCCTCGTCGAGCTGCTCGGGCATGAACTCCGCGAGCACGCCCAGCTCGGCCTCCTCTGCATCGGCCTGCTCCGGCCGCCCGCCGGCGCGAAACGCCTCCGCAGCCTCGATCCGTCGCTTCCGCTCGCGCTGGAGCACCTGGAGCTCCTCGTCGTCGTGGAGCGGCCGCTGGAGCTCCTTCTCCGCTCCCCGCAGGCTCGACAGGAGCAGCCGCAGCGCGTCGCGCCGCTCGTCGTCGCGCGCACGCATCGCTTCCTTCAGCTCCGTCTCCAGGCGCGCGATCAGGCTCATGCCGGCATCCCTGTGACGTGTCCGCCGAGGACGTGCCAGTGGAGGTGGAGGACCGTCTGACCGGCCCCGGCGCCGACGTTGACGAGCACGCGGTAGTCGGTGAGGCCCGCCTCCTGGGCGGTCTCCGCGACGAAGTCGAGCATCCGTTTCGCTTCGTCGGGCGGGAACTCGCCAACGTCGCGAAAGGTGTCCACGTGCCGCTCGGGCAGGACGAGCAGGTGCGTCTCGGCCTTCGGATTGATGTCGCGAATCGCGACGAAACCGTCCGCTCTCACGACGTGGTCGCCCTCTCGGACGAGGCGGCAGAAGAGGCAGTCCTCAGGCAGCGACGATTCCCTCCTCGGTGACGCCCGCGCCGCGCACCTGCACGAACGCGCCGATCGGCTCGTCGACGCGCCACGGGCAGTAGTCGTCGCCGTAGCCACGGCCGGGCCGGTCGACGAGAACGGTGTCCTCACTGTCGATCTTCGTCCGCCACCGAGCGAGGCAGGCCGCGTCGGAGTAGGCGCGCAGACGCGCGCTCCGCTCCTTCTTCACCTCCGGCGGAACGGTGTCGGCCGTCGCGGTCGCCGTACCGGGCCGGGGCGAATACGGGAAGACGTGCACCTTCGTGATCCGAGCTTCGCGCACGGCCGCGAGCGTCCGCCGGAAGGCGCGGTCGTCCTCGGTCGGGAAGCCGACGATGACGTCGGTCGTGAGGTTGAAGTCGTCGCCGAGCGGCGCGAGGCGCCGAAGATAGGTTGCGAGGTCGTACCGGCGAGCCATGTCTCGAAGCACGCTGTCCTCGCCGGACTGGAGCGGGACGTGCAGGTGTTTCGACACGGTCGGCGTCTCGCGGAGCGCGATGATCAGCTCGCGCGTCAGGTGGTTCACCTCGATCGACGAGAGCCGCAGGCGAACGAGGCCGGGAATCGCGCCCGCCGCCCGGATGAGCCGGGGAAGGTCGTACCCCGCGGCCCGATCGCGGTAGCAACCGAGGTTGATCCCGGTGAGGACGACTTCGCCGTGCCCCTGGGCGACTCGCCTCCGAATCTCCCGCAGCACCGCGTCCGCCGCCCGACTCCGCGACCGCCCGCGGACGAGCGGGATGACACAGAAGTTGCACGAGAAGCTACAGCCGTCCTGCACCTTCACGAACGCGCGGACACGGTCGAGCGGGGCATGGCCGGCGAAGCACGCGACGGCGCCGACGTCGCCTGCGACCGCGGCCGGCGTCTCCTCGCTCGGCCGGGCGACGACCGTGACGTTCTCCGACAAGCCGCCGAATGCGTCGGTGGCGAGATTCGCGGCGCAGCCGGTGGCGAAGACGCGGCGATGCGAGCGCGCCGCCCGGGCGACCGCGTGACGCGACTTTCGCACGGCCTCGTGCGTGACGCAGCACGTGTTGACGACCGCGACGTCGGCGCAGGCGGTCTCCATATGGCCGTCGGCTAGGAGACGCTCGCGGATCTCGTGCGCGTCGGTCTGGGAGACCTTGCAGCCGAGGAAGCGGATCGAGAAGCTCGTCACCGGGGCGGGACTCTACCGCCGGAGTCGTACGAGAATCGCGCGGCGGCCGGAGCGAGACTCCGTAACTGCCCCCAAGGGGTCCCCCGCGACCCCTACAGGCACGGTAGCGAGGATCTTCAGACACGACTGTTGCGACTTCGCACCGAAACATCCTCGTGCGCGTAGAGATCGGCGGCCCAGCGGTCGGCCGCGCGCCTCCGCAGATGGCGGAAGCCGGTCAGGCCCGTCGGCCCGGTCTCCAGATACCCGGAGGCGACGAGCAGACGGCAGCGGAGGCGTGGTGCGAACGCCTCGATCGTCTCGCGCGCGATGTTCGCGAAGACGACGTCGGCTCGGCGGTGAGCGCATCCGCGCAGGACGCGTCGACCGAGGCGTCATTCACCTCGGCGTTTCGCCGGGTCTCCTCGACGGCCGTACCATCGGCGTCGATCCCGCGGACGGGCCGGTAGCCCAGCAGCGCGGCGGCGACGGCCAGCACGCCGGACCCGCAGCCGACGTCGAGCACGCTCGCCGCGCCGAGCTCCGATCGAAGCTCGACGAGGAGCTCGAGGCACAACCTCGTGGTCGGGTGCCCGCCCGTCCCGAACGCGCGCGCCGGCTCGATCACCACCGCGATCGCGTCCTGCGGTGGAGTCTCCCAGTCGGGGCCGATCCAGAGCGGGCCGACGCGGACGGGGCGGTGGAAGTCGCGCCACCGCTCCTCCCAGCCCGGCGTGACCTCGGCCTCGACGACGTCGCCGAATGCGGCTCGAACCTCGGCCGCTCCGGCGGCATCGGTGTACGCGGCGAGCTCGAGTCCGCGGCCTCGATCGCGTTCCTCGAACCCGGCCGGGAAGAGAGCGATCTTCAGCTTGTCGAAGAAGCCCTCGTCGTCGCGGTAGTTGTCCTCGGTGAAGCGCTGCTCGAGCTGCTCGAGGAGCCGCCGTTGCTCGTCGGTCAGCCGGCGCGGCACGCGTACGTTCACGAGGACGCGCTGGTCGCCCCGCCCGAATCCCTGGAGCACCGGCATGCCGCGCCCGCGCAGGACGCGGATCTCCCCGGGCTGCGTCCCCGGCTCGAACTGCAGCGCGACGTCGCCCTGGAGTGTCGGAACCGTGACCTCGGCGCCCAGCGCCGCCTGCGTCACCGTCAGGTCGACGGTGGAGAAGATGTCGTCTCCTTCGCGCACGAACCGCTCGTCGGGCACGACCCGAACGAGCACGAAGAGGTCTCCGGATCGGCTGCCCAGCGCGCCGGCGTGACCTTCGCCGCTGAGCCGGATCCGCTGCCCGTCGTGGATCCCCGGCGGGATCTCGACGCGGAGCGAACGCTCCTCGACGACGCGTCCGCTGCCCGCGCAGCGATCGCACGGAGTCTCCACGATGGTGCCCGCACCGCCGCAGCGCGTGCACGGCTGCGTCCGCACGAACTGGCCGAACGCGCTTCGCGAGACGTGCTGGAGATAGCCGCTGCCCTCGCACTGCGGACATCTCGTCGGGCTGGTGCCCGGCTCTGCGCCGCTCCCGCCGCAGCGCCCGCACGAGACGCTCGTCCGAATCGGAACCTCGCGCGTCGTGCCGGTGGCCGCCTCCACGAGCTCGATCTCCACCTGCGCTGCGACGTCGGCGCCGCGAGCCTGCGCGCGGCCGCGCCCCGCTCCCCCGAAGAGGTCGTCGCCGAAGAACGCGGAGAAGATGTCGGCGAGGTTGCCGAGGTCGAACTGCGACGGTGTGAACCCGCCGCTCCGCAGCCCCGCGTGCCCATAGCGGTCGTACACCTCACGTGTCTCGGGCTTGGAGAGGACTTCGTAGGCCTCCGCTACCTCGCGGAAGCGATCGTGCGCGTCAGGGGCGTCGGAGACGTCCGGGTGCAGCTCGCGCGCGAGTCGCCGGAACGCCTTCTTGATGTCGCCGTCGGTCGCGTTCCGCGGCAGGCCCAGGATCTCGTAGTAGTCCCGCTGCGTCGTGGCCATTGCGGCAAGGTTAGCTTCGACTCCGCCGGGCGCAGCGGCGGCGCCAGGGCAGGCTCAGTTGTCGGCGTAGACCGCTTCGACGAAGCGCGAGAGCTCGTGCGCGGCCGAGCGCACGGAGCGAATGGCCTTGTCGTAGTCCATGCGCACCGGGCCGAGCAGCCCGACCGTCCCGAGGGCGCGATTCGAGAGGCCGTAGCAGGCGGCGACCAGCGCTACGTCCTGGAGCTTCGGGTGCTCGAGCTCCCCGCCGACGCGCACGAACGGATGCTTGGCGTCGAGCGCCTCGTCCACGAGCTCGAGGAGCGCCGCACGCTTCTCGAGCGCCTCGAGCAAGCGCCGGTAGACACCGAGCTCCTCCGCCCGCACGTCCTCGAGCAGGCTCGCGGCGCCGCCGACGTAGAGCCGCTGCTCCGCCCGCAGCAGCTCGGTGAACGCTGGCCGCAGCAGAGCCAGGAACTCGCGCTCGCCGGCCGAGAGACCGGGATCCTCGAACCGCCTCCGCAGGAGATGAGTTCCGAGACCGAGACCGGCCACGCGCTCGTTGAGGTACTCCGCGGCCCAGTTCACCAGCCCCGGATCGACGGACCGGTTGAAGGTCACCACCCGCTTGGAGACGTCGCCCGTCGACGTGATCACGACCACCACGACGACCTCCGGCTGGAGCAGGAGCACCTCGACGTGACGCACCGTCGTCGTCTCGAGCGGGGGCGCCGAGACGAGCGCCAGCAGGCTGGTCACGTCGGCGAGTGCCTCCGTGGTCGCCTGGAGCGCCGACTCGACCTCGCTCCGGAGCGTCGAGAGGTCGAGCTGGAAGCGCGCAGGACGCGGCTCGAGCCGTTCGAGCAGCTCGTCGACGTACAGGCGGTAGCCCCGCTCGGTCGGGATCCGGCCGGCGGAGGTGTGGGGATGGGTCAGGAAGCCCAGCCCTTCAAGCTCCGCGAGCTCGTAGCGAACCGTCGAGGACGACACCACGAGACGCGACCGCTCGACGAGGTTCTTCGAGCCGACGGGCTGGCCCGTGGCGACGTACTCCTCGACGAGCTTCCCGAGGATGTCGCGCTGACGCGGTGTGAGGTCCGTCTGCATCGCCTTTGCAGGCATTTTAGCCCGGCTCACGGCGGGGCCACGCCGTCGCGCCTAGGCGAGGAGCTCCGCCGTCACA
>VAXK01000195.1 GCA_005885565.1 Actinomycetota bacterium
GAAGGCGAAACGCCCGTCGGGTGTGATCCTGATCCCGTACATCGACCTGTCCGGCATCGGGATGATCGCGACGGTCGCATGGGTCGCGTTATTGATGACCCACACCTCGCCGGTCCCGCCGTCGATGCTGAACTTGGTCAGGTAGGAGAACCGGCCGTCGGGAGTGATCGCGGTGCCGGGGCAGACCCCGACCTCGTGGAGCCTGAGGTCGGCGAGGATCGCGTTGTTGGAGGGGTTGATGAACACGGCGCCGGGCGGCGCCTCGTCACCTACGTCGTGGCCGGCCACGAGCTGGCTTCCGTCCGGAG
>VAXK01000196.1 GCA_005885565.1 Actinomycetota bacterium
CGTTCGCAGGATTCGAGTTGTTCAGGACCGCGATGTTCTGGCGGGAGGTGTCTTGCTGTCCTGCGATGCTGGTCACGAAGACCTTGCTGCCGTCTGGGGTGACGGCGACCCCCGTCGGGAAGAGCATCGGTATCGAGGACAAGCTGACGGTCTGGGTGACCGTGTGGGTCGTGGCGTTGATCACCGAGACGGTGGCATCGGAGTCGTTCGTGACGAAGGCCTGACTGCCGTTGGGGGTGAACGCGACGTCCTCGGGGAAATTGCCGACGTTGATCGTTCCTTGGATGGCGTAGGAAGACGGGTTGATGCGAGTGACGGTATGTCCAGTAGTCGAAAAGTTGCCCGAGTTCGCGACCCAGAGGCTGCTCCCGTTCGGGGCCATCGCTGCTCCGAACGGGTTGACGCCCACGTTGATGGTCGCCACCACCTGGAACGTCGGCGTTGCTTGAGCCGCCGGGGATACGACCAGCAGCGACCCGAGCATCAGCCCGAGCAAGACACAGCGCCTGATCCTGATTCTCATCGTTCGTGATCTCATGGGCTTCTCTCCTCCTTAGGGCGGGGGATCACGTCCTGCCTTCCTCGCCGCACGAACCCGGCTTCTGCCCGTGAGTCAAAGGCCGATGCGCTTGCTCGTCTGGCCAAAGATGCTCAAAGACAGTCCCCGGAATCGGAGGGTGGCACCTCTCAGACCCAAACGACGTTACTCCTCCTCTGCACGACGGTCAACAGCGGCTGGCCACACGGTGCTCGCACAGGTTTCGGAGTGAGCCCAGCCGGTCGAAGCGGACGACGGCCGTCAGGCGTGCGAGTCTTCGTTACCCTGCTAACGCAGCGTTTTCGCCTCCGTCCGAGATCGTCTCTAGGCTGCCAGGTCCCGCTTATCCAGGCGACTCGAACCTCAGGGAGGAGCAAGGCATGGCGTCCGCGCAAGAGATGCAGGCACACGAGGCCAACGGGCTGGCCGATGTGGTCGACAACGTGTTGGTCGACGAGGACGCGCGGGTTGGCGTGCGTCGTTTGTTCACGATCCCGGGGCGGGATCCGTTCGAGGAGATCG